>NZ_KV813756.1:296193-343954 GCF_001813735.1 Staphylococcus sp. HMSC068C09
ACGGTATTTCTTAAGAAATACCGTGTGTTTTTATTCTTCATTTACTTTCATAATTACTGGTAAAATCATTGGACGACGAGCTGTTTTTTCATATAAATATGGCTGTAACGTTTCAATGATTGAAGATTTAATTTGATGCCATTGAATATCATCATTTGAATTTAGTTTTGAAATAACATCCGTTTTAATTTTTCGTTGTGCATCATAAATTAATTGGCCAGATTCACGCATATAAACAAAACCACGTGAAATAATATCTGGACCTGAAAGAAGTTTATTTGTATTAAAATCAATACTTACTACAACAATAACCAATCCTTCTTCAGATAATAATTTACGATCCCGAATGACAACATTACCAATATCACCGATGCCACTTCCATCAACTAATACATTACCAGATGGAATTCGACCAGCTTTACGCGCAGAATCGTGTGTTAAAGCTAAGACATCACCAATATCAAAAATAAAGACATTTTCTTCTTTAACACCACAATCAATACCTGTTTGACCATGAGCTTTTAGCATACGATATTCACCATGAATAGGTAAGAAGTATTTAGGTTGAATTAAACGAAGCATTAACTGTTGGTCGCCTTGGGAACCATGTCCTGATGTATGAATGTTAGAAATCTTACTGTGAATAACATCAGCACCAGCTTTATATAATGCGTTAATTGTACGATTGATACTTTTAGTATTCCCTGGAATAGGAGAAGAACTGAATACTACAGTATCATCAGGTATAATTTTAATTTGTTTGTGTGTACCATTAGCGATACGTGAAAGTGCAGCCATTGGTTCACCTTGAGAGCCAGTGCATAAAATAAGTAACTCGTGTTTAGGAATATTATTAATTTTGTTAGGCTCAACAAATGTTTCTGGGGGTGCTTTGATATAACCCAGCTCCATACCAATCTTAATATTATTTTCCATTGAACGGCCAAAAGTTACAATTTTACGATTATATTTAATTGCTGCTTCCACCGCTTGTTGGACACGATAGATGTTTGATGCAAAGGTTGCGAAAATAATACGACCTTTACAGTTACGGAAAATTTTATCTACATTTTGTCCAACTTCACGTTCACTTAATGTGAAATCAGGAACTAGCGCATTCGTAGAGTCAGATAACAAGCATAATACGCCTTCTTTACCAAGCTCTGCCATTTTGGCGATATTAGCAGGCGCACCAACAGGTGTAAAATCAAATTTGAAGTCACCAGTATGGACAATTTTACCTTCAGGTGTGTCAACAACAACACCATATGCTTCTGGGATACTATGCGTAGTTAAGTAAAAAGAAATTTCAAAATGTTTAGATTTTATAACACTATCTTCTGTAATTTCATTTAAACTAGCATTACGCAGTAAATTGTGTTCTTCTAATTTATTGCGTATTAAACCTAAAGCTAAAGGGCCACCATAAATAGGCACATTAATTTGCTTTAATAGGTAGGGCACACCACCTATATGGTCTTCATGTCCATGAGTAATAAATAAACCAACAATTTTATCTTGATTTTGTTCTAAGTAGGTATAATCAGGAATAACGTAGTCTATACCTAATAAATTATCATCAGGGAACTTAATTCCAGCATCGATGATAACAATTTCATCTTTATACTCCACAGCATAAGTGTTTTTACCAACCTCACCTAAGCCGCCTAGAGCATATACACCTACTTCATTAGAATGTAATTGTTTCATTATTGAGCGTTCTCCACATTAAAGTGATCAGAATGTTCTTTTTCATATTCTAAATGTGCGCCCTCTAATTTAGTAATAAATTCGATATTATAATTGCGATCTTTTAAATAACGTCTTACTTGTTCTTCAGTTTCACCTTCAACATAAATTGTGTTTGTGTTCTCACGAACAATTACTTCGTCTTTATTATGTTGAAAAAATACTTTAAATACTGCCATGATATATATTTCCTCCTAAATAAATGTTTATTTATTGTCTTATGAGCACAAGTAGAAAATAAATAAAATATACATGTTTATTTATTTTCACATCTAACGTGAATGCTACATAACAGGTATTTTAAATTTTTAATATAAAATAATATTTATTTTACTGTGCTTAAAGGCAAATCATACATGTCGTTCATTTTTGAAAGATAGTAATTTACTATGATTTCAGTTAACTTTTATTTTACCTTATGTATCAGAATAAATAAAGCAGTTTATATGTAGTAAAAGTAGTAGAAAATTGAATAAAAAAAGAAAAGCCTAACACATTTATTACAATAATGTAAAAATGCATTAGGCTTGAATATTAAACTTCAACTGAGTCTGGTAATGGAGTAAGAGGATGATCTTTATCGATATAATCGTAGAACATAATACCGTTTAAATGATCAATTTCATGTTGAAATACAATTGCTGGATAACCTTTCAAACGTAATTTAACTTCATTACCATCAATATCATAAGCTTTAATTGTTGTTCTATAATGACGATGAACTAAACCAGGTATATTTTCATCTACGCTTAAACACCCCTCACCAGTAGGTAAATAAGCGTGTTGGACACTATGACTAATTACTTTAGGATTGACTAACATATAGTCGTAAGATTTACCTTCCCCGTCGTCAGGTAAATACACAGCTATCATTTTTTTTGAGATATTAATTTGTGGTGCAGCTAAACCTACTCCAGAGCGTAGACCGTATTTTTTAGCAATTTCATCATCTTGACTATTAATTAAAAATTCACGCATATCACGCAAAGTATTTTTATCTTCTTCAGAAAGAGGTAAATTCACGTCTTTTGCTTTTTCGCGTAACGTAGGATGTCCATCTCTAATAATATCTTTCATTGTTAACATGTTATACACCTTCCTTATATAATATAAAATATAACAGATAATATACATTTACGTACATTATATAGTTTCATTTGATTTATAAACTATCTTTATATAATATTACAATCGAAACACTATGAGGAGGAATGACATTAATGAAATTACGTAAAACCATAGTTGTTGCAGCTGCCTCTACACTTTTATTAGCTGGTTGTACAACTGATAAAAAAGAGGTAAAAGCTTATGACGAGAATGTTCAAAAAGCATTTGATAAAGAACAATCTATAAATGAGGTTAGTAAAAAACTAAATTCACTTGAAGAAAAGAAACAAGGTTTGTATAAAAAAGCAAATAGCAATGACAGTAATACACGTAGTAAAGCAGCTGACGATGTACTTGATAATATTGATAAACGAGAAAAAACCTTTGATAAGGAAGTTTCAATTTTAAAAAATTCCGAAAAGCAATTTAAAAAAGGCGATTCTCATATTAACGATATTAAAAATGATAATAAAAGAAAAGAAGTTAAACAACTTGACGATGCTATAAAAAACAAATATAAAACACATGACGACTATGCTAAGGCTTATAGAAATGTATTAAGTAAAGAAAAAGATTTATTTGAATTAGTCAAACAAGATGGAGTAACGCAATCTCAAGTAGACGAAAAAAACAATGCGCTTAATAAAGCTCAAGAAAACTTTAAGAAAAAATTCCAGGCTTATGCTAAGGCAATGAATACAGTTAATAAAGAAAAACAAGACGTCGATCATTTAATCTCTTAACATCACTAATACAGTGTTAATTGTTACATTGATACAGTTTCTCAGACTGTATCTTTTTTTAGTAATACAGAACTTTATGAAAATGTTTAACAGTCTAAAATAATTGTGGTACACTATGAGTGGATAAAATGAATTTCTATTATATGGGAAAGGTATGGTGAATTGAATGGCTCCTAAGTTACAAGCCCAATTCGATGCAGTAAAAGTATTAAATGATACTCAGTCGAAATTTGAAATGGTTCAAATTTTGGACGTAGATGGTAATGTCGTAAATGAAGACTTAGTACCTGATTTAACTGATGAACAATTAGTAGAATTAATGGAAAGAATGGTGTGGACACGTATTCTTGACCAACGTTCTATTTCTTTAAATAGACAAGGTCGTTTAGGTTTCTATGCTCCAACAGCAGGACAAGAAGCATCTCAATTAGCTTCTCAATATGCTTTAGAAAAAGAAGACTTCATTTTACCTGGTTACCGTGATGTACCACAACTTATTTGGCACGGTTTACCGTTAACTGATGCTTTCTTATTCTCAAGAGGTCACTTTAAAGGTAACCAATTCCCTGAAGGCGTAAACGCATTCAGTCCACAAATCATTATCGGTGCACAATATATCCAAACAGCTGGTGTGGCATTCGGTATTAAAAAACGTGGTAAAAAAGCAGTTGCTATCACTTACACTGGTGATGGTGGTTCTTCACAAGGTGATTTCTACGAAGGTATTAACTTTGCTTCTGCTTATAAAGCACCAGCAATCTTTGTTATCCAAAACAATAACTATGCTATTTCTACTCCACGTAGTAAACAAACAGCTGCTACTACATTAGCTCAAAAAGCAATTGCAGTAGGTATCCCTGGTATCCAAGTTGATGGTATGGATGCATTAGCTGTATATCAAGCTACTAAAGAAGCTCGTGATCGCGCAATTAATGGTGAAGGTCCAACATTAATCGAAACTATGACTTATCGTTATGGTCCACATACAATGGCTGGAGATGATCCAACTCGTTACAGAACTTCAGATGAAGATGCAGAGTGGGAGAAAAAAGACCCGTTAGTTCGTTTCAGAAAATTCTTAGAAAATAAAGGATTATGGAGCGAAGAGAAAGAAAACGAAGTTATTGAACGTGCTAAAGACGACATCAAGAAAGCAATTAAAGAGGCTGACAATACTCCAAAACAAACTGTTCTTGATTTAATGGATATCATGTATGAAGATATGCCTCAAAATTTAGCTGAACAATATGAAATTTACAAAGAGAAGGAGTCGAAATAAGCCATGGCACAAATGACAATGGTTCAAGCGATTAACAATGCGCTTAAAACTGAATTGCAAAATGACGAAAACGTTTTAATTTTCGGTGAAGACGTTGGTGTTAACGGCGGTGTATTCCGTGTTACTGAAGGTTTACAAAAAGAATTCGGTGAAGACCGTGTATTCGACACACCATTAGCTGAATCTGGTATTGGTGGTTTAGCTCTTGGTTTAACTGTAGAAGGTTTCCGTCCTGTAATGGAAATTCAATTCTTAGGATTCGTATTTGAAGTGTTTGACGAAGTTGCTGGTCAAATCGCTCGTACGCGTTTCCGTTCAGGTGGTTCTAAAACTGCTCCTGTAACAATTCGTACACCATTTGGTGGTGGGGTACACACTCCAGAATTACACGCAGATAACTTAGAAGGTATTTTAGCTCAATCACCAGGTATTAAAGTAGTTATTCCATCTGGTCCTTATGATGCTAAAGGTTTATTACTTTCATCAATTAGATCAAACGATCCAGTTGTATATTTAGAGCACATGAAATTATATCGTTCATTCCGTGAAGAAGTTCCTGAAGAAGAATATACAATTGAAATTGGTAAAGCAAATGTCAAAAAAGAAGGTAATGACATTACATTAATTGCATACGGTGCAATGGTACAAGAATCTGAAAAAGCTGCAGAAGAACTTGAAAAAGAAGGTTACTCTGTAGAAGTTATCGATTTACGTACAGTTCAACCAATCGATATTGATACATTAGTTGCATCAGTTGAAAAAACTGGTCGTGCAGTAGTTGTTCAAGAAGCGCAACGTCAAGCTGGTGTTGGTGCTACTGTAGCAGCTGAATTAGCTGAACGTGCTATTCTTTCATTAGAAGCTCCAATTGCACGTGTTGCTGCTGCTGATACTGTATATCCATTTACTCAAGCTGAAAACGTTTGGTTACCAAATAAAAATGATATTATTGAACAAGCTAAAGCTATTTTAGAATTCTAATAGTATATACAAAACAGTAAGCTATATATGAATCTATATATTTAAAATAAGTATTTTCTATTTATTTTATGTATATATAATTAGTATATATAATTAATTGTAAACTAGAGACGTAGGACAAAATGATAAAGTGTAAACAGACACGACATATTATTCTGTCCTTCCTCTATGTTATAAATTTATTTAAATAATAAATATTTAAATCTTAGGAGGATAAGAACGTGGCATTTGAATTTAGACTACCCGACATTGGTGAAGGTATCCACGAAGGTGAAATCGTTAAGTGGTTTGTTTCAGCCGGAGATACAATTGAAGAGGATGACGTATTAGCAGAGGTTCAAAATGATAAATCTGTAGTAGAAATCCCATCTCCTGTAAGCGGTACAATTGAAGAAGTAGTAGTTGAAGAAGGCACTGTAGCAGTTGTAGGTGATGTCATTGTTAAAATTGACGCACCAGATGCAGAAGAAATGCAATTTAAAGGTCATGATGATGACGATGCTTCATCTAAAGAAGAAGAACCTGCAAAAGAAGAAGCTAAAACTGAAGAAACTCCAGCAGCTTCAACATCACAAGATGAAAAAGTAGACGAAAATAGACGAATTAAAGCAATGCCATCTGTACGTAAATATGCACGTGAAAAAGGCGTGAACATTAAAGCAGTTTCTGGTTCAGGTAAAAATGGACGTATTACTAAAGAAGACATCGATAACCACTTAAATGGTGGCGGTGCTCAAGCAGCAACAGCTTCAAATGAAAGTGCAGCTGCTTCAACATCAGAAGATACTTCTGCAGTTCAAACTCAATCAGTACTTGAAGGAGACTTCCCTGAAACTACAGAAAAAATCCCTGCTATGCGTAAAGCAATTGCTAAAGCAATGGTTAACTCAAAACACACTGCTCCACACGTAACATTAATGGATGAAATTGATGTTCAAGAATTATGGGATCACCGTAAAAAATTCAAAGAAGTTGCAGCTGAACAAGGTATTAAATTAACATTCTTACCATATGTTGTTAAAGCGCTTGTTTCTGCACTTAAAAAATACCCAGCACTTAATACATCATTTAATGAAGAAGCTGGTGAAATTGTACACAAACATTACTGGAATATCGGTATCGCTGCAGATACTGAAAGAGGTTTATTAGTACCTGTAGTTAAAAATGCAGATCGTAAATCTATTTTCCAAATCTCAGATGAAATCAATGAATTAGCTGTTAAAGCTCGTGATGGTAAATTAACATCTCAAGAAATGAGCGGTGCTACATGTACAATTAGTAACATCGGTTCAGCTGGTGGACAATGGTTCACTCCAGTTATCAATCACCCAGAAGTAGCTATTTTAGGTATTGGACGTATTGCTCAAAAACCTATTGTTAAAGATGGTGAAATTGTAGCAGCTCCAGTATTAGCATTATCATTAAGCTTTGACCACAGACAAATTGATGGTGCAACTGGTCAAAATGCTATGAATCATATCAAACGCTTATTAAATAATCCAGAATTATTATTAATGGAGGGGTAAAACATGGTAGTTGGAGATTTCCCAATTGAAACAGATACTATTGTAATCGGAGCAGGTCCTGGTGGATATGTTGCTGCAATTCGTGCAGCTCAATTAGGACAAAAAGTTACTATTGTTGAAAAAGGTGACTTAGGTGGTGTGTGCTTAAACGTTGGATGTATTCCATCAAAAGCGTTATTACATGCTTCTCATCGTTTCGTAGAAGCTCAACACTCTGAAAATTTAGGGATTATTGCTGAAAGCGTATCACTTAAATTTGATAAAGTTCAAGAATTTAAACAATCAGTTGTTAATAAATTAACTGGCGGTGTTGAAGGTTTATTAAAAGGTAATAAAGTTGACATCGTTCGTGGTGAAGCTTATTTCGTAGATGAAAATAGTTTACGTGTTATGGATGAGAAAAGTGCTCAAACGTATAACTTCAAAAATGCTATTATTGCAACTGGTTCAAGACCAATTGAAATTCCTAATTTTGAATTTGGTAAACGCGTTATCGATTCAACAGGCGCTTTAAACTTACAAGAAGTTCCTGGTAAATTAGTAGTTGTCGGTGGCGGTTATATTGGTTCAGAACTTGGTACTGCATTTGCTAACTTCGGTTCTGAAGTTACAATTTTAGAAGGTGCTAAAGAAATTCTTGGCGGTTTCGAAAAACAAATGGTTCAACCTGTTAAAAAAGGTATGAAAGAAAAAGGCGTTGAAATTATCACTGAAGCTATGGCTAAAAACGCTGAAGAAACTGAAAACGGTGTTAAAGTTACTTACGAAGCTAAAGGTGAAGAAAAAACAATTGAAGCTGATTATGTATTAGTAACTGTAGGTCGTCGTCCAAATACAGACGAATTAGGCTTAGAAGAATTAGGTCTTAAATTTGCTGATCGTGGATTATTAGAAGTAGACAAACAAAGCCGTACTTCTATTAAAAACATCTACGCAATTGGTGATATCGTGCCTGGTTTACCACTTGCACACAAAGCAAGTTATGAAGGTAAAGTAGCTGCAGAAGTAATTTCAGGTCAAGCATCAGAAGTTGATTATATTGGTATGCCTGCTGTATGCTTCACTGAACCAGAATTAGCTCAAGTTGGTTATACTGAAGCTCAAGCTAAAGAAGAAGGTTTAGATTTCAAAGCATCTAAATTCCCTTATGCTGCTAACGGACGTGCATTATCATTAGATGATACAACTGGTTTTGTTAAATTAATTACATTAAAAGAAGATGACACAGTTATTGGTGCTCAAGTAGCAGGTAATGGTGCTTCTGATATTATTTCTGAATTAGGTTTAGCAATCGAAGCAGGTATGAATGCTGAAGATATCGCATTAACTGTTCATGCTCACCCAACATTAGGTGAAATGACTATGGAAGTTGCCGAAAAAGCTATTGGATTACCAATCCATACTATGTAATTTCCTTTTGAAATAATTGTGAATTAAATCGACGTATTTAATTGAAATAATTGAAATAACCATTTACGGTGGGACTATGATTTTTATAAGGAATCTAGTTCCACCTTTTTTTATAGAAATAAGTTTATATTTTGGAGGGTAACTATGGAATATCAATATCCACTCGATTTAGATTGGTCTAATGATGAAATGATTGAAGTTATTAAATTTTTTAATCAAATCGAAAACTATTATGAAAAGTCTATAATAGGTACTGAGTTAATGGAACAATATAAAAAATTTAAACAAATTGTGCCAAGTAAAGCTGAAGAAAAACAAATTTTTAAAGAATTTGAAGAAAAAAGTGGCTATAATAGCTATAAAGTAATCCAAGAAGTTAAAAAGCATCCTGATCGAGAAAATTTTAGTAAACATTAAGATTGCTAATTCAATCTCAATTTTTTAATATACCTATTGAATTTAAAGCTGTATTTTGTTATTTTTATTAAGCATTAAACAAAATGTTTGATAATAGTAAACAATATACAGCTTTTTTAGGTGGTTAGTTATGCAGATTGGATATAAATTAAAAAATTTAAGACGTCAAAAAAATCTTACTCAAGAAGAGTTAGCGGAACGAACTGATTTATCAAAAGGATATATTTCACAAATTGAAAGTGAATATGCGTCTCCAAGTATGGAAACATTTTTAAATATATTAGAAGTATTAGGTACTACACCAAGTGATTTTTTTAAAGAAAAAGCGAAAGAGAAAGTATTATATAAAAAAAGTGAACGAACTATTTATGATGAATATGACAGAGGATATATTTTAAATTGGGTTGTACCTAGTTCAAATGAATATGAAATGGAACCTCTTATATTAACAATTAAGCCTGGATCATCGTACAAATCTTTTGAACCTTCTGAATCTGATACCTTTATTTATTGTTTAGAGGGATGTGTAATACTTACGTTAGGTAAGGAGCGCTATCAAGCTTATGAGGGAGATGTACTTTATTTTAGAGCAAATGAATTACATCAATTACATAATCATTCAGAAAATGAAGTTAAAATTCTAATTGTAGCAACAGCATCATATTTGTAAAGGAGGAAATGGATTGGAATCACTATTATCTTTTAAAAAAGTTACTAAGAAATTTAATGATACAACAATATTAAATAATATGAACTTAGATATTGAATCGGGATATTTTTATACGTTACTTGGTCCCTCAGGTTGTGGTAAAACTACGATTTTAAAGCTTATTGCAGGATTTGAACAACCTAATGAAGGTCAAATTATTTATAAAAATCAGTCTATCGAAAAATTACCTGCAAATAAACGTAAAGTAAATACAGTATTTCAAGATTATGCTTTATTTCCTCATTTAAATGTATATGAGAATATTGCTTTTGGTTTAAGACTAAAAAAGTTTTCTAAACAAGAGATTGATAAGGAAGTTAAAGAAGCATTAAAACTTGTTAAGCTCACAGGTTATGAACAACGTCATATTGATGAAATGAGTGGGGGACAAAAACAAAGAGTCGCTATTGCCAGAGCTATTGTAAATAAACCTGAAATTTTATTATTAGATGAATCTCTTTCGGCACTAGATTTAAAATTACGTACTGAAATGCAATATGAACTTCGTGAGTTACAAAAAAGATTAGGCATCACTTTTATTTTTGTTACTCATGATCAAGAAGAAGCATTGGCACTTAGTGATTATATTTTTGTGATGAAAGATGGTGAGATACAACAATTTGGTACACCAACAGATATTTATGATGAACCAGTGAATCGATTCGTGGCTGATTTTATTGGAGAATCTAATATTGTTGATGGCACAATGGTTAAAGATTTTGTAGTGAATATATATGGTCAGGATTTTGAATGTGTTGATGCTCGGATTCCATCTGGGAAAAAAATTGAAGTAGTGATTCGTCCAGAGGATATTTCTTTAGTTGAATCGACACAAGGTTTATTCACTGCAACTGTCGATTCAATGCTTTTTAGAGGTGTACATTACGAAATTTGTTGTATTGATGAAAAAGGGTATGAATGGGTTATTCAATCTACTAAAAAGACCACAATAGGAAGTCAGGTAGGTTTGTTTTTTGAACCTGAAGCTATTCATATTATGGTTCCTGGAGAAACTGAAGAAGAATTTGATAAACGTATTGAAAGTTACGAGGATATTGAACATGCGTAATTTAAATAAATTTCTCATCATTCCATATTTATTATGGATGATTATTTTTATTATTATTCCTGTGCTATTACTTGTATATTTTTCATTTATCGATATAAATGGTCACTTTAGTTTTACAAATTATCGCCAAGTTTTTTCAATGAAATATTTAAAAATGATGTGGGATTCTATTTTTTATGCGACACTTATAACGATCATTACACTAATTATAAGTTATCCTGCAGCCTATTTTATTAGATCTTCAAAATTCCAAAATATTTGGTTACTTATATTAATCATACCAACATGGATTAATTTATTGTTAAAAACTTATGCTTTTATTGGGATTTTAAGTCACGAAGGTATGATTAATAAAATGTTAGGTATAATGCATATTGATCCCCTAAATTTGTTGTTTACATCAGGTGCGTTTTTACTTGTTGCAAGTTATATTTATATACCATTTATGATTTTGCCTATTTTTAATAGCATGAAATCAATTCCTAATAATTTATTACAAGCTTCAAGTGATTTAGGTGCAAATACATTTACTACTTTTCGTAAAATCATACTTCCTTTGACTAAAGAAGGTATAATGACAGGTGTTCAAGTCACATTTATACCAGCACTATCGTTATTTATGATTACTAGACTGATAGCTGGAAATAAAGTGATTAATATTGGTACATCTATTGAGGAACAATTTTTAGTTATTCAAAACTACGGAATGGGTTCGACAATAGCTATCTTTTTAATTGTATTTATGGCCTTTATCTTAATTATTACTAAATCTAAAGAAACAAATGGAAGAGGGTGAATTAAATGAAATGGTACGGAAAACTTTATATAGGAATATTACTTGTTGTATTATATCTTCCTATTTTTTTCTTAATGTTTTATTCGTTTAATTCAGCTGGAAATATGGTACATTTTGAACATTTTACATTAGAACATTATCAAGCTTTATTTCAAGATGATCATTTAATGTCTGTAATATTTAATACAATAGCAGTTGCATTGCTATCCGCAGCAGTATCTACTATTATAGGAACATTTGGAGCAATATCAATTTATTATTTGCGAAATAAGAAGTTTAAATTGACATTACTTACATTAAATAATGTACTAATGGTTTCATCTGATGTTGTCATAGGTGCCTCATTTTTAATTATGTTCACAGCTTTAGGACATATATTTGGATTAGGGCTAGGATTTGGAACAGTATTAGCATCGCATATTGCATTCTGTATACCTATAGTAGTCATTCTTGTGCTACCACAGCTATATGAAATGAATCATAACATGTTAAATGCAGCTCGTGATTTAGGCGCTACAGAATCTCAAGTACTCGGACGTATACTTTTACCAAACTTAATGCCTGCTATTATTGGTGGTTTTTTTATGGCACTTACCTATTCTCTAGATGATTTTACTGTAAGTTTTTTTGTGACAGGTAATGGATTTAGTGTCTTATCAGTAGAGGTGTATGCCATGGCTCGAAAAGGTATCAGTATGGAAATAAATGCTATTTCAACAATCTTATTTTTAGCTATTGTGCTAGGTATTATTGGATACTATGCACTTCAAAATACATTAAAACGTAGAAGTGCTAAAAGAGGTGCAATAGAATGAAACAATTTTTTCAGTTAATTATCGGTGCCATTGTAGTAGGATTGATATGTTTAGGAATAAGTCATTGGTTTAATTCTCAAGATCATACAAAAACTGGTAAAAAAGTCTATGTATATAATTGGGGAGAATATATTGATCCTGATTTAATAAAGAAATTTGAAAAAGAGACAGGTATGCAAGTTGTTTATGAAACGTTTGATTCGAATGAAGCCATGGAAGCAAAAATTAAAAATGGTGGTACACATTATGATGTTGCATTTCCAAGTGAATATACGGTTCAAAAATTAAAAAGAGAACATTTATTAGAACCTTTAGATCATCAGAAAATACCCAATATTAAAAATTTGGATTCTGATTATATGAATATGGCTTATGATCCACATAATACCTATTCACTACCCTATTTTTTTGGAACGGTAGGTATTCTATACAATAAAAAAGCGTATCCTAATGAACAATTTGATAGTTGGAGCGATTTATATCAGTCTAAATACAAAAATGACATATTACTTGTTGACGGGGCTAGAGAAATTATAGGGTTAGCTTTAAATAAATTGGGTTATAGTTTAAATGATTCCAATCCTGTTCATATTAAGCAAGCAGAACAAGACTTACAATCTCTTACACCTCAAGTTAGAGGGGTAGTAGGCGATGAAATTACTATGATGCTTCAACAAAATGAAGGCCATATTGCTGTAGTATGGAGTGGTGTAGCAGCACCACTTGTTCAAGAGGGAGATACTTATGATTATGTGGTTCCTAAAGAAGGTTCGAATGTATGGTTTGATAACATGGTTATTCCTAAAACTGCTCAAAATAAAGAAGGCGCATATCAATTTATTAACTTTTTATTAGATGCTAAAAATAATAAACAAAATACAGAATGGGTTGGGTATGCTACTCCGAATAAGGCGGCTAGAAATTTATTACCTAATAACATAAAAAATGATCACCGTTTTTATCCAACTCAAAAAGAACAAAAACGATTAGAAGTTTATAAAGATTTAGGGGAGAAAACATTAGGAGAATATAACGAAAGTTTCTTGAATTTTAAAATGTCGTTAAAATAAGTGATAATTAGTAGTTATTTTCCTATAAATTAGATATAATAATTTGACAAGTCAATTAAGGAGTTGTAATAAATGTCAGGAGAACGATACACACAAATCAAACGACCTGTGAGCCGTTTAACTGAGAAACTTTTAGGTTGGATTAGTTGGATTTTCTTATTAATATTAACGGTTATTACAATGTTTATTGCACTCGTATCATTCAGTAATGATACATCAATTCAAAATCTTGAAAATTCCATGAATAATAATCAATTAATACAACAAATACTAGTTAACAATAGTCTAAATACGACTCAATTTGTTATATGGTTACAAAATGGAATTTGGGCAATTATCGTGTACTTTATCATTTGTTTATTAATTTCATTTTTAGCTTTAATTTCTATGAATATTAGAATTTTATCTGGAATATTATTTTTAATTGCTTCCATTATTACTTTGCCTTTAGTGTTATTATTTATTACATTAATTATTCCAATCTTCTTCTTCATTACAGCGATTATGATGTTTGCAAGAAGAAGTAAATTAGAAACTGTTCCAGCATATGGTTCTACTTACGATTATCCCCCTTATTATAATCAAAGAGATGATTATGATGATAGATATTATTATGAAGAAGAACCTACTCAATATAATGATGAAGAAGAGTACATAGAACCACCTCGTAAGACTAAAAAATCAGAACGTCGTACTCGTCGTAAACCTTCAAGTTATTATAATGAAAGAGAACATGATTATGAGGATTATAATCATATTAATCAAAATAATAATGAGCAAGATTTTAATGATGATATTGAGGAAGATAAATATAATCAATATCCTAAACGTGCTGTAACAAGTGAATATCAACAATCTTCAAATGATGATGATACTTCTGGCGTGCTTTCAAGACAAAGAAAGTATAAATATAAATCAAAAAATAGTATGCCGAATGAAGTTAATGATGATGAAAATAATGTAGAAACAGACTCATATATTGATAAGAAAGAACAAAAAGCACAACGTAAAAGAGAAAAAGCGGAATTACGTGCTAAGAAAAAAGAAAAACGTAAAGCTTATAATCAACGTATGAAAGAAAAAAGAAAGAATCAGCCAAGTGCTGTTAATCAACGTCGAATGAATTATGAAGAACGTAAGCAAATTTTAAATAAAGAAGAAAACAAAGAGAAACACTCAGTTGATCAAGAATAATTGAAGGTTATTAGTTTTACGTATAGCTCCCAAGCAATTTGAATTAAATTGCTTGGGAGTTTATTTATCGTCAATAAAAATAAAATTGGATAAGTATGTAATAATAGAAAGATATAAATTAAAATAAAATGCATACATCATTGAAATGATATAATCGCAATAATCAGTTCTATTGGAGTATTTGTAAAACCTACATTAATATTAAAAATTAAATCTATACTATTCATATTATGACATTGATATGAAAGTTTAATATAGTGTGGTTTGCAATGATATTATGGAAGTTATAATGAATTAAAAGAATACAGAGAAAAACTATTGTTAAGATATCATGTTCAATACCTTAACAATAGTTTTATTTTATGCAAAAAATTCTTTAAATGTTTCGATAATTAAATAAACATTAAGTAGGCTTAGAATAATAATTAAACTCCAAGAACAAAAGTTAATCCAGTTTTTATTATAAAAAGGGCCCATTAATTTTTTGTTGCTTGTTGCAAGTTGTAAAGGAATGAGTGAAAACGGTAAAGCGATACTTAAAAATACTTGAGAAAGTACTAAAAGTTGTTCCATTTTATTTTCATTACCTTTAAATACAATTAAACAAATTATAACAGGAATGACAGCTAAACCTCTAGTTATTAATCGTCTTAACCAATTTGGAATTGATAATCTTAAAAATCCTTCCATAACAATTTGACCTGAGAGTGTTCCAGTGATTGTAGAATTTTGTCCAGATGCAAGTAGTGCAATAGCGAATAATGTACTCATGATACTGCCAAGTACTGACCCTAGAAGCGGCTGAGTTTTAAGGGCATGATATAAATCATAAAATCCTCCTAATTTATCAGCATTAACACCATAAAATAGTGCAGCACCTAATATAAGTAACAAGCAATTTACTATAAAAGCGATGCTTAATTGTATATTAGAATCAATTGTTGCATATTTAATTGCTTGTGCCTTATCGTTCTCATTAGTTCTATCATATTTACGTGATTGTACAATCGAAGAATGTAAATAGAGATTGTGAGGCATAATTGTAGCACCAATAATCCCTAAAGCAATATACAGTACACTATGATTTGTAACGATATCCTTATGAGGAATAAACCCGTTAAGAATATTAATCACTTTAGGTGATGAAATAAATACTTCGAATAAGAAAATAATTAGAACAGTAAAAATTAATGTTCCGACAATCGCTTCGATTTTTCTGAAGCCAAATTTCATAATAAAGAGTAAAAGAAAAACATCTAAAACAGTTATAAGTGCACCTATAATTAAAGGAATATTAAACAATAAGTCTAGAGCTATTGCACTTCCGATAATTTCAGCAATATCTGTAGCGATAATAGCTAGTTCTGCTATTATCCAAAATATAATTGCTAACGGGCGATTTAAATAATGACGTGTCATTTGTGCTAAATCCATCTCTGTAGCAATACCTAATCTAACTGTCATGCTTTGCAAAAGCATTGCAGCTAAACTAGAAATTAAAATAATAAAAAGAAGAATATAGCCAAATTGTGCTCCGCCTTGCATAGATGTAATCCAGTTACCTGGATCCATATATCCCACCGCTACTAATAATCCTGGACCTAAAAAAGCTAAAAATTTTTGGCTTGCACTTTTATTACTATTAAAGTCTACTGTATTATTAATTTCGTCTAAGCTACGTTGTTTTTTATTACTCATATAATTCATTCATACACTCCTAAAATCTTTTTAATTATATTAACCTAAATATATTTTTAGGTCAACCTAAAAATGTTGTAAAAAAGAATATTACTGAATTTAGATGGATCTTCAAGACAGTGAGTGATTACCAATAAAATAAAAAACACCTGAGACTTCTAGTAAAGTCCCAGGCCGAAGAATAGTATTTATTCATATAATTTTAAGAATTCATCAAATGTTTCTTTAATAAAAGCTAAAAATGTTTCATCTGATTTTAATCGTTCATCACTAGGGGCTAAAGTACGTGCTATAAAAAATTCTCCTTTTTTCACATTTTTAACACGATCAATAGCTTGATGTAAATCAGTATCACTTAAATCTTTGATATATTGTTTATCTTTTTTCATGTGATTTAAACTAATTTGATAATCATTTGGAAGTTGTTTTAATGCATTAAAATGTTTGTCAAAAACTTTAACACGTTCTTCTTTATTTTTTCCTTCATGCATTATTCCATACATGATAAATAATTGATCCCTAAAAAGGCCAATTTGGAAGTGGGGTAACATTTTATAACCACGTTTATTAGGTGCAAAAGCGACCCAGGTATCTATAGGAGGATTAACACTTCTACGCGCATGTTTAGCAACATGTGCATAAAATGTTTCTCCAGTTTGAGAAGTGAAATACTCACTAAAATAATCGCCTAACTGATGTAATTGAGGTCTAATATATTTATTTAAAGCTTCCATTCGTTCATCTAAACCCTCAACGTCAAATGCTTTAAAATCTTTAGGTGTAAATGTGTATTGTGTCATTGATCTTCCTCCTATTTTAATAGTATGTTGAGTTTATTGTAGCATATATTTCAAAGTGATAATGATAGAATAGTAATATACAATATAGATAGTTAATTTAAACTAATAAGGTAGAGTCAGTACCTAGATGTTAGTCATTTAATTTTTAGGATTTTACCCCTCGTGGTTAGGAGAGTGTCATGAGATTAATAAAAGTAAAAGAAAAAAGACTATAATACAATACTAAAAATTTGGGAGAAATCTGTAGTAAAAACACATGATTTTTTTAAAGAAGAAGATAGAATGCAATTAAAAAATGACCTTCTAACTTATTTAAAATATGTAGATGCATATCTATGATTTTATGATAAAGAAGTTATTGGTTTTTCGGGAATTAATGATGAAAATTTGGAAATGTTGTTTATAGATCCTAAACATTTTAATAAAGGTTACGGTACAATCATACTTCAGTCACTGATTCAAGAAGATAAAATCCAATATGTAGATGTTAATAAAGATAACCAACATGCATTGAAATTTTATATTAAAAATGGTTTTAAAGCATATAGTGAATCTCAAAAAGACAATCAAGGTAGAGATTACCCGATTTTACATTTAAAATTAGCTTAATGATCTTTTATTTATTTATCTTCCATAATTATAAGATGAATGTACATATTTATTCATATATTTTAAATGTTTTCAGTCTTTTATATCATGGATTTGATAGGTTGCTTTTATTGGCGACCTATTTTTATGCTTATAAACTATTCATAAGAGTTTAATATATAGTGATGAAGGTATAAAATGATGTATAACAATTATAAAATTGATTTGATGTATAATAGTAAGCAACAGGAGATGATAGTATGTCGCTATATGATTTTGCTAAAGGCTTAGTTTTAGAAGCAGGAAATAAAGTTAGAATAATGATGAAGGAAGAATTAAATATTGAAACAAAATCAAATCCGAATGACTTAGTTACAAATGTTGATAAAGCTACTGAAAATTATATATATGATGCGATTACCCATAGTTATCCAGAACATCGTGTTATTGGGGAAGAAGGACATGGTCATGATTTAACTCATGTTGAAGGGGTCGTATGGGTAGTGGATCCAATTGATGGCACATTAAACTTTGTACATCAAAAAGAAAATTTTGCTATCTCAATTGGTATCTATCGAAATGGTAAACCATACGCTGGCTTTGTATATGATGTAATGAAAGATGTTTTATATCATGCCAAGGTAGGTGAGGGTGCATTTGAAAATAAACATCCATTATCTACGATTGAATCTACCACCCTAAAGAAAAGCTTAATTGGTATCAACCCAAATTGGGTAACCAAACCTAAAATGGGTCCTATATTTCAAGATATAGTAAATGATGCAAGAAGCTGTAGAGCATATGGTAGTGCAGCTTTAGAAATTATAAGTGTAGCTAAAGGACAATTGGCTGCTTATATCACACCTAGATTACAGCCTTGGGACTTTGCTGGTGGTCTTATTGTATTAAATGAAGTTGGAGGCGTAGCTAGTAACTTATTAGGTGAACCATTAAATATTTCAAGTGCGAATTCAGTATTAGTAGGAAATTCAAATATTCATAAAGAAATATTAGAAATTTATCTAGCACCTAATACGGCTACTTTAATAGATTTACATCAACGCTTTAAAAAATAAAAAATCTTATTTCAATAAAAAAAGCTTGAGACAAAAATATCTCAAGCTTTATATATCTTAATGGTTGATTATAGCCAATTGTTTTCACGATACTTTTTCTTAAGCGTAAATCCGGCGCCAAACGTTGCAATGAAAAGAATAAATGTTAAAATCATCATTGGAATACTTCCGGCACCCACGCTGAAACTAAAGAGCACTAAAAATATAACTGCTACAATAGAAAGTATCCAGAATATACCTTTAGATTTTGGTTTTTCCATCCCCATCCCCACCTTTTAGTTATCTTTTGTTAATATTATGATATAATAAAAAAGTTGCAATTAAAAGTGGGAATTTACTCAAGAAAGGATATTATAAAATGACTAATAGAAGAGAAGATGTTCGTAATATTGCAATTATTGCTCACGTCGACCATGGTAAAACAACACTAGTTGACGAATTGCTTAAACAATCTGGAATCTTCAGAGAAAATGAGCATGTTGATGAAAGAGCAATGGACTCTAATGACTTAGAAAGAGAACGTGGTATTACAATTCTTGCTAAAAATACTGCGATAAATTATAAAGGTACAAGAATTAACATCTTAGATACACCAGGGCATGCTGACTTTGGTGGTGAAGTTGAACGTATCATGAAAATGGTAGATGGTGTTGTACTTGTTGTAGATGCCTACGAAGGTACGATGCCACAAACACGTTTCGTACTAAAAAAAGCATTAGAACAAAATTTAAAACCTGTTGTAGTAGTTAATAAAATTGATAAACCTTCTGCTAGACCAGAAGCGGTAGTAGATGAAGTATTAGATTTATTTATTGAACTTGAAGCAAATGATGAACAACTTGATTTCCCAGTTGTTTATGCATCAGCTGTAAATGGAACAGCGAGTCTTGATCCTGAAAAACAAGATGAAAACATGCAGTCTTTATATGAAACAATTCTTGATTACGTGCCTGCTCCAATTGATAACAGTGATGAACCACTACAATTCCAAGTAGCATTATTAGACTATAATGATTACGTTGGTCGTATTGGTATTGGTCGTGTATTTAGAGGTAAAATGCGTGTCGGCGATAATGTATCGCTTATTAAATTAGATGGTACAGTGAAAAACTTCCGTGTAACAAAAATCTTTGGTTTCTTTGGTTTAAAACGTGAAGAAATTGAAGAAGCACAAGCGGGAGATTTAATTGCTGTATCAGGAATGGAAGATATCAACGTAGGTGAAACAGTTACACCACATGATCATCAAGAAGCGTTACCAGTATTGCGTATTGATGAACCTACACTTGAAATGACATTCAAAGTAAATAATTCACCATTTGCTGGTCGTGAAGGTGATTTTGTAACTGCTCGTCAAATCCAAGAACGGTTAGATCAACAACTTGAAACAGATGTATCTTTAAAAGTTACACCAACAGATTCTCCAGATACGTGGATTGTAGCTGGCCGTGGAGAGTTGCACTTATCTATTTTAATTGAGAATATGAGACGTGAAGGGTTTGAACTTCAAGTTTCTAAACCTCAAGTTATTTTACGTGAAATTGATGGTGTATTAAGTGAACCATTTGAACGTGTTCAATGTGAAGTTCCATCTGAAAATGCTGGAGCAGTGATTGAATCACTTGGTGCGCGTAAAGGTGAAATGTTAGACATGTTAACAACTGATAATGGATTAACACGTTTAATCTTTATGGTACCTGCACGTGGTATGATTGGATATACAACTGAATTTATGTCTATGACACGTGGTTATGGCATTATTAATCATACATTTGAAGAATTTAGACCTCGTGTTAAAGCACAAATTGGTGGCCGTCGTAATGGTGCATTAATTTCAATGGATCAAGGACAAGCAACAGCCTATGCCATCATTGGTCTAGAGGACCGAGGTGTAAACTTCATGGAACCAGGTACTGAAGTTTATGAAGGTATGATTGTAGGAGAACATAACCGTGAAAACGACTTAACAGTTAATATTACTAAAGCTAAACATCAAACTAACGTACGTTCAGCAACAAAAGATCAAACTCAAACAATGAATCGTCCAAGAATTTTAACGTTAGAAGAAGCATTAGAATATATTAATGATGATGAATTGGTTGAAGTAACGCCTCAAAGTATCCGTTTAAGAAAGAAAATTTTAAATAAAGCTGCACGTGAAAAAGAAGCGAAACGTGTAAAACAAATGATGCAAGATCAATAAAACTAATAAAAAGACGCAACATCAAATTTGATGTTGCGTCTTTTTATTATTGAAAAGTATACTATAAGTTTTCATTTGGAAAATGGAGATTAAATTTACGATTTTCATTTGGTCGTTGTCTAGGTGTGTCTAATCGACTTTTACAGTCACTACACATGAATGTTTTAATTGGATTATTACGTAGACGTTTAGCTTCAACTGTACGTTCATCAATTAAGACCTTAGTATCACAAATAATACATTGTACTTCTCGCAACTTAAATCACCTCAATACGAGTTACATATTTAAAGTGATATGAATAGGCGTTCTCCTCGGGATTATAAACAAAGCTATCTACTGAATTATCATCGTACAATCGCTTACCATCTTTAGCAAATTGGAAAAATAGATAAGGTAATAATTCTAATGGAATTTCAATTGAAGATGTATCATTTGAAAGTTTAATTGTAGTTGCACTTTCTAAAGGCTCTGCATTTTTAAAAAATGGTGTCATATTTATTGCAAATGAATCTTCTAATACAGCACGTTTACGATACTTAATTTCAGAGTTTAATGTAGGAGGATTGGTTTGTCCTTCTAAAATAGCCCTATTCCATTCGCGGTTATCTTCAAATTTAATAGGTTTAGTTCCTTCAAAAATACCGTTTTCAATATCTTCTATTTTTACTTTTCTATCATCAAAAATCCATGTTGTACTATCTAAAGTAATAGGAAATTTGACGTCTCCTTTAATTTGAATCATCTTGCCCACTCCCTAGTTTCAATCTAACCATTATTTTATCATATTTAAAATGAAGGGTTTATTGAATAAACTTGCTTTTTAAAAGGTAGTAGGATAAACTTCTGATATGAAGATATTTAATGATAGGGGGAGAATGTGATGCCGAAGCAAATGAACATAAATAGTGCAGCTTATGAGCAATTAAATCAAGATGCTGACCGAATCTTGCATTTAATTAAGGTTCAAATGGATAATTTAACTATGCCATCTTGCCCACTATATGAAGAGGTTCTCGACACACAAATGTTTGGTTTACAAAAAGAAGTAGACTTTGCTGTGAAACTTGGTTTAGTTGATAAAGAAGACGGTAAAAATTTAATGCTTCGTTTAGAAAAAGAATTATCTAAATTGCATGAAGCATTCACAAACGTATAACTCTAAGTCTAATGCTTTGAATATGAAAGTGTTATAATGAGCAAGAATTAATAGATGTAATAATTTATGATAGTGACTGAAATGTTATGTAAATAATATTTTCAGTCCTTTTATTTTATTTTTTACGTTTATGTTTGTTAATTAATAATTACAAAGTATATAATAGTTTAGACAGAATTTAATTTGATAAATCGTTTTAATGAGCATATATAGTTTAAATTTTTAGAATTGGATGATCTTTTTTATGAATAATTTAAAAAATATATTTCGATACATAGGTAGAACCTCTAAGTTTATCGATTATCCATTATTAATTTCATATGTTATTTTGTGTTTTATAGGTTTAGTGATGGTTTATAGTGCCAGTATGGTGGCAGCTACTAAAGGAACGTTAACAGGTGGCGTTGAGGTTTCAGGTACATATTTTTATAACAGACAATTAATTTATGTTATCATGAGTTTCATTATTGTTTTTTTTATTTCATTTATGATGAATATAAAAGTCTTTAAACAATCAAAAGTTCAACAGTGGATTATGATTATCATCTTTGTCCTTTTATTTTTAACATTATTGGTAGGTAAAAATATTAATGGTTCAAAAAGTTGGCTTGACTTAGGATTTATGAATTTACAAGCTTCAGAGTTGCTAAAAATTGCTTTAATTCTTTATATTTCTTATGTATTAAGTAAAAAATTACCGCAGTTAAGAGGTAATTTAAGAATTATCAAAGGGCCAATTATTTTAATTATCCTTTGTTTAGGTTTAGTACTTTTACAAGGAGATATTGGACAAACATTATTAACATTAATTATTATATTAGCAATGTTTTTATTCGTAGGTATAGGTGCTAAGAAAATAGTAAAAGGACCTATTTTATATATTATTCTTGGATTTATTCTTATTGCTGGGTTCTTTATTTTCACTGGAATGATGCCAGAATATTTAAAGGCACGTTTTAGTACAATTTACGATCCTTTTAGTTCTTCTTCTGGAACTGGGTATCATTTATCCAATTCATTAATGGCAATCGGAAATGGAGGATTATTTGGTCGAGGATTAGGTAATGGAATCATGAAACTTGGCTATCTTCCAGAAGCGCATACAGATTTTATTTTCGCAGTAATTTGTGAAGAATTAGGACTGATTGGTGCCTTATTAGTAATAGGATTATTATTTTTTATTGTATTCCGTGCATTTATATTAGCCACTAAAACATCTTCATATTTTTATAAATTAATATGTGTTGGTGTAGCGAGTTATATTGGTAGTCAAACGTTCGTAAATTTAGGAGGTATATCAGCTACGATTCCTCTTACAGGGGTTCCTCTTCCATTTATAAGTTTTGGTGGTTCATCAATGATCAGCTTAAGTATTGCTATGGGATTATTATTGTTAGTAGCAAGACAAATTAAAGTTGAAGAAAAAAGAGCAATAAAAAATAAAAAAACAAAAGTGGATATTCCTAGACAATATTAAAATCATTTAATGATAGATGTAAATATGTAACTAACATTATTAAGAGTGGAAGCAAGAATTAAAAAATTTGCTTCCACTCTTTTTACATTTATGTGACAAGTTAAAGGATTACTAGTCTACAGTAGCGTCTTCAAACTATAAATGATAATATAAAGTTATTAAGTATAATAATTATTAATGATTACATTTTAAAATAGTGATTAAGCTAACCTAGTTACTATATTTTCATTTTATAAATTGTATGTAAAAAAGTATTAGCTTTCTCATGTATTTTAAGATAAAATTTTATTATCTAATTAGTTAGAATATTCAAAATATAAAGGGGTGTTTCTTGTTTGAATCATATAAAAAAATTATTAGTAGCCAATCGTGGTGAAATTGCAATTAGAATTTTTAGAGCAGCAACGGAATTAAATATTCAAACAGTAGCAATTTATTCAAACGAAGACAAAAATTCATTACATAGATATAAAGCCGATGAATCATATTTAGTGGGAAAAGATTTAGGACCAGCCGAAAGTTATTTAAATATTGAACGTATTATTGAAGTAGCAAAACGTGCGAATGTAGATGCAATACATCCTGGTTATGGCTTTTTAAGTGAAAATGAAGAATTTGCAAGACGTTGTAATGAAGAGGGCATAACATTTATTGGCCCGCACCTAGACCATTTAGATATGTTTGGTGATAAAGTAAAAGCAAGAACAACTGCAATTAAAGCAAATTTACCAGTTATACCAGGAACAGATGGACCAATTGAAAATTTTGATGCAGCAAAGGCATTTGCTAAAGAAGCAGGATTCCCACTGATGATTAAAGCCACAAGTGGTGGTGGTGGAAAAGGTATGCGTATTGTTCGCGAAGAAAGTGAATTAGAAGATGCGTTTCATCGTGCGAAATCTGAAGCACAAAAATCATTTGGTAATAGTGAAGTATATATCGAAAGATACATCGATAATCCCAAACATATTGAAGTTCAAGTTATTGGCGATGAATATGGTAATATTGTTCATCTATATGAGCGTGATTGTTCTGTACAACGTCGTCATCAAAAGGTAGTTGAGGTAGCACCATCTGTAGGCTTACCTGATGAATTAAGAGAACGTATTTGTCAGTCTGCATTACAATTAATGAAAAATATCAAATATGTTAACGCTGGAACAGTGGAATTTTTAGTATCTGGCGATGAATTCTTTTTCATTGAAGTCAATCCACGTGTTCAGGTAGAGCATACGATTACAGAAATGATTACAGGAATTGATATCGTTAAAACTCAAATTTTAGTAGCAGATGGAGCAAGTCTATTTGACAAACGTATCGCTTTACCTCCTCAAGAAGAAATCCAAACACTTGGTTATGCTATTCAATGTCGTATTACTACCGAAGATCCTACAAATGATTTTATGCCAGATTCTGGTACGATTATTGCTTATCGTTCAAGTGGTGGTTTTGGTGTACGTTTAGATGCAGGAGATGGTTTCCAAGGCGCTGAAATTTCGCCTTACTATGACTCACTATTAGTGAAATTATCTACTCATGCCATTACTTTTAAACAAGCTGAAGAAAAAATGGAACGCTCTTTACGAGAAATGCGTATTCGTGGTGTAAAAACAAATATTCCGTTTTTAGTTAACGTTATGCGTAATGAAAAATTCCGAAGTGGAGATTATACAACAAAATTTATTGAAGAAACACCGGAATTATTCGATATTGCACCTACATTAGACCGTGGTACTAAAACATTAGAATACATTGGGAATGTAACCATTAATGGTTTTCCGAATGTCGAAAAACGTACGAAGCCAGACTATGAGTCAACTTCGATTCCGCAAGTTTCAAAAAAGAAAATTCAACATCTATATGGTACAAAACAATTACTAGATGAAAAAGGCCCTAGTGGAGTTGCAGATTGGGTTAAAGCACAAGATGATGTTTTAATTACTGATACGACATTCCGTGATGCGCATCAATCTTTACTTGCTACGCGTGTACGTACAAAAGATATGTTAAATATAGCTTCTAAAACTGCTGAAGTATTTAAAGATAGTTTTTCTTTAGAAATGTGGGGAGGCGCTACTTTTGATGTGGCATACAACTTCTTAAAAGAAAATCCTTGGGAGCGTTTAGAAAAACTTAGAAAAGCGATTCCAAATGTATTATTCCAAATGTTATTAAGAGCTTCAAATGCTGTGGGTTATAAGAATTATCCTGATAATGTAATTCAAAAATTTGTAGATGAAAGTGCTAAAGCAGGTGTAGATGTTTTCCGTATTTTCGACTCATTAAACTGGGTAGATCAAATGAAAGTGGCAAATGAAGCGGTACAAAAAGCAGGTAAAATTTCAGAGGGTACTATTTGTTACACAGGGGATATTTTAAACTCAGAACGTTCAAATGTGTTCACTTTAGATTACTATGTTAAATTAGCTAAGGAATTAGAACGTGAAGGTTTCCATATTTTAGCAATTAAAGATATGGCTGGCTTATTAAAACCTAGAGCAGCATATGAACTGGTTGGAGAATTAAAAGCTGCAGTTAATTTACCAATACATTTACATACACATGATACAAGTGGAAATGGTTTATTAACCTACAAACAAGCCATCGATGCTGGTGTAGATATTATCGATACAGCTATTGCATCGATGAGTGGCTTAACAAGTCAACCAAGTGTGAACTCCTTATATTATGCATTAGATGGGTTTAAACGAAATATGCGTACAGATATTCAAGGTTTAGAAGAATTAAGTCACTATTGGAGTACTGTTCGCCCATACTACGTTGACTTTGAAAGTGATATTAAGTCACCTAATACAGAAATTTATCAACATGAAATGCCAGGTGGTCAATACTCTAATTTAAGTCAACAAGCTAAAAGTTTAGGTCTTGGTGAACGTTTTAATGAAGTCAAAGATATGTATCGTCGTGTTAATTTCTTGTTTGGAGATATTGTTAAAGTGACACCATCTTCAAAAGTGGTAGGAGATATGGCGTTATATATGGTACAAAATGATTTAGATGAACAATCTATTATTGAACAAGGTTATAAATTAGATTTTCCTGAATCAGTAGTGTCATACTTTAAAGGTGAGATTGGTCAACCAGTAAATGGCTTTAATAAACAATTGCAGGATATTATTTTAAAAGGTCAACAACCGCTAACTGAACGTCCAGGAGAATATTTAAAACCAGTAGATTTTGATGAAATACGAGAACAATTACAAGATAAAAATTATGGTGAAGTGACTGAGCAAGATATTATAAGTTATGTACTTTATCCAAAAGTATTTGATCAATTTATTCAAACTAGACAACAATATGGTAACTTATCATTACTTGATACACCGACATTCTTCTTTGGTATGCGTAACGGTGAGACTGTAGAAATTGAAATTGAAAACGGAAAACGTTTAATTATTAAACTTGAAACAATTAGTGAAGCAGATGAAAAGGGTAATCGAACAATTTATTACGTGATGAATGGTCAAGCTCGTCGTATTACGATTAAAGATGAAAACATAAAAACAAATGCGAATGTAAAACCTAAAGCAGATAAAACAAATCCAAATCATATAGGAGCTCAAATGCCAGGAAGTGTGACTGAAGTTAAAGTTTCAGTAGGTGATGAGGTTAAAGTAAATCAACCACTATTAATCACTGAAGCCATGAAAATGGAAACAACAATTCAAGCTCCATTTAATGGAGTGATTAAAAAAGTTACTGTTGGAAATGGTGATGCTATTGCAACGGGAGATTTATTAATCGAAATTGAAAAATCTGAGTAGGTATTAAAAAGTTTAAAAGCATAAGATAGAAAGTTAAATGACATTCTATCTTATGCTTTTTTGCATAAAAAACACGTTAGAGATTCCATGTTTTACAATAACTCTAACATGTCTTTTAAAACTTTATTTGATTTTTGATTTTTCACTTCTAATTGAACGAAGCATGAGTAAAATAAAGTAAGCGATTAAGCCAAAAAGTATAGTAATACAAAGTGCGTGTAGCAATGCAATAATTAAATTAACATGTGTGATTACAGACAATGCACCCGTAATCACTTGTAAAATAATTAAAATAAATGCAGCAGTATAGCCATATCTAATTGTACGGTTTTCAGAATAATTTTTGATGGCATGAATAAATGTAATCATAATCCAACAAAAAGTGATAAATGCCATACCGCGATGTGCAAATTGTACCCAATCTTGCTCAGTATGGGGTACTAAATTATTAAACGGCAATGGCCAGCTTCCATATGCTAAACTTGCTTTAGCGTGGCGAACCAAAGCACCAGTGTAAATAGTGACATAAACAACGCCCGTCATAATCCAAGTAAGATTGCGCAATGGTTTTTTTATAAATAATTCATCAGCCTCATATTTTTTATCCACTTCAAAAATAATAAGCATTAATACGAACACAGAAGAAAAACTAATTAATGAAATTCCAAAATGTAAGGCTAAAACGTAAGAATTTTGTTGCCAAATAACAGCTGCTGCGCCAATTAAGGCTTGAATTAATAGGAAAGCGACACTAATAATTGCTAAAGGTTTAACCTCTTTTATGTATCCTATATTTTTCCAAGCTGTGATGGCCAACCATAACACAACAATTAATGATAAACCTGATACAGCTCGGTGACTCAATTCAATGATTGTAGCAATTGGCAAATTCTGAGGTAATAAAGCGCCGTGACATAAAGGCCATGAAGCACCACAGCCATCTTCAGAGCCCGTCTTAGTTACTAAGGCGCCCCCAAGTTGTACCAATGCCATAATAATTGTTGCTACGATTGATAACCATTTAAGGTTTCGTTTGTTAAACAAGTTTAAACACCCCATCATTAATTTAAAATATTTTGTAATATGATATCCATTTATGCTCTGATTTTAATATAAAAGATATAATTATAAATATTACAACTATTATACTACAATAATTAAAGACAAAAAATTAGTGAGACAGGAAGTCGTTAAAGTGTCACAATTTAAATAGATATAACCTAGCCTTTTATAAGTAATTATTATATCATAGTACTATATGAAAATTTTAAGGAGGGGAACCATGAGTAAAGAACACACTTTATCACAGCCGTCAAGTAGAGTGTCTTTTAAAGAACTACAACAAATTATTAAAATGGGCTTGGTACAGGGTAACCTAATTCCTGCTTTTGCAGGCGCTTGGTTAGCTATTGTAATGACAAATCATTCCTTCCTATCGTCAATACCTCAAATCCTATTAATGTTGATAGGTTCGACATTAATTATGGGTGGTGCTTGTGCATTAAATAATTATTATGATCAAGATATCGATAAAATTATGCCAAGTAAACAAAGTAGACCAACAGTAAACGATAGAATTTCAGATAAACATTTATTAATGTTAAGTTTTGGTATGATGTTAGTAGGAGAAGCATGTTTATTCTTATTAAATGTGCCATCAGGTGTTTTAGGACTTTTTGGTATAGTAGGATATGTATCATATTATTCAATCTGGTCTAAAAGACATACGACTTGGAACACAGTAGTAGGAAGTTTTCCAGGTGCTGTGCCACCTTTAATTGGATGGACAGCTATTGATGGACAAATAAGTCTTGTAGCTTTTGCTTTATTTTTAGTTGTCTTTTGTTGGCAGCCTATTCATTTCTATGCTTTAGCTATTAAACGTAGTGATGAATATTCATTAGCAAATATTCCTATGTTACCTTCAGTAAAAGGCTTTAAACGTACAAGAGTAAGTATGTTTATTTGGTTAGTATTTTTATTACCATTACCGTTCTTATTATCTAGTTTAGGCACTACGTTTGTTGTATTAGCAACTTTATTAAATCTTGGATGGATTTTTATAGGTTTAACAACATTTAAGAAAAATACTGATCAAACTAAGTGGGCAACAAAAATGTTTATCTATTCACTAAATTATTTAGTAGTATTCTTTGCATTAGTTGTTGTCATCTCTTTAATAAAAATGATTTAAAATATCTAAGTTAAATAAGGATGGAACATATGAGTTTACCAATTCTACCAACTATTAGTACAAGCTGTATCGTAATTAGTGCTATTTTAGTAGCAATAGGATGGTGGCAAATTGCTCATCGTCATGTTAATACTCACAAAAAAGTTATGTTATGGGCAGCATTTTTCGCATTAACGTTTTTTATAATTTACGCAACTCGAACGATATTTATAGGTAATACAGATTTTGGTGGTCCAGATTCTGTTAGAACATATTATAAGATATTCTTAATCTTCCACATTAATCTTGCTACGATTGGTGGCGTATTAGGATTAGTTCAAATTATTACTGCATTTAAAGATAAATTTAAATGGCATAGAAGAATCGGACCTGTCGCTTCAATTATATGGTTCTTTACTGGTATTACAGGTGTGGCAGTATACTTATTACTATATGTAATTTATCCAGGTGGAGAAACTACATCGGTGATTAAAGCCACACTAGGTTTATAACAATATTGAATATTTTAAAGAATAGCCTGGGACATAATGAGTGTCTCAGGTATTTTTAATATTTTGGCAGTCGATGATCAAATTGTTTAGTATAAATTATGTTTTAATATTAATTGTTTATTTTATTTGTAAATAGGTATAATGTAGTTTAATTAATAAATTTGGAGTTTAGAAAAAAAGAATGGCTTGATTGTTAAAATAGTTATTTTGTACAATATATATAATTCTAAAGAGGTGGGGGAGCAATGACTAAGTTAGTAATCAAAGTTTTAGGAGTCGTATTTTTAATTACATTTTTAATTTATTTATTTTACTCACCAAGATTAAAATTTGATGTTCTTGAAAATCCTAATAACAACAATAAAATAAGTCATTCAAATCAAGTATCACATTCCGTGAAAAAACAGACTGAAAATCCTGCTCCCAAAAATGGGATAGGTACTTGGATAGGTAAAGATATTAATTATCTTACAAATAAATATGGACAAGCAAATCGTACATATCCTGTTAAAGGCGGATATACTGATTATATAGTTAAGAGAAAACAACAATATTATATTGTTACTACAAAACATGATGAAATTAAATCTGTTTATGCTACTGGAGAAAAAGCTCAAACCGGATCATTAAAAATCAATGAAAATGCTTCACATATATTTGAAAAAACTAGTATTAATCCTGACCCCTCTTTTAAAGTGAATGGAAAACAATATAATTTTGAGTTATCAGATGAAGATATTAAAACTCAAACTCTAATTAAATATGGTAATATTTATGCTCAAGTTTATGTGGATCAACAATCAAATCGAATTATGGGTATTCGATATCTAGATAAAGAACTATTAGCATTTATAAAACCTTATCAATTAACAGATGAAGAAGATATTTCAGATGATAAATTTAATAATGACAGAAATAATAAAGATTCATTACCATATGAACAAAGCCCAAATCAATTGATAACCCTCTATGAAATTACTAATCAAATGAGAGATTTAAAACATATTCCACCATTGAAAGTAAATTCAGACATTTCACATATTGCTTCAGCAAATTTATATGAAGCAACTGGTACAGAAGATGTTGAATTTACAGAAGAAGCCCTTAAGAGCCAACTTGGTAACGAAAACATTGACTTTATAGCTACAAGTCAAAATGTGGGCTATGATTTTGATGACGTGCCTACATTAATTCATAGTTGGATGAATTCGGATATACACCGTTCAAGAATGTTAAATAAAAAGTATAATGAAATGGGTGGAGAAGTAATGAGAAATTATTATTCACTTATTTTTGTACAAAAATAGGTTGTGAGGTGACCGATAATGTATACAGAGGAAACATTATCAATTTTAGATGAAATTGAAGATTTATCAGACATGATTGTACAATCAAAAGTGTATTTTAATTATAGAGAAGCTCAAAAAACACTTAAACAAGATGATGAAGCACATTTACTGTATCAAGCTTTTTTAAAATCAAAAGAACGTTATGATGAAGTGATGCGCTTTGGTAGATATCACCCAGATTATCAAAATGTAATGTTAGATACACGTCGACGTAAGCGAGCTTATGAAATGTTGCCTAATGTAATGGATTACAAATCTAAGGAAGTACAATTACAAAATTTAATAGATGAAGTGTTGACTAAAATCGCATTATCTGTGTCAGAAAATGTAAAGATTGAAGTGGGTAATCCATTTTTTAAAACGGATTCTAAAGGCTGCGCCTCAGGAGGTACATGTAATTGTCGTTTATAATTAAAAATAAAATCTAGTAAATCAGAGGTTGAGTTGCAAAATGAGATGTCAGCATATTTTTACTTTAATTATTGAAGATTAATATATTAAAAGAATCTGAGACAACTATGATGTATGTCCCAGATTCTTTTATGTATATATTTTAATTTTATATAGAATGAGTGTATTTAATTTGAGGTATGTTGTTTTAGTAGTGATTTAAATTGTTTACCTAAATCAGGACGGTCAGTAACAATGGTGTGGACACCTTTTTGATACAAATCATACATTAAGTCAACACTATTGATGCCATAATAACCTGGCACAATATTTAATAAGTTAAGCCATTGAATAAAATGAGTTGATGATAATGGGATACCTTTGAATTTTATAGGCATTTGAAATGTGTCAGCTTGAGGATGATAATGATAACCTAGTCCTAAAATAAACTTAATCACACCTTCAGTCACTTCATGTTGACTTGCACCAGTAGCTATTTCTCCATTGCTTATTGCTCTAAAACGTTCATTTTGTTTTTTATGGAAACTTGTTACAAGTACACGTTTCTCAGCATGATGATGCTTTATAATATCATACATTTTTTTAGGCGCAATAGCTCCTTCATAACTACTTGGAGTATCTTTTAAATCTACATTGATATATTTGCTAGGATACATTTCTAAAAGTTCATCGAAAGTTAAAATTTTAGCTTGTTGATGACCTCTATAAATATGGCGACCATTGATATCAGTAAAATGAAATCCTGCATCTAATTTTTTTAATTCTTTTAATGTGTAATCACATACTTTTCCTGAACCATTAGTAGTACGGTCGACTGTAGCATCGTGAAAAACAATCAATTCTTCATCTTTAGTTAGTCTCACATCTGTTTCAAAGCCATCTAAACCATAATCAACAGCATTATCGAAAGCTAATTGTGTTTGTTCTGGTCGAACTGACATTCCACCTCTATGTGCAAAAATATAAGGTGCTGGTCCATTAAAAAAGTAAGGTATGTCTTTAAGCATTTTAGGCTTTTGATTTCTTTTTAAAAGTAATAAACTGCTTAGTATACCCATACTAGTGATACCCAAATTAAAAAAATTCTTCTTAATGTGTTTCAAGGTATAACCTCCTAAAGTTCATTTAAAATTAATAATTAAAGAAATATTTTTCGAAAGTTAAGTGTTGAGATATTGAATGTATTTTATAAAATTATTAGTCATGGTATAGTAATTATGCATAATAAATGGAGTGAGTGAAATAATATGGAATTGATTCCAAGAGTTAGCTTAATTATTTACTTAAAGCATATTAAACATGAAAGACAGATACGTAAATATGGACATATCGTTTATACTAATAAACCTCGAAAGTATGTAGTAATGTATGTTAATGAACATGAAGTAGACGATATTCTCCAGAAATTAATGAAATTAAAATATGTTTTACATATTGATGGATCCCCTTATAAAAACTTGAAAAAAACATATGATAAAGAAAAGCATGAAAAGCTTTAAGATGTATTTAAACATTGTTATTGCATCGGTGGGATCCAATTTTGTAAACGAAGTACGCTAATTAAATATTTAAAATATAAATCATTCATATGAAATGCATTTGGCGGTTGAACATCAATGCCGACAATAGGAATATCATACGATTGAGCTTGTTCATTAATCATCTCAAATTTTTTATTACTATTTGGGTAAGGATATTTTAAAGCGTTTAACATCATATATATGGCTTGAAATTGTTTACCGGTCGTAGGATTCATAATAATTGCGACTGATGATAATTGTTTGTCTGACTGTGGTGTATGGAAATAGACAACCTTGTCTATTCTTGCATGATTATATTCAATAAGAGTAAGAAATTCGAATAAATCTGTAAGTCCTTCTCCTAAAATAATAAATGATTGTTTCATAAATATTTAATTCTCCTTTTTCAAAATAAATTATAGTAAATAAATGAATGAAATGGAAGTGTAAGTCAAAATGAGAGTCATTGCTGGAAAACATAAAAGTAAACCACTAGAGAGTTTAGAAGGACGTAATACACGTCCAACAATGGATAAAGTTAAAGAAGGTATTTTTAACAGTTTACATGAAGTATACGGCTTAGGTTTAGACTTATTTGCTGGTAGTGGTGCTTTAGGAATTGAAGCACTTTCTAGAGGTATGGATAAAGTTATATTTGTAGACCAAAACTTTAAAGCAGTTAAAGTGATCCAAGCTAACTTGAAACAATTAAATTTAGAGGAACAATCTGAAGTATATAAAAATAATGCAGATAGAGCGTTAAAGGCTATCAATAAAAGAGACATTCAATTTGATTTCATTTTTTTAGACCCTCCTTATAATAAAGGGCTAATAGATAAGGCTCTAGATCAAATTTCTAAGTTTAATTTATTAAAAGAACATGGTATTATCATTTGTGAGTTTAGTAATCAAGAAAAAATCAATACATATGATTTTGAAGTAATTAAGCAATATCATTACGGTTTAACAGATACTTTGTTATTAAAAAAAGGAGAACACAATGACTAAGACAAAAGCAGTCATTCCAGGTAGTTTTGACCCTATTACTTATGGGCATTTAGATATTATAGAAAGAAGTTCTGATCGATTTGATGAACTTCATGTATGTATATTAAAAAATAGTAGTAAAGCAGGTACATTTTCTATTGAAGAACGTATGGAATTAATACGTGAATCTGTAAAACATTTGCCAAATGTGAAAGTACATAATTTTAATGGATTACTTGTTGATTTTTGTGATAAAATAGGCGCTAAAACAATTATTCGTGGCTTAAGAGCAGTGAGTGATTTTGAATATGAATTACGTTTAACTTCAATGAATAAAAAATTAAATAGTAATGTAGAAACAATGTATATGATGACAAGTACAAACTATTCATTTATCAGTTCAAGTGTTGTGAAAGAAGTGGCTCAATATAAGGCAGATATTTCAGATTTCGTACCTAGGCATGTTGAAAGGGCATTAAAAGAAAAATTTGAAGATTAAAAAATTAGCGTATAGAACAGAAATGAAATGTTCCATACGCTTTAATTCAATTATTTAATCTAATTACAGGGGTATTAAAATCATTTTTCTGTTGACCTGATAATAAGTTATAAATATCGGTAGATTTAATTTCATTTTTAAAAAAATGAGCAGATGTTTTATTAATATTAGTGATGAATTGACGCTCTGGAAATTTGGTTTTTAATTGTTTGAGATAACTTTGTCCGCGACAATTCATTCCTAAAATTCTTACAGCTGAAATGGATTGAATAGAATCTTCTTTTTTTACATTTAAAAGAATTTGCATAAGTATGCGTTGTAAATGAGTATAGGTAAAGCGTTTTGTCTTCAGTAAAGACATAAAGGATTCAAAAGAAGTGGCTTGATTGATATATTTTTTTAATCGATGTTCTAGTCCTTCAGATATAGTGTATATATGAGCCATTTCATGAATTGAATGACTTAAGATATGATATTTAATCAAGCTAAATGTATCCTCTTTAGTTAAATGAGGTGTTGTATACAGTGATTGAATTGAAGAGGGAACAACTGTAGTCCACTGAGTTTCTTGAGTGATTAACGACTGCCTAATTGCAGAACCACTTGCAAAGGATGATGTTTCAATTGTCGCATCATGATGATGAGCATGCACACGTTGGATAGCAAGTCCTTTCATGTGAGGTGCAAATTGTTGTATAGCTTTTAAGTAAGTGATTGCTAAAATATTATTAGGCATTTTCAGCAAAGTATTATCGCTAATTAAATCATTTATAATTTTTGCATAATTACTACCTTCTTTTACTTTTTGATTAAAAGTTGAACTATGTTCTAAATTGATTATTTCATTTGCAACGTTTTTAAGGCGAGTTATATCAGGTGTTTCACTTCCAAAAGCAATAGTATTAACATCTAGATAACGAGCAACTTGAACAGCTATTTGTGCAAAATAATCACTTGAAGAAAGACTAGCGATAAGGGGTAACTCAACAACTAAATCGACATTGGAAAGTGCCATTTGTGTACGTAGGAATTTGTTATAAATAGCAGGTTCACCTCTCATAACGAAATTACCACTCATGATTGCAATAGAGATCTCTGCATCGGACTGTACTTTAGCTTGTTGCGCATGATAAGCATGACCGTTATGAAATGGATTATACTCTGTAATCAATCCAACACTTTTCATTTGCAATTCGTCCTTTCAGTATTCATTATTAGTATTGTAACAGATAATAAGATGTTAAGAAAAAATCTTGACAACTTATAATAGTAAAGTTAAAATAAATTTTGTGTTTGTTAGAGGTGAAGCCATATGAAATGGTCAATAACGCAATTGAGAAAATATCAAGGTAAACCTTTTGAATTCAATGAAAAGGCGAACTTTGACGATTTAATAGAACCTTTAGGTCTGATTGATTTATCAGAGATGAATATCGAAGGTGAATTAACCATAAAATCAAATGAAGTGATAGCAGATATGCATGTTACTGGTACGTATACTATGCCTTGTGCTCGTACATTAGTGCCTGTAGATGTGCCACTTGATGTCAGAACTTCCGAAATATTTGATTTAGAAGGTTATAATAGTTATACCGATGAAGAAGTAGATGAAGATGAACATTATCATCTTGCTACAGATGGTATGATTAATATCCGAGATATTGCTAAAGAATTGGTTATTATTGAGAAGCCAATGCGTGCATTTTCTGAGAATAGTGATCAAATGCTTACAGAAGGTAACGGTTGGGAAGTTATTGATGAAGAACAAGCGCTTGAGCTTGAGCACTCTAAAGATAACGACGATTCCCAAACACGCCAAGTTGATCCTAGGCTTCAAAAATTACAACAGTTATATGATAAAGAGTAATAGCAGGTTAATTTAATTTATAGTATAATAATTAAATGACCGAATACTTGAGATTATGTGTTTTAATATTAAGGAGGATATATCATGGCAGTACCAAAAAGAAGAACGTCTAAAACTAGAAAAAATAAACGTCGTACTCATTTCAAAATTTCAGTACCTGGTATGACTGAATGCCCAAACTGTGGCGAGTACAAATTATCTCACCGCGTATGTAAAAACTGTGGTTCTTACAATGGTGAAGAAGTCGTTTCTAAATAATTTATATCTATTTAAAAAAGGTGGAATACGAATTCATTATGAATTCTATCCCACTCTTTTTTTATATTATCTCAATTTATACCATTGCTATCAAAAATAATTTGGAGAGACTATTATGGAACAAATTACTTCAACACAAAATAATAAAATTAAATTAGCAAATAAACTTAAAAAGAAAAAAGAACGCGATAAAACAGGATTAGCTCTCATCGAAGGCATACATTTAATTGATGAAGCATTTAAAAGTAATATGATGATTAAACAATTATTTGTAATTGAGCCAGAAAGAACAGATTCTAGACTTTTAGAGTATGCAAAAGAAGCTTACGAAATTAATATGAAAGTGGCTGAATCATTATCAGGGACTATTACACCGCAAGGTTTTTTTGCAGTCATTGAAAAACCTAAACATGATATCTCAAAAGCGAAACAAGTGTTATTACTTGATCGTATACAAGATCCTGGTAACTTAGGCACGTTAATTCGTACAGCAGATGCTGCGGGTATAGATATGATTGTAATGGAAAAAGGTACAGCAGACGCATACCAAGATAAAGTAATGAGAGCCAGTCAAGGAAGTGTATTTCATATTCCTATTGTCACGACAGAATTAAATAAATTTATTGAACAATTTGATGGCCCAGTATATGGTACAGCCTTAGAAAATGCTGTGTCCTATAAAAACATCGAATCGCAAGACACATTTGCCTTATTACTTGGTAATGAAGGAGAAGGTGTTAATAAAGAATTATTAGCACATACCTCGCAGAATCTTATTATACCTATATACGGCAAAGCGGAAAGTTTAAACGTGGCGATTGCTGGAAGTATTTTGCTTTATCATTTGAAAGGTTGACCTTTTGATTTAAAATCGACTATACTTAATTGTATACAAAATTAAAATAATATGTTTATTAAAGATAAATATAAACCGATAAAAAGACGTAAACTAAATGATTAATTGCACAGGGAAAGTAAGCGTGACTGAAACTTACTTCAATTTACATTAGTTTTTTTCACCTTTTTGGTTACTTAAAGAAATTTAAGTCGGAGTGCATCTTCGTTAACAATGCTAACAAGTGTATGCTTAGGCATAAATTTGGGTGGTACCACGGAAGGCTTTCGTCCCAGTTATTTAGGGATGAAAGTCTTTTTTTAATTTAATAAAGTAAATTTTATGATAAATAGAAAGTATGAGGTGTAAGTCATGACTCAAAATGATTCAATGACAGAATTAAGACAACAAGCTTTAGTAGACATTAACGAAGCGCAAGATGAACGTGCTTTACAAGATGTCAAAGTAAAGTATCTAGGAAAAAAAGGCTCTGTAAGTGGTTTAATGAAAAATATGAAAGATTTACCAAATGAAGAAAAGCCAGCTTATGGACAAAAAGTAAATGAGTTAAGACAAGCAATTCAAAATGAACTTGAAGAAAAACAAGAATTATTAAAAAATGAAAAGTTAAACCAACAACTTGCTGAGGAAACAATTGATGTTACATTACCTAGTCGCCAAATTAATATTGGCTCAAAACATCCATTAACTAGAACGGTTGAAGAAATTGAAGATTTATTCCTAGGATTAGGATATGAAATTGTTGATGGATACGAAGTAGAACAAGATTATTATAATTTTGAAGCTTTAAACCTTCCTAAATCACATCCAGCCCGAGATATGCAAGATAGTTTTTATATTACAGATGAGATTTTAATGCGTACGCACACGTCTCCAGTGCAAGCACGTACAATGGAAAAACGTCACGGTCAAGGACCAGTAAAAATTATTTGTCCTGGGAAAGTGTATCGACGAGATTCAGATGATGCTACACATAGTCATCAATTTACACAAATTGAAGGTTTAGTAGTAGATAAACATATCAAAATGAGTGATTTGAAAGGAACGTTAGAGTTAGTAGCTAAAAAATTATTTGGTGCTGATCGTGAAATTCGATTACGACCAAGTTATTTCCCATTCACAGAGCCATCAGTGGAAGTAGACGTCTCTTGTTTCAAATGTAAAGGTAAAGGATGTAATGTATGTAAACATACTGGATGGATTGAAATCTTAGGTGCAGGTATGGTACATCCTAATGTTCTAGAAATGGCCGGTTTTGATTCAAATGAATATTCTGGCTTTGCATTCGGTATGGGGCCAGATCGTATAGCAATGTTAAAATACGGAATCGAAGACATTCGTCATTTCTATACAAATGATGTGAGATTCCTTAATCAATTTAAAGCTGTAGAAGATAGAGGTGAAGCATAATGTTGATTTCAAATGAATGGTTAAAAGATTACGTAGATGCTGGTGTACCTGCTAAAGACTTAGCTGAGCGTATTACACGTACGGGTATTGAAGTAGCAGATATTATAGATTACTCAAAAGATATTAAAAATGTAGTAGTAGGATATGTAACATCTAAAGAAAAACATCCAGATGCAGATAAATTGAATATCTGTCAAGTTGATATAGGTGAAGAAGAACTTGTTCAAATTGTTTGTGGGGCACCTAATGTTGATGAAAATCAATATGTGATTGTGGCTAAAGTAGGTGGACGTTTACCTGGAGGTATTAAAATAAAACGTGCCAAATTACGCGGAGAACGTTCGGAAGGTATGATTTGTTCCTTACAAGAAATTGGTGTCTCAAGTAATGTTGTACCAAAAGACTATGAAAATGGAATTTTCGTATTTCCTAGTGAAGTGACACCGGGAACTGATGCATTAGACGCATTATATCTTAATGATCAAATTATGGAATTTGATTTAACACCTAACCGTGCAGACGCTTTAAGTATGGTGGGAACTGCATATGAAGTTGCAGCATTATATCAAACTGAAATGACTAAACCAAACACAACGCTTAACGAAACTGAAACTTCAGCAACAGATGAGTTATCAGTGACAGTTGATAATCCTGAAAAAGTTCCATATTACAGTGCAAGAGTTGTTAAAAATGTGAGAATTGCACCATCACCTATCTGGATGCAAGCACGTTTAATTAAAGCTGGTATCCGTCCAATTAATAATGTAGTTGATATTTCTAACTATGTATTACTTGAATATGGTCAACCACTTCATATGTTTGATCAAGACCATATGGGTTCTAAAGATATCGTTGTACGTCAAGCGAATGAAAATGAAACAATGACAACATTAGACGATACTGAAAGAACGCTTATTGATACAGATATCGTTATCACAAATGGTAAAGAACCTATTGCATTAGCTGGTGTTATGGGTGGAGATTTTTCAGAAGTGACTGATCAAACAATGAATGTCGTAGTAGAAGGTGCGATTTTTGACCCTGTATCTATCCGTCACACATCACGTCGTTTGAATTTACGTAGTGAGTCTTCAAGTCGTTTTGAAAAAGGTATTGCAACAGAATTTGTTAATGAAGCAGTCGATAGAGCTTGTTATTTACTTGAACATTATGCTTCTGGTGAAGTATTAAAAGATAGAGTGGCACAAGGGGATTTAGGTTCACTTGTTACGCCAATTGATATTACTGCGGAAAAAGTAAATCAAACAATTGGTTTTAATTTATCAAATGATGAGATTAAAGCTATTTTCGAACAATTAGGATTTAAAACGATTCAAAATGCCGATACTTTAACAGTATATGTACCTTCACGTCGTAAAGATATTTCAATTAAGGAAGATTTAATTGAAGAAATAGCAAGAATATACGGATATGATAATATTCCTTCAACTTTACCAGTGTTTGATGATGTAACTAGTGGAAAATTGACAGATCGTCAATATAAAACGCGTACGGTAAAAGAAACACTCGAAGGTGCAGGATTAAATCAAGCCATCACATATTCACTTGTGTCTAAAGACCATGCCAAAGATTTTGCATTACAAGAACGTCCTACAATTAGTCTACTTATGCCAATGAGTGAAGCGCATTCTACATTACGTCAAAGCTTATTACCACATTTAATCGAAGCAACAACTTATAACGTAGCACGTAAAAACAAAAATGTAAGATTATATGAAATTGGACGTGTGTTCTTTGGTAACGGCAAAGATGAATTACCGGATGAAATCGAATATTTAAGTGGTATTCTAACTGGAGAATATGTAGTTAATACTTGGCAAGGTAAAAAAGAAGAGATTGATTTCTTTATTGCTAAAGGTGTAGTCGATCGAATTGCTGAAAAATTAAATTTAGATTTCACTTATAAAGCTGGCGAAATAAAAAGTCTTCATCCAGGTAGAACTGCGATTGTTTCATTAGAAGGTAAAGAGATAGGGTTTGTAGGAGAATTACATCCTCAATTAGCAGCTGAAAATGATCTTAAACGCACATATGTATTTGAATTAGACTATGATGCAATGATGCAAGTAGCTGTAGGTTACATTAATTATGAACCAATTCCAAAATTCCCTGGTGTGTCAAGAGATATCGCTATGGAAGTAAAACGTGACATGCCTTCATCAGAATTATTAGACATTATTCATGAGAATGGTGAAGACATTCTAAAAAATACACTTGTATTTGATGTGTATGAAGGTGAACACTTGGAAGAAGGTAAAAAATCAGTAGCCATTCGTTTAAATTATTTAGATACTGAAAATACACTTACAGATGAACGTGTTTCTAAAGTGCATGATAAAATTTTAGAAGCATTAAAAGCTAAAGGCGCTACAATTCGATAATAAATTAAAGAAGAGATTGGGATATACATCCTAAAAAAATAGCCAGTAAATGAGTTTATTATAAAGTCATTTACTGGTTTCATTATTTACAATACTTTGTATAGTTGGTTCGCTTTATTAGGGAATAAATTTAGTCTGTAGTCTTTAGCGTATCTTATTTTATCAAGAGTCGCACTAAAATGCTTTTTTTATGTAATTTTACATTGAAATACTTTTAAAAAATAAGGTCCTTTCGTATAATTTAATAAACTTCATTAAATTAACGAGGTACCTTATGTATAAAGATTCTAACATGACTCAACTTACTTGACCGATAGAAACTTCAGCACTTGTTCCCGCAAACGATGTGTCACGATATGTAAATAAAAGTGTTGAAACAATTCTCGATACTGAATTTGATGAATTTAGACATCATCGTATAGCATTCTAAAATGTTCTTTATTGATACTTTTTATTAACCAACGTCCATGCTTTATCACGATTTTTAAAATGTTTTTTTGAAATAGAATCTAACTTACTAATATTATATTTTTCAATAATTTGAGCAGCGATTAAATCTACTTTATGACTCGCGCCTTTTGGAATATCAAAATGCATCATTTTTGATATTGAATCCATGTGCTTAATAAAAGCATAGCGAGAAATGATACTTGCTGCTGCAATAGCAAGGGATTTAGATTCTCCCTTTGTTTCAAATTTTGTTTGATTTGGAAAAGGTAAGTCGCTTAGAGCATAACGCTTGTAGACGTTACGTTCTGCAAATTGGTCAATGACAATGTAGTCTAATGCTTTAGTATCTATCTTGTTAGTTACATTTTTTATCGCTTCATTATGAAGGACTGCTTTCATTTTTACTTGAGACCAACCTAGTGCTTGTCTTTCATTATATTTAGTATTGTTTAATGTAAGTAATGAATGAGGAATAAAGGTAATCAGTTGTTCTGCAAGTTCTATAATTTTAGTGTCTGTTAATTTTTTCGAATCATCTACGCCTAGCGTTCTTAAAATATCTATATGCTCTTTAGATACAAAAGCAGCACAAACCGTTAATGGACCAAAATAATCGCCACTTCCCGCTTCATCACTACCAATACAGTTATAATCATTATATGTTATATTATGTAAATCATCTGCCTTTGAAGATTTTGAATTAGTTACAGAATCAGTAGTACAAAATTGACGCGCTATATGTTCAGCATGTTTTCCTTGAAACATAACTTTACCAGAATTGTAAATACTAATGACAGTGTCATGATATTTGGTTCTTGCTTTCATCCCATTAGGTAAATTGGATGTACTAAAGTTAATTTGGTTCAACAGTTGCTCAATATCTTGATTAGTTAATTTATGTACTACATTTCCCATAAAATGTTTAAACCTCTCTTTTAAAATTCTAATAGATATACTTTAACATAATGAAGATAAAAACGTAGGTTTAGTGGTATAAATAAATAGTATTTTAAATCTATAATTACAAATAAGAGACGCTCATGTATAATAATAATAATCTACTTATTCACTCAACAAAACATTAGTCAAAGAAATTTAAAATATTATCAAAAGTCAGGAGTTAATACAATGGGAGAATTTAAAAATCGTATTAATGTATCGATCAATGATCAAAATTTTACGATTATCGGTGACGATGATCCTGAACACATACGTTATGTAGCACATTTAGTAGATGAACAGCTAAGATTATTAGGACGTAAATCAGCAGGATTAGATACAACAAGAAAAGCAATTTTAACTGCAGTGAATATCATGGACGAAAAAGTGAAATTGGAAGAAGAAAACGAAATATTAAAACAAATGATTTATGAATTAAAACAACAGGATAGCTAAATGACTATAGATTTAGTAATGATACTTATTATTTTGATGTATATGATAATTGGTTTTAGAAGAGGCCTTTGGCTGAATAGTCTTCATTTGTCGTCTACGCTTGTCTCACTATTCATTGCGCATCGTTTTTACCAATATATATCAAAACAAATGATTGTTTTTGTTCCATTTCCTAAAACAGTTGCTTTTGATACGCACTTCGCATTTCAATATCATGATGTACAACAACGTTTTGATACTATTGTGGCATTTTTATGTATTGCTTTTATAAGTAAGTTGCTTTTATATCTTATTATTGTAACTTTTGATAATATAGTGTCATATCATAATATTCATGTTACAAGTCGAATATTGGGAAGCTTATTAGGTAGTATTGCCAGTGTGATTGTACTGCAACTTGTTTTATATTTAGTATCTTTATATCCTAATGAATGGATTCAAGAAAGTTTAAAACACGGTTATTTAAGCCATATTATTCTATTTAAGATGCCGTTTTTATCATCTTATATACTAAATTTATAAATAAAAAAAGATAAAAGGTCAGGACTAGGTGATGGATATAAACCTCCTGGTCTCTTTTTATGGAGTGAATGTAATGACAAAGAAAGATGTAATTCAACTACTAGAAAAAATTGCTATATATATGGAATTGAATGGAGAAAATACGTTTAAAGTATCTGCTTATCGTAAAGCAGCACAAAGTCTTGAAATAGATGAACGTTCTTTAGATGAAATAAAAGATGTTACTGAATTAAAAGGAATTGGAAAAGGGGTAGGAGAGGTCATTAGCGAATATCGAGAAACAGGTACCTCATCAACTTTAAAAGAATTGCAACGTTTAGTTCCTGAAGGATTAATTCCTTTAATGAAAATTCAAGGTTTAGGTAGTAAAAAAATTGCAAAGTTGTATAAAGAGTTAAATATTACAGATAAAGAACATCTTCAAGAAGCTTGTGAAGCGGGAAAAGTTAGTGAACTAAGTGGATTTGCTAAAAAAACGGAACAAAACATACTTGAAGCAGTAAAAGCACTAGGAGCTAAAAAAGATCATTATCCTATTGATTTGATGCGACATTTAAATAAAGATATTATGACTTATCTAGAACAATTAGAAGAAGTTGAACATTATTCTGAAGCAGGTAGTTTCCGTCGTTATAAAGAAGTAAGTAAAGATTTAGACTATATTATTAGTACACGACACCCTCTTCATGTACAACAACACCTTTTAAATATTCCAAATAAAGTGAAAGAAGTCGCAGTTGGAGAAACGAAAGTGTCACTTGAATTGGAATATGATGATGAAACGATTGGTGTAGATTTTAGACTTGTTGAACCAGAAGCCTTTTATCATACCTTACAGCACTTTACAGGTTCCAAAGATCATAACATTCGCATTAGACAACTTGCTAAAGCACAAAATGAAAAAGTGAGTGAGTATGGTATCGAACAACAAGATGGAACGTTACTCCAATTCCAAAGTGAAGCTGAAATTTACCAACACTTCGGTAGACATTGGATTGCTCCAGCAATGCGTGAAGATGGCAGTGAGTTTGATCGTGATTTAAATTCAATCATTACATTAGATGATATTAAAGGTGATCTTCATATGCATACAACGTATAGTGACGGCGCTTTTTCTATACGAGAGATGATTGAAGCAAACATTAAAAAAGGCTATGAATACATGGTCATTACGGATCATTCAAAGAGTTTAAAAGTTGCGCATGGATTACAAGTTGAACGATTATTACGTCAAAATGAAGAAATAAAAAATTTGAATGAAGAATACACAGAAATAGATATTTACTCAGGTACAGAGATGGATATTTTACCTGATGGATCATTAGATTATGAGGATGATATACTATCGCAACTTGACTATGTTATTGCAGCTATTCATCAAAGTTTCAATCAATCTGAAGAAGAGATTATGAAGCGCCTAGAACATGCATGTCGTAATCCTTATGTTAGACATATTGCACATCCAACTGGTCGTATTATTGAGCGACGTGAAGGGTATCAACCTAATATAGAACAGTTGATGCAACTTGCAGAAGAAACACAAACGGTAATGGAAATTAATGCTAATCCAAAACGATTAGATTTAAATGCTGCCACTGTAAAAAAATATCCAAATATTAAATTAACAATTAATACAGATGCTCATCATGTGGATCATCTTGATTTTATGAAATATGGCGTAGCTACTGCGCAAAAAGGATTTGTAAATAAAGATAGAGTGATTAATACAATGACGCGTGACGCTTTTAAAAACTTTATTAATAATAATATTAAATTACAGAAATAGAGGGATTGTATGAGACAAAAAACATTAGACGTCTTAGAGTTTGATAAAATCAAATCATTTGTAGCTTCTGAAACGATAAGTGATTTAGGACGTGAAAAAGTGTCTAAAATGTCTCCAGCAACTGATTTTGAAACTGTAGAATTTCAAATGAATGAGACAGATGAAATATCACAAATTTATAATAAACATCGTTTACCTAGTTTAAGTGGTTTATCAAAAGTATCACCATTAATTCACCGTGCTAAAATTGGTGGAGTGCTTAATGTTACCGAATTAAATGTAATTAAGCGGTTGATACAAGTACAAAATCAATTTAAAACATTTTATAATCAACTGCTTGAAGAAGATGAAGGCGTCGTAAAGTATCCAATTTTAAATGAAAGAATGAATCAACTACCTGTACTTACTGATTTATATCAAGAAATAAATGAAAAATGTGATGCTTACGATTTATATGATAATGCAAGTTATGAATTGCAAGGTATTCGAAGCAAAATATCAAGTACGACTCAACGCATTAGACAAAATTTAGATCGTATTGTTAAAAGTCAAGCTAATCAAAAGAAACTTTCAGATGCCATTATTACAGTGCGAAATGATCGCAATGTGATACCGGTAAAAGCAGAATATCGACAAGATTTTAAAGGGATTGTGCATGATCAATCAGCTTCTGGACAAACCCTTTATATTGAACCATCTTCTATTGTTGAAATGAATAATCAAATTAGTCGATTAAGAAATGATGAAGCAGTAGAACGTGAACGTATATTAACAGAATTAACAGGTTTCGTAGCTGCCGATGATGATAATTGTTTAGTGGCAGAGTCGGTTATGGGTCAAATTGATTTCTTAACGGCTAAAGCGCGCTATGCACGATCAATTAAAGGGACAAAACCTACTTTTTATAAGGAAAGAACGGTTTATTTACCTAATGCTTATCATCCTTTATTGAATAAAGATACAGTCGTAGCAAATACAATTGAATTTATTGATGATATTGAAACGGTTATTATTACGGGACCTAACACAGGTGGTAAAACTGTCACTTTAAAAACGTTAGGACTTATCATTGTGATGGCTCAATCCGGGTTACTCATTCCTACATTAGATGGTAGTCAATTGAGTGTATTTGAAAACGTATATTGTGATATAGGTGATGAACAATCGATTGAACAATCGCTATCTACGTTTTCATCACATATGAAAAATATTGTAGAAATTTTGAAAGAAACGGATAAAAATAGTCTTGTTTTATTTGATGAATTAGGTGCTGGAACCGATCCGAGTGAAGGTGCAGCTTTAGCTATGAGTATTCTCGATCATGTGAGGGAGATTGGTTCACTAGTTATGGCAACGACACATTATCCAGAGCTTAAAGCTTATAGTTATAATCGTGAAGGCGTTATGAATGCAAGTGTTGAGTTTGATGTGAATACATTAAGTCCAACTTACAAATTATTAATGGGTGTTCCTGGACGTTCCAATGCCTTTGATATTTCTAAAAAATTAGGTTTAGGATTAAACATCATTAATAAGGCTAAAACAATGATTGGTACAGACGAACAAGAAATTAATTCAATGATAGAATCATTAGAGAAAAACTCTAAACGTGTGGATGAACAACGTATTGAGCTTGAAAAATTATTGAGAGAAGCACGAACGACGCATGATGATTTGGAACGTCAGTATCAACAATATAAAAATTATGAACAAAA
>NZ_KV813756.1:344054-355087 GCF_001813735.1 Staphylococcus sp. HMSC068C09
AAAATTAATGGATGAAGCTAAAGATAAAGCAAATCAGCGCATTAAATCAGCTACAAAAGAAGCAGATGACATTCTAAAAGATTTAAGAGAAATGCGAGATAAAAAAGGGGCCGACGTAAAAGAACATGAATTAATAGATAAGAAAAAACATTTAGAAGATCAATATGAAGCTAAATCCTTAAAACAAAATGTAAAAAAACAAAAATGGGATGATATTCATGCTGGCGATGAAGTTAAAGTATTATCTTATGGCCAAAAAGGCGAAGTATTAGAATTAAGCGGAGAAAATGAAGCTGTAGTTCAAATGGGTATTATCAAAATGAAGTTACCTATTGAAGATTTAGAAAAAACGAAAAAGAAAAAAGAAAAACCAACGAAAATGGTGACACGCCAAAATCGTCAAACTATTAAAACAGAATTAGACTTAAGAGGCTATCGTTATGAAGAAGCGGTTGGAGCTTTAGATCAATATATTGACCAAGCTGTATTAAGTAACTATGAACAGGTTTATATTATTCATGGTAAAGGTACAGGTGCACTTCAAAAAGCAGTTCAAAATCATTTAAAAAAACATAAAAGTGTTCAATCTTTTCGTGGTGGACTGCCAAGTGAAGGCGGATTTGGTGTTACAGTAGCAGAACTTAAATAATATAAAACTAGAATGTTGATTTTTTTAAAATTTGACGTACAATAAAGCAAGCGTTTAATCTTAACACAAGTTTATGACAAGATTAATAAATAGTGATAAAGATGAGCAAGAGCAATGCAGATATATGGAAAGTCTGTTATAATTTGCTCATCATTTAATATTTAAGGAGGATTGGCAATTATGGCAATCGTAAAAGTTACAGATTCAAATTTTGATGAAAACATTCAATCAGGTGTTAAATTAGTAGATTTTTGGGCAACTTGGTGTGGACCTTGTAAAATGATCGCCCCTGTGTTAGAAGAATTAGCTGGAGACTATGATGGTAAAGCAGACATCTTAAAATTAGATGTAGATGAAAATCCATCTACTGCTGCTAAATATGAAGTAATGAGCATCCCAACTTTAATCGTATTTAAAGATGGAGAAGCAGTAGATAAAGTAGTAGGTTTCCAACCTAAAGAAAACTTAGCAGAAGTTTTAGATAAACATCTATAATATTTAATACAATTATAAAAGAATGGGGCATTACATGTTATGTAATCGCTCCGTCTTTTTTATGTGAACGTCAAGTTAATAGAAAGGAGGAGACGGATGACCGACTACGAAGAAAAAATTAGAGATAAATTAAGTGTCGTCCCATTTGAACCAGGCTGTTATTTAATGAAAGATCGAAATGACCAAATTATTTATGTAGGTAAAGCAAAACGATTACGAAATCGACTACGTTCTTATTTTACTGGTGCACATGATGCAAAAACTACACGTCTTGTTAGTGAAATTCGCAACTTCGAATTTATTGTAACTTCAAGTGAGACAGAATCATTATTACTTGAGTTGAATTTGATTAAACAATATCAACCTCGCTACAATATTTTATTAAAAGATGATAAAAGTTATCCTTTTATAAAGATTACTAAAGAAAAACATCCACGTTTACTTGTGACTCGTACAGTAAAAAAAGGTACAGGAAAATATTTTGGACCTTATCCTAATGCATATTCAGCACAAGAAACTAAAAAATTATTAGATCGTATTTATCCTTTTAGAAAATGTGATAATATGCCTGATAAATTGTGTCTATATTATCATATCGGTCAGTGTATGGGACCATGTGTGTATGATGTAGATCAACAAAAATATGCACAAATGACACGTGAAATTACTGACTTTTTAAATGGAGAAGATAAAACAATTCTTCATAATCTTGAAACACGCATGCTAGATGCTAGTGAGAAGTTAGATTTTGAACGTGCTAAAGAATATAGAGATTTAATTCAACATATTCATAATTTAACTAAAAAACAAAAAATTATGTCTTCAGATAATACAATTAGAGATGTTTTTGGATATAGCGTTTCTAAAGGTTGGATGTGTATTCAAGTATTCTTTATTAGACAAGGAAATATGATTCAACGTGATGCAACAATGATTCCTCTACAACAAACAGAAGAAGAAGAATTTTATACATTCATTGGACAATTCTACAGCTTAAATCAACATATTTTACCTAAAGAAGTACATGTACCGAAAAATTTAGATAAAGATATCATTCACTCTGTAGTTGATACAAAAATTGTTCAACCTGCGCGTGGAACAAAGAAAGAAATGGTTGATTTAGCTAATCATAATGCTGAAGTTGCACTAGAAAATAAATTCCAATTAATCGCTAAAGACGAGTCTAGAACGGTAAAAGCTATTGAAGAACTTGGTGAAAGAATGGGCATTCAAACACCGATAAGAATTGAAGCATTTGATAACTCAAATATCCAAGGTGTTGATCCTGTTTCGGCAATGGTAACATTTGTGGATGGTAAACCGGATAAAAAAGGATATCGTAAATACAAAATTAAGACTGTGAAAGGTCCTGATGATTATAAGTCGATGAGAGAAGTTGTACGCCGTCGTTATACGCGTGTACTTAATGAAGGTCTTCCATTACCGGATCTTATTATCGTTGATGGTGGTAAAGGACATATGTCTGGTGTCATAGATGTACTAGAAAATGAACTAGGTTTAGACATTCCTGTTGCTGGATTAAGAAAAAATGATAAACACCAAACATCTGAATTATTATACGGTACAAATGCTGAGGTTGTACCTTTAAAGAAAAATAGTCAAGCCTTTTATTTGCTTCATAGAATCCAAGATGAAGTACATCGTTTTGCGATAACATTCCATCGTCAAACTAGACAAAAAACTGGATTACAATCTGTTCTTGATACAGTAGAGGGTATAGGAAGTAAACGAAAAACAAAATTATTAAGAACATTTGGTTCCATTAAAAAAATGAAAGAAGCTAGTATAGAAGATTTAAAAGCTGCAGGATTACCTAAAAAGGTAGCTGAAAATCTACAATATGCTTTAAAACAAGATTAATTTCAAAAAAAGGGGTATGACTTTGAATTTCATACCCCATACATATAGAAAGAATGTTACAATATAGTTAACAAAAGGCTTATTTTTTTAAGAAAGTATGGAAGCGTTTTCTAAATGAGAAATATTATCATTTTATAGTATTTACACAATTATCATGTAATACTTGTATATCTCATTTATTCGTCTTGTTTTTAATTATATTTACTTTTTTAAGACATACTTGTAGTTATGAAAAATAATAATACTCAATCTAATAAAAAGTAGATGTTTGATTTGTTTAATTTTCAGAAAATTTACAATCATTATAACTATTATATTTTTATGCATACGAGTACTAAATAAAATAGTAAATGCGTTTATAGTACTATCTTAAAAAGAAGCTATTTAAATTTATTATGTTTTATAACAGGGGGGACTCCTTTTGGCTAAGTCTAAAAATGAATTTTATCTTAGACGTCTTCATTCACTACTAGGGATTATTCCGATTGGTGCGTTTTTAATTGTTCATTTAATGATTAACCACCAAGCGACTCAAGGAGCTGAGGCTTTTAATAAGGCTGCAGGCTTTATGGAATCTTTACCATTTTTATTAGTAACTGAACTTATTTTGATTTACATTCCAATTTTATATCATGGACTATATGGTATTCATATTGCTTTTACTGCTAAAGAAAATATCGGCCATTATTCATTATTTAGAAACTGGATGTTTGCGCTACAAAGGTTAACAGGGATTATTGCTTTCGTATTTATCTTTGTACACCTATGGCAAACACGTTTACAAAAACTTTTCTTTGGTAAAGAAATCAGTTATGACATGATGCATCAAACGTTACAAAATCCAATTTGGGTTATCGTATACATTATTTGTGTTATTGCTGTCATTTTCCATTTTTCTAATGGTATTTGGTCATTCTTAGTAACATGGGGATTTTTACAATCTAAAAAATCACAACGTATTTTCACATGGGTTTCATTAATTATTTTCTTAATTCTGTCATACATAGGTGTGACTGCAATTTTAGCTTTTGCATAAAAAATGAAAGTAATAAAAGCATAGTTATAAAAGGAATCAATAGGTTAGTTTCAGATATATTTTAGGGGAGTGACAATTCTATGGCAGAGAAAAAAATTATTGTTGTCGGAGGTGGCCTCGCGGGTCTGATGTCAACAATTAAAGCTGCAGAACAAGGTGCACATGTGGACTTATTCTCAATTGTACCTGTTAAACGTTCGCACTCTGTATGTGCCCAAGGTGGTATTAATGGTGCGGTAAATACTAAAGGTGAAGGAGATTCACCATGGATTCATTTTGACGATACAGTATACGGTGGAGATTTCTTAGCGAACCAACCACCAGTCAAAGCAATGACTGAAGCTGCACCAAAAATTATCCATTTATTAGATCGTATGGGCGTTATGTTTAATAGAACAAATGAAGGATTGTTAGACTTTAGACGTTTCGGAGGTACACTTCATCATAGAACAGCATATGCTGGTGCAACTACAGGACAACAATTACTTTACGCTTTAGATGAACAAGTTCGTTCTTTTGAAGTTGATGGTTTAGTTACTAAGTATGAAGGATGGGAATTTTTAGGATTAGTTAAAGATGATGAAAATGCAGCAAGGGGTATTGTTGCTCAAAATTTAACTACTTCTGAAATTAAATCTTTCGGTTCTGATGCTGTTATTATGGCTTCAGGTGGCCCGGGTATTATTTTTGGTAAAACAACGAATTCAATGATTAATACTGGATCAGCTGCATCTATCGTATACCAACAAGGCGCTAAATATGCAAATGGAGAATTTATTCAAATACATCCTACGGCAATTCCAGGTGATGATAAATTACGTTTAATGAGTGAATCAGCACGTGGTGAAGGTGGTCGAATTTGGACTTATAAAGATGGAAAACCATGGTACTTCTTAGAAGAAAAGTATCCTGATTATGGTAACTTAGTACCACGTGATATTGCAACACGTGAAATCTTTGATGTATGTATCAATCAAAAATTAGGTATTAATGGTGAAAATATGGTGTATCTTGATTTATCTCATAAAGATCCACATGAATTAGATGTTAAATTAGGTGGTATTATTGAGATTTATGAAAAATTCACTGGTGATGATCCACGTAAAGTACCTATGAAAATATTCCCAGCAGTACATTATTCAATGGGTGGATTATATGTAGATTATGATCAAATGACAACTATTAAAGGGTTATTTGCTGCAGGAGAATGTGATTTCTCTCAACATGGCGGTAACCGTTTAGGTGCTAACTCGTTATTATCAGCGATTTACGGCGGTACAGTAGCAGGTCCAAATGCAATTAAATACGTTGAAAATATCGAAACATCATATACTGAGTTAGATGACAGTATTTATCAAAAACGTGTAGATGAAGAACAAAAACGTTTCGACGAATTACTTAATATGCGTGGTACTGAAAATGCTTATAAACTTCACCGTGAATTAGGCGAAATTATGACAGCTAACGTTACAGTAGTACGTGAAAATGACAAATTATTAGAAACGGATAAAAAAATTGTTGAGTTAATGGAACGTTATCAAAATATTGATATGGAAGATACACAAACTTGGAGTAACCAAGCTGTATTCTTTACACGTCAATTATGGAACATGTTGCAGCTAGCACGTGTTATAACAATTGGTGCGTATAACCGTAATGAATCTCGTGGCGCACATTATAAACCAGAATTCCCAGAACGTAATGACGATGAATGGTTAAAAACAACTTTAGCTGAATATCAAGGTGAATATGAAGCACCTAAATTCACATATGAACCTGTCGATATCAGTTTAATTCCACCACGTAAACGTGACTATACAAGTAAATCTAAAGGAGGTAAAAAATGATGGCTAACAATCAATCAGTAAAAGAAACTCCAGAAGAATTACGTCATACAGATGAACAACATAATCAAGAAACAACACATAAAGAAGAAAAAGACACGCAAAAAACAGTTAAATTAATTGTTAAACGTCAAGATAACCAAGAAGCAAAATCGTATGAAGAAACATTTGAAATTCCTTATAAAGAGAATTTAAACGTGATTGCTTGTTTAATGGAAATAAGACGCAACCCTGTGAATAGTAAAGGAGAAAAAACAACGCCAGTAGTATGGGATATGAACTGCTTAGAAGAAGTATGTGGTGCTTGTTCAATGGTTATTAATGGTCGTGCACGTCAAGCCTGTTCAGCAATTGTTGACCAATTAGAACAGCCGATTCGTTTGGAACCTATGAGTACATTCCCAGTCATTCGTGATTTACAAGTCGATCGTACAAGAATGTTTGATAACTTAAAACGTATGAAGGCTTGGATTCCAATTGATGGTACGTATGATTTAGGACCAGGTCCACGTATTCCAGAAAAGAAACGTCAAACAGCATATGAATTATCAAAATGTATGACGTGCGGTGTATGTTTAGAAGTGTGTCCTAATGTAACACGTAATAATAAATTTATTGGTGCACAAGCTATTTCACAAGTACGTTTATTTGATCTACATCCAACTGGTTCAATGACTAAAGATGAACGGCTGAATGCTTTAATGGGTGAAGGTGGTTTACAAGAATGTGGTAATTCTCAAAACTGTGTTAATGCATGTCCAAAAGGTATTCCATTAACAACGTCAATTGCAGCAATGAACCGTGAAACATCATTCCATATGTTTAAATCATTCTTTGGTTCTGATCATCAAGTAAATTAAATATGACATATTTGCCAGCAAAGTAAAAACTTTGCTGGTTTTTATTAATGGAGAATTCAATACGGATATAAATGTTTATTGAGTAAAATAAAAATGAGCAAAAATATCAATTAATGAATGATTAGGTTTGTCTATGGTAAAATAAACGTATTATGTATTATAAGGATGAATGTAAATGAATAAACCCATTGGTGTCATAGACTCTGGAGTTGGAGGACTAACTGTAGCTAAAGAAATTATGCGACAACTTCCTAATGAGACAATATATTATTTAGGCGATATCGCAAGGTGTCCATACGGTCCAAGACCTGGAGAAGAAGTAAAAACTTTTACGACGCAACTTGCTAATAAACTGATGGAATTTGATATAAAAATGTTAGTCATTGCTTGTAATACTGCAACTGCAGTGGCGTTAGAACATTTACAGCAGTTATTACCAATTCCAGTTATTGGAGTCATTGAACCTGGTGCTAGAACCGCTATTATGACTACAAAAAATCAAAAAGTTTTAATTTTAGGTACTGAGGGCACGATTAAATCAGAAGCTTACCGCCATCATATTAAAAGAATAAACCCAAATGTCGAAGTATATGGGGTAGCATGTCCAGGTTTCGTACCACTCGTTGAACAAATGCGTTATGATGACCCTACAATAACTAGTATTGTAATACATCAGACTTTAAAACATTGGCGTAACACAGATGCCGATACTGTTATTTTAGGCTGTACGCACTATCCATTATTATATAAACCTATTAATGATTATTTTGGTGGAAATAAAAAAGTTATTTCTTCTGGGCTTGAAACTGCACGTGAAGTAAGTGCATTACTTACGTTTAGTAATGAACATGCAAGCTATACGCAACATCCAAAACATCGATTTTTTGCAACAGGTGATACGGTTCATATTAAACATATCATTTCTCAATGGCTGAAATTAGATGTAGAAGTTGAACGTATAAAAGTAGATTAAATTTAAAACAGAAGTGAAAGGAAGATTTAAGTGGCAGACATTGTTATAGCTTCTAACAACAAAGGTAAAATAAATGATTTTAAAGCTATTTTTCCAAATGATAATGTTATTGGCATTTCAGAAATTATAAAGGACTTTGATGTTGAAGAAACAGGCACTACCTTTGAAGAAAATGCACGATTAAAATCTGAAGCGGCAGCTAAAGCACTCAATAAAAGAGTGATTGCCGATGATAGTGGTCTAGAAGTATATGCTCTAAATGGTGAGCCTGGTGTATATTCTGCACGTTATGCTGGTCTTGAGAAAAATGATGAGTCAAATATTGATAAAGTACTTAAAAAGTTAGAAGGTGAGACAAATAGAAAGGCACAATTTGTATGTGTCATTAGCATGAGTACGCCAAATGAACCAACACATATGTTCAAAGGAACTGTATCAGGAGAAATTACAACAGAACGTAAAGGTGATCATGGATTCGGATATGATCCTATTTTTTATCTTCCAGAGAAGAACAAAACAATGGCTGAATTAACTACAGAAGAAAAAAGCGATGTGAGTCATCGTGGAAATGCAATTAAAGCTTTAAATGAATTTTTGGAGCGTGAAAAATAATGTCTAAATGGTTAATTGTAAGTGATAATCACACTGAATCTGGAATTCTGTATCAATTATACGACTATCATAAAGACGCAGATATATGCTTACATTTAGGAGATTCTGAATTTAAATATAATGATACTGAATTAAGCTTGTATCAACGTGTAAAAGGTAATTGTGACTTTTATCCTGAATTTCCAAATGAAGACATCATTGAAAAGAACAGTGTTAAAGCATTATACACCCACGGTCATCTTTATGGTGTAAATCAAACACGTATGCGTTTGGCTGAAAAAGCACAATCTCTTGGTTGTCAATTTGCGTTTTATGGGCATACACATATAGCTAAATATGAAAAATTAGGCGACGTCCATATTATAAATCCTGGTAGTATTTCACAGTCGCGTAGTAATATAGAAGAAACATACGCAGAACTACTTATAGAGGATGAAAGTAAAAAAGCTACGCTGAATTTTAGAAATAGAGATCATCAAGTCATACAATCAATAGAATTTGAAATTAATTAACTATTAAAAGGGCTAGGACTACAATGCAAGATAGTCTAGTCCTAGCTAATTTCAAATTTGATACCAAACATTTAGCTATTTAGTTTAACTAAATAGCAACGAAGAAAGTATGTGATTAGTTGCAATTATACGTAATTAGTGGAAAATATAAACTTTTTTTATATTAAAGCTATTGCTAAATAAGATTTCTTTAGATATAATAATACTTGTGTTAAAAAATAATGTCCTGGTAGCTCAGCTGGATAGAGCAATGGCCTTCTAAGCCATCGGTCGGGGGTTCGAATCCCTCCCAGGACGCTAATAAACCCCGTTAACCATTGTGGTTACGGGGTTTTTGCTTATCTATTTTAAACTCACTATGATGACTTGCTTCAAGAATTTAATTATTATATTTATCCCATTTTCCAGCTGCTATGTCAGCTTCTTGTTCTTTAATGTTTTGATAGACTTCTTCAGCGTCATCACCTTCGTAGTAACCTTGCTCAATTGCATGTTTTGTTTGAAGTTCTCCAGATGAAAGACCGCCATTATATTTTTTTCTGAGTGCATCATAATACTCATCTTCAGTTTCTGCTGCATTGATTTCAGCATTAGGATCCGGAGTTGCATTTTCATCATCTACTGAAACATCTGACTCATTTGGTCGGTCATAAATTGATTTTTCTTGACCATTTTCAACTCTAAGTGAACTTTGATACGCTACACTAGCAGGACCTTCCATTACATTTCCTTGTGGAATAATTCCATTTGCAACTGCACTATTGTAAGCTTGTATCTTTTGTTCTTCACTATAATTTCCATAAATAATTGATTCTAATGTACTTCTATCTTTAATATTAGAGAAATCAATTTGATTATTATTTTGAGATGAAACATCTTCTATGGTATCTTTTGAATCTCTTTCTTCGTTTGACTTCTGTTCATTACTTGTATTTTCAGTATTTTGATTTTGGATAGTTTTGTCATTATGTTCTATAGAATTCTTATCTGATTTTGAAATATGCTTATCTTCTTTCTCTTTTTTATTGTTGGTATCATTCTGTTCTTTTTTATTATCACCAGTTAAAGAAAAATCATTATCACATGCACTTAATATTAAAAAACTACTAAATAATAAAATGAAATATTTTTTCATATGTATTCTCCGTTCGTTCACTCAATTAGTAATTATTAATAACACAGTCCTTTTATTCACATTTTACGTAGGAATTACTTTTAATATCACCACCTTATAACCATTTAATTAAATTTACTAGAATAAATATAATGAAAATATACACTTTTGGATTATATCATATAATTATGTATTAAATATTTTTAATTATTTTATTTTTATAATCTAAAAAACTTTGACGAGATAGACATATTTGAATTCCTAACTGTAAATATAAATTTTTAAATTGCACAGTTTTGATGATTTAAGTATAAGTTACGGAAAATGACACAACTATCTAAATAAACCCTTTATAGTAAAGATAACAAAACGATAGTTAAACAAAACAAAGCAAGCAATACAGTAACCTATCGTTTTAGAATTTTACCAATTAATTTCTAAGGAGTGTATGAAATGGAAGGTTTATTTAACGCAATTAAAGATACAGTAACTGCAGGTATTAATGGTGATTGGACAAAATTAGGTACAAGTATTGTTGGTATCGTAGAAAACGGTGTAGGTTTAGTTAGTAAATATTTAGGTTTCTAATTTAAAGATAATTATAAATAGTACAAAGGAGATAACAAACATGGAAAAATTATTCGACGCAATCAAAAATACAGTAGACGCAGGAATTAACCAAGACTGGACAAAATTAGGTACAAGCATTGTTGATATCGTATCAAGTGGTGTAGGTATCTTAAGTAAAGTATTCGGATTTTAATTAATTATTAATTACGTATAAAGGGGTTATTAACATGGAAAAATTATTCGATGCAATCAAAAATACAGTAGACGCAGGAATTAACCAAGACTGGACAAAATTAGGTACAAGCATTGTTGATATCGTATCAAATGGTGTAAGCATTCTAGGTAAATACTTAGGATTCTAATGTAATAACATTTAAAAATAAAAAAAGAATGGAGAAATTCAAATGACTAAATTAGCAGAAGCAATTGCAAATACTGTAACAGCAGCACAAAATCAAGATTGGACAAAATTAGGTACAAGTATTGT
>NZ_KV813756.1:355187-405368 GCF_001813735.1 Staphylococcus sp. HMSC068C09
TGGACAAAATTAGGTACAAGTATTGTTGACATTGTATCAAGTGGTGCAAGTGTATTAGGTAAAGTATTTGGTTTCTAATACTTAATAGCAAGTATTCAACACTTAAGGATTAATCCTTAAGTGTTTTTATTTTTTGGCATTATTTAATGAATCATGACAAATCTGCTAAAATAATATACATATTATAATTTAGGAGTATAAAAATGAAATACGATACTATTTTACTTGATTTTGATGATACAATTGTGGACTTTTTTGATGCAGAAGATCGAGCATTTCATCAAATGGCACATCATTTCGGTCATTATCCAACTGAAGAAGATTTTCAATATTTTAAGAAAGTAAATCAAAATCATTGGGAAGCATTTCAAAAAAATGAACTATCTAAAGAAGAAGTATTAACACATCGTTTTATTAATTATTTTAAAGAGTATGGCATAGACGTAGATGGTAAAAAAGCCGATGTTTTATTTAGAGACGAACTAGCTAAAGCACCATTAAAATTCTTCAACTCTACTTTAGAAACAATTGATCGATTAAGCCAAGAATGTGAATTGTTTATTGTGACTAATGGTGTTACAGATACTCAAAAACGTCGTATTGCTCAATTAGAGTTTAAAGATATCTTATCTGGAGTATATATATCAGAAGAAACAGGATATCAAAAACCTATGAGTGAATTTTTTGATTATATCTTTGAGAGAATTGGTGAAGAAAAAAGAAAGACTTCAATAATAGTAGGAGATTCTCTTACATCAGATATACTAGGTGGAAAAAATGCTGGTATTACAACATGTTGGTTTAATTATCGTAATAAAGAAAATAACAGTGATATTGTACCGGATTATGAAATACAATCTTTGTATGAATTGGTTAATTTAGTGGAAGAATGATTAATAACAGACCTGAGCTAAATGGCTCAGGCTTATTTATGCAAATAGCGTTTATAGCTTAATGATTTGGAAACCATACTAGTATATTGAACCCTTATGCAAATCTTTATTATTAATTTCTTTTTCTTTAAATTCCTCAAATAATTCAACAGTTTTTTTAATTTATTTAAAGATGTTGAACTTTGCTCATGTTTTCATTATCATTTAAATTCTTTATATATATTGTATCGTCATTAATATACGATTTTCATTTAATAACATATTAATTACTTATAATCTGATAAAATGGATTTGAATTTCAATATTTAAGCCGTAAAATTGTCATCTAAGGATATAATCTTTATACTGAATAAGTAATGTTATATTGAAGGAGTAAGGGAATGAACTGTAAAGTAACTAATTTTCAAGAAAAAGATTCATTTATTACTAAGTTAGAAAACAGTGATGAAACATTATTGAAATTTTATCAATATAATCCAGTCAAACCATCTAGTTTTAATCAAAGAATGAATCGTCCTAATAATGGTAGAGAGCAACAACTTGCTCAAGTGATTAAATCATATATGTCAGATTTGAATATAACAGAAATTCAACAGACTCATCTTACTGCACTCAGTGAAGGAGCTAAAGTGGTAATTGGGGGCCAGCAAGCTGGTCTTTTTGGTGGACCTTTATATACGTTTCATAAAATTCTTTCAATTGTTAATTTAAGTCGTGAGTTAACTGAAACATACCAACAAACAGTTGTACCTGTTTTTTGGATTGCTGGTGAAGATCATGACTTTGAAGAAGTAAATCATACGTATGCTTATAATGCAAAAGACGCTCAATTACATAAAGTAAAATATCATACAATGACACCGCTTGAAACAAGCGTCTCTCGCTATATTCCAGAAAAGGAACAGATGATTGAAGCACTTAATCAATTTTTTAAAGAATTAAAAGAAACGAAACATACTAACGCACTTTATCAAGTATGTTTAGAGATTATAGAAAAGTACAATAATTGGACTGATATTTTTAAAGGGTTACTTCAAGAAGTATTTAAAGATTACGGTGTACTATTTATTGATGCTCAATATGAAAAAATTCGTGAATTGGAGAAGCCATTATTAAAAAATATTATTCAAAAACATAATGAAATTAACCAGGCGTTTAGAAAAACACAAAAATTAACTACGCAATCAGGTTTAAACAAAATGATTGAAACAGATACCAATGTCCATTTGTTCCTTCATGAAGATAGTATGCGTCAACTAATTATTAAAAAAGATGATGTATTCAAATTGAGTAAATCAGATATTACATATAATAAAGATGAATTGTTAAAATTAGTTGAAAAAGAACCAACTCGTTTTTCTAATAATGTTGTAACTAGACCAGTAATGGAAGAATGGCTATTTAATACGGTAGCTTTTATTGGAGGACCAAGTGAAATTAAATACTGGGCTGAATTGAATGAAGTATTTAAAATTTTAGATGTTGAAATGCCTATTGTTTTACCAAGAATGAAAATCACTTATTTACCAATTAGAATAGAAAAGCTAATTAATCAGTATAAGTTAAATGCTGAAAATGTTATTATGAACGGTATAGAAACGGATAGAGAAAACTTCGTTCGTAGCAAAGCCTCAGATACATTTATTAAAAAAGTAGAGTCTTTAAAAGAGAATCATGCCAAAATATACGAATTACTTCTTAAAGAAGTGAATGATAATCATGACAATATCAATTTAGTAAAGAAAAATTATGACATTCATAATAAACAATTTGAATATTTATTAAACCGATATTTACTTAACATTGAAAGAGATAACGATATAAGTATGAAACATTTTAGAGAGATTGAACATGTATTGCATCCAATGGGTGGTCTACAAGAAAGAATTTGGAATCCACTTCAAATGATGAATGAATTTGGGATAGATGCGTTCAGTCCCTCCACTTATCCTCCACTTAAATATACATTTAACCAAATAGTTATAAAACCTTAATTTGTAAGGGAGAGACCCATATTATTTAAATAGATAATATGGGTCTTTTTATGTCAAATTAAAGAATTTTAAGATATTTTACATAATTAGTGGAGGATAGTGGTGAGATGTGGTAAATTATTAATAAGGTGAGGTGGTAATAATGTTCATGGGAGAATACGAGCATCAATTAGATGCTAAAGGACGTATGATAATTCCATCTAAGTTTAGATATGACTTAAATGAACGTTTTATTATCACACGAGGCCTTGATAAATGTTTGTTTGGCTACACGCTTGAAGAATGGCAACAGATTGAAGAGAAAATGAAAACCTTACCTATGACAAAAAAAGACGCACGTAAGTTTATGCGTATGTTCTTCTCTGGAGCTATCGAAGTAGAGCTAGATAAGCAAGGGCGTATTAACATTCCTCAAAATTTGAGGAAATACGCAAATTTAACAAAAGAATGTACGGTAATAGGTGTCTCAAATCGTATAGAGATTTGGGATAGAGGAACTTGGAATGAATTTTATGAAGAATCAGAAGAAAGTTTTGAAGATATTGCCGAAGATTTGATAGATTTTGATTTTTAATGGAGGAATTTATAGTGTTTCATCATGTAAGCGTTATGCTAAAAGAAACAATAGATGAATTAGACATCAAAGAGGATGGCATATATGTAGATTGTACGCTTGGTGGAGCCGGTCATGCACTCTATTTATTAAATCAATTAAACGATGACGGTAGGTTGATTGCAATCGATCAAGATACTACTGCCTTAGAAAATGCTAAAGAAGTACTAAAAGATCACTTACACAAGGTCACGTTTGTACATAATAACTTTAGAGAATTAACTGATATTTTGAAAAATTTAGGAATTGAAAAAGTAGATGGTATTTACTATGACTTAGGTGTTTCAAGTCCACAACTTGATATACCTGAAAGAGGATTTAGTTATCATCATGATGCAAAGTTAGATATGCGTATGGATCAAACGCAAGAATTAACTGCATATGATGTTGTTAATGATTGGTCTTATGAAGCATTGGTTAAAATCTTTTATCGTTATGGAGAAGAAAAGTTTTCTAAACAAATAGCGAGAAGAATAGAAGCACACCGTGAACAACAACCTATTGAAACAACATTAGAGCTTGTAGATATTATTAAAGAAGGTATTCCAGCTAAAGCTCGAAGAAAAGGTGGTCATCCTGCTAAACGCATTTTTCAAGCGATAAGAATAGCAGTGAACGATGAACTATCTGCGTTCGAAGATTCAATTGAACAAGCCATTGAGCATGTTAAAGTAAAAGGTAGGATTTCAGTCATTACTTTCCATTCTCTGGAAGATAGACTATGCAAGCAAATTTTCCAAGAATACGAAAAAGGACCTGACGTGCCTAGAGGGTTACCAATTATTCCTGAAGCTTATACACCTAAGTTAAAACGAGTAAATCGTAAACCAATTACTGCTACAGATGAGGATTTAGACGAAAATAATAGAGCACGTAGTGCAAAATTACGTGTTGCTGAAATATTAAAATAAGGAGTAATTGAGGATGGCTGTAGAAAAAATTTACGAACCATATGAACACATTCAGCACACTAGCATACCGAAAGAACAACCAAAAACACAATCTGAGACGAAAACAGTAACTAAAAAGGTTGTTGTTCAACTTACGCGATTTGAGAAATTTTTATACATAACGCTTGTCACAGCAATTGCTGTTCTAGCAATCTATATGCTATCTTTAAAAATGGATGCATACGATACAAATGATAAAATTGCCGAGTTAGATCAAAAGATTGAACAACAATCTAATGAAAACAATGCAATTCAATCTGAAATTAAGAAAAATTCTTCTTATGAGCGCATTTACGATCAGGCTAAAAAACAAGGTATGAGCCTAAAGAACGATAATGTAAAGGTAGTGCGTACTAATGGCGAAGCGAAAAATTAAAATTAGAAAAAATAAATTAGGAGCAGTCCTCCTTGTTGGATTATTCGGACTGCTCTTTTTTGTATTGGTTTTAAGATATTCATATATCATGATAACTGGACATTCAGATGGACAAAATTTAGTGATGCGCGCTAATGAAAAATATCTCGTAAAAACGCAAGAACAGCCTGAAAGAGGGAAAATTTACGATAGAAACGGTAAAATTTTAGCCGAAGATGTTCAACGATATAAATTAGTAGCTATTATTGATAAAAATGCTGGAGAAGTTGGTGATACACCAAGGTATGTTAAAGATAAAAAGAAAACAGCAAAACAATTATCAAAAATTATTGATATGAAGCCTGATGAAATTGAAAAGCGTCTTAATCAAAAGAAAGCCTTTCAAGTTGAATTTGGACAGAAAGGGACAAATTTAACATATCAAGATAAAGTTAAACTCGATAAAATGGACTTACCAGGCATCACCTTATATCCAGAAACTGAACGATTCTATCCTAACGGTAATTTTGCTTCTCATTTAATTGGTATGGCTCAAAAAAATCCTGATACCGGGGAATTAAATGGTGCATTAGGTGTAGAAAAGATTTTTAATAGTTATCTAAATGGACAGAAAGGCTCGCTATCTTATATACATGACATTTGGGGTTATATTGCACCAAACAGTAAAAATGAAAAAGCGCCAAAACGTGGTGATGACGTTCATTTAACCATTGATTCAAATATACAAGTATTTGTCGAAGAGGCCCTTGATGATATGGTGAAACGATATGAACCAAAAGATTTATTTGCAGTGGTTATGGATGCGAAAACAGGAGAAATTCTTGCATATAGTCAACGTCCAACGTTCAACCCCGAAACGGGTAAAGACTTTGGAAAAAAATGGGCGAATGATTTATATCAAAATGCCTATGAGCCTGGGTCAACATTTAAATCATATGGATTAGCAGCTGCCATTCAAGAAGGTAAATTTAATCCTAAAGAAAAATTTGAATCTGGTCATCGTGATATTATGGGTTCAAGAATTTCTGACTGGAATAAAACCGGTTGGGGAGAAATTCCAATGTCATTAGGTTTCACTTACTCATCTAATACATTGATGATGCATCTTCAAGATTTAGTTGGTGCTGACAAAATGAAATCTTGGTACGAGCGCTTTGGTTTTGGTAAATCAACAAATGGCATGTTTGACGGAGAATTAAAAGGAAATATTGCTTGGTCAAATGAATTACAACAAAAAACATCAGCATTCGGTCAATCGACTACAGTGACACCTGTACAAATGATACAAGCACAATCAGCTTTCTTTAATAAAGGAAATATGTTAAAACCTTGGTTTGTTCAAAGTATAGACAATCCAATTTCAAAGAAAACATTCTATAAAGGTGAAAAGAAAATAGCTGGAAAACCTATTACTTCAGAAACTGCGGATAAAGTTGAAACAGAATTAGATAAAGTAGTAAATAGTGATAAAAGTCATGCTTCCAATTATCGTATTGATGGTTATGATATTGAAGGGAAAACAGGTACTGCTCAGGTCGTTAATGAAAATGGTAGTGGATACGTTAAAGGAGCAAATCCCTACTTTGTAAGCTTTATGGGAGATGCGCCAAAAAAACATCCAAGAGTTATTGTTTATGCCGGTATGAGTCTTGCTCAGAAAAATGACCAAGAAGCATATGAATTAGGGGTAAGTAAAGCTTTTAAACCTATCATGGAAAATACACTTAAGTATTTAAATGTAGGCTCTAAAAAAGATGAGACTCAATCAGCACAGTATAGTAAAGTGCCAAATGTTGTAGGGCAACCAAGTCAAAAGGCACAAGATAGTCTTAAAGGAAAAGATTTACAACCTGTCATTATTGGTAATGGTAATACAATAAAAGCTCAATCTACTAGAGCTAATACAAAATTATTACCGAATAGTAAAGTGTTAGCAGTGACAGACGGCGATATTACTATGCCCAATATGAAAGGTTGGACAACAGACGATGTCCTAGCCTTCCAAGAATTAACTGGAATCAATGTTACGACTAAAGGCAGTGGATACGTAACAAAACAATCTGTAGCGAGTGGGTCAACACTCAAAAGTAATAATAAAATTGAAATAGAATTATCTACTGATGATCCTAATGATAGTACATCCTTAACTGATTCGAGTGGATCTGATTCAAATAACACTTCAGATAATTCAACTGATACAACGTCTAATGATAAAAACGATTCATAAGAACAAATGACGTCGTTTTAAATGATAATAAATAAGGTGTCATATATTATGTATACCTTATTTATAATCTCATTTTCTTACATAATATATATAAAATTAGTTTGAAAATTGATAAGATTATAAAGGAAATAAAGTGAAAAACGAATAAATTTAAAATACATAAAGGAGATTACCATGCTTTTTATATTTGCGATTATCGCATTACTTATCACATTTATTTTAGTTCCTGTACTTATACCGACACTTAAAAGAATGAAATTTGGGCAAAGTATCCGCGAAGAAGGCCCTCAAAGTCATATGAAAAAAACGGGTACACCAACCATGGGTGGTTTAACATTTTTAATTAGTATTATTATTACATCTATTATTGCTATATTTTTCACAGATCATTCCAATCCCATTATTCTATTACTCTTTGTCACAATAGGATTTGGACTCATTGGCTTTATTGATGATTACATTATTGTTGTTAAAAAAAATAACCAAGGACTTACAAGTAAGCAGAAATTTTTAGCTCAAATTGCAATAGCAATTATATTTTTCATTCTAAGCGATGTTTTTCATTTAATAGAATTTTCAACAAGTATAAATATTCCATTTACTAATTTTGGAATTCCATTGTCGTTTGCGTACGTTATTTTTATTGTTTTTTGGCAAGTTGGGTTTTCAAACGCAGTTAATTTAACTGATGGATTGGATGGATTAGCAACTGGCTTATCAATTATTGGATTCACTATGTATGCAATTATGAGTTTCATGTTAAATGCCCCTGCAATTGGTACTTTTTGTATTATTATGATTTTTGCATTACTCGGTTTCTTACCGTATAACTTAAATCCAGCCAAAGTATTTATGGGAGATACAGGAAGCTTAGCATTAGGAGGTATTTTTGCTACAATTTCAATCATGTTAAACCAAGAATTTTCATTACTTTTTGTAGGTTTAGTATTTGTTATCGAAACATTATCAGTAATGTTGCAAGTATCATCTTATAAATTAACTAAAAAAAGAATCTTTAAAATGACACCAATTCATCATCATTTTGAACTTAGCGGATGGAGTGAATGGAAAGTTGTTTCAGTATTTTGGCTTGTGGGCTTAATTTCAGGATTAATTGGATTATGGATAGGAGTGCATTAGAATGCTAAATTATACAGGATTAGAGAATAAAGATGTTCTTGTAGTTGGATTAGCAAAAAGTGGTTATGAAGCTGCTAAGTTATTAGTTAAATTAGGTGCAAATGTAACTGTAAATGATGGGAAAGATTTATCTAAAGATCCCCATGCAAAAGACTTAGAAACATTAGGTGTGAAAATTGTTGATGGTGGTCATCCATTATCATTACTTGATAGCAACCCGATTATTGTTAAAAACCCAGGTATACCTTATACAGTTTCAATTATTGATGAAGCATATCAACGAGGCCTTAAAATTTTAACTGAAGTAGAATTAAGTTATTTAATTTCTGAAGCTCCAATTATCGCTGTGACTGGTACAAATGGTAAAACAACAACAACTTCTCTCATTGGAGATATGTTTAAAAAAAGTAGATTAACTGGAAGACTTTCAGGAAATATTGGGTATGTTGCTTCTAAAGTAGCTCAAGAAACGTCACCTGATGAATATCTAATCACTGAATTATCTTCATTCCAATTACTTGGCATTGAACATTACAAACCTCACATTGCCATCATTACAAATATCTATTCTGCTCATTTAGATTATCATGAGTCATTAGAAAATTATCAAAATGCGAAGCGACGTATTTACAAAAATCAAACAGAAGATGATTATTTGATTTGTAATTATCATCAACGTCATTTAATTGAAACTGAAAATTTAAAAGCTAAAACATTATATTTTTCTACTCAACAAGAAGTAGATGGCATCTATATTAAAGATAATTATATCGTTTATAATGATGTTAACCTTATTAATATTGATGATTTAGTTTTACCAGGAGAACATAACTTAGAAAATATTTTAGCTGCTGTTTTAGCTGCGATACTTGCAGGCGTACCAATTAAGGCTATCGTAGATAGTTTAACAACATTCTCAGGTATTGAACATCGATTACAATATATTGGAACGAATCGAACAAATAAATACTATAATGACTCTAAAGCAACCAATACATTAGCAACACAGTTTGCTTTAAATTCATTTAAACAACCTATTATCTGGTTATGTGGTGGTTTAGATCGAGGTAATGGATTTGATGAATTAATTCCTTACATGAAACATGTTAGAGTAATGGTAGTTTTCGGTGAAACTCAAGATAAATTCGCTAAATTAGGTAATAGTCAAGGTAAAGAAGTAATCAAGGCAGTTGATATAGAAGATGCAGTAAAAAAAGTTCAAGATGTCATTGAACCTAATGATGTTGTTTTACTTTCACCAGCATGTGCAAGTTGGGATCAATATAAAACATTTGAAGAACGCGGCGAAAGATTTATTGAAAGTTTCCGTGCATACCTACCATCTTAATTAAAGGATGTGAAGTAATTGGATGATACAAGGGGCAATAGAAATAAAAAGATTCGTTCTATCAAGCGTTCATTTGATAAAGACAAAACTGAATTAGAAAATGATAAAAATAAAAAAATTAAAGATGATGTTAAATCAAAAGATAGACTCCAAAAAGAAAAGAATCTTTCAAATGATAGAAGGTCAAATAAATCTTTAAATTCTTCGAAAAATAAAGGTGAAAATTTAAAGAAAGAAGTAAAAACAAGGTTAAGAGAAAAGCGCAATAAATTTCAAAATGATAAATATAGTCACTTAACGGTAGCTGAAAAACGAGAACAACAAAAGATAGATAAAAGAAAGCGACAAAAACGTATCCAATATATTATTGTTACTACTTTAATACTTTTAATTATATTATTTCTACTATATATGTTTACACCATTAAGTAGAATTTCTCATGTTAATATTAGTGGTAATCATAATGTAAGTGATAGCCAAGTTGAAAAAGAATTAAATATCAAAAAAGGATCACGCATTTATACTTTTAGTAAAAGCAAAGCTATCAATAATTTAAAGAAAAATTCATTAATCAAAGATGTTCAGATTAATAAACAGTTGCCTAATACTTTAAATGTTAAAATTATTGAAAATAATTTAGTAGGTATTGTAAAAGATAAAAATAAATATGTGCCAATAATTGAAGGAAATAAAAAATTAGACAATTATAATGGTGATATTGCGAATAGTGCACCTGTATTAGAAGATTTTAAAGGTGACAATTTAAATCGTATCACGAAAGCATTATCTAAAATGTCTAATGAAACGAGAGATATGATTTCAGAAATAAAATATGCACCTTTGCAGAATCAACAAAATCGAGTCCTTTTATATATGAAAGATGGCATGCAAGTAGTAGGAGACATCAATACTCTAGCTAACAAAATCGAGTATTATCCTCAAATGTCTCAATCTCTTGCAAAAGATAGTTCAGGTCAATTAAAAACACAAGGATATATTGATTTATCTGTAGGAGCATCATTTATTCCATATAATGAAAATAGCAGTATTAATTCTAAGTCCGATCAAAATGTTCGTCAAAAAACACAGCAAGAAACAGAAGCAAAAAATGAATTACAAAGTGCATTAAATAAAATAAGCGAACAATCGGATACAAATAATTAAAAAATTTCGATAATAATATGTGTTTATAGTTCACAAGCTAAACGACGTATTGTAAACTAAATATAGTGTATTTTAATAGTATTTTGTCAGGAGGTGCCTATCTATGGAGGAACATTACTATGTAAGCATAGATATTGGTTCATCAAGTGTTAAAACAATAGTAGGCGAAAAATTTCACAATGGTATTAATGTGATAGGTACAGGGCAAACCTACACTAGCGGTATTAAGAATGGATTGATTGATGATTTTGATATTGCGAAACAAGCAATTAAAGATACAATTAAAAAAGCTTCTATCGCATCAGGTGTGGATATAAAAGAAGTTTTCTTAAAATTACCTATCATCGGTACTGAAGTGTATGATGAAGAAAACGAAATTGATTTTTACGAAGATACAGAAATTAGTGGATCACATATTGAAACAGTATTGGAAGGTATACGTCAAAAAAATGATGTACCTGATACAGAAGTTATTGATGTGTTTCCGATTAGATTCATTGTAGATGGAGATAACGAGGTTTCGGATCCTAAAGAACTCATTGCAAGACACTCGTTAAAAGTAGAAGCAGGTGTTATTGCAATTCACAAGTCAATTCTAATTAATATGATTAAATGTGTAGAATCTTGTGGAGTAGATGTATTGGACGTCTATTCAGATGCTTATAACTATGGCTCTATTTTATCTGCAACTGAAAAAGAATTAGGTGCATGTGTAATTGATATTGGTGAAGATCTCACTCAAATCGCCTTTTATGAACGCGGTGAACTTGTAGATGCCGATTCAATTGAATTAGCTGGACGTGATATTACAGATGATATCGCAGAAGAATTAAACACTACATATGAAACAGCTGAAAAAATTAAACATCAATATGGACATGCTTATACACAATCAGCGTCTGATCAAGACGTTTTCAGTGTTGATCAGGTAGATAGTGACGAATTAGTAGAGTATACTCAAAAAGATTTAAGTGCAGTTATTGAAAGAACAGTGCAAGATATCTTTGATGAAGTATTTGATGTGTTGGTAGATTTAGGATTAACTAAAGTAAATGGTGGATTCATTGTTACAGGTGGTTCTTCAAACTTATTGGGCGTTAAAGAATTACTAAGTACAATGGTTAATGAAAAAATAAGAATCCATACACCTTCTCAAATGGGAATTAGAAAACCTGAATTTACTTCAGCGATTTCTACAATATCTAGTAGTATCACATTTGATGAATTATTAGATTATGTTACAATAAATTATCAAGATAATGATGAATTTGAAGAAGAAGTCATTGAAAATGACGAACACAATCATACTTCAAAATCAGGTGGCTTTGACTGGTTTAAACGTAAATCTAATAAAAACGAAGACACTGACGAAAATCATCAGCCGGAAGTACGTGAAAAAGCGGAGAAACATGATGATTATGAAACGTATGATGAAAACAACCATCAAGATGGAACACATCATTATGATGATGAACATGAAAAATCTGATAAAGAAGAAAGCAAATTTAAAAAGCTTATGAAATCTCTATTTGAATAATTGGCCATTAAGACTAGGAGGAAAAATAAATGTTAGAATTTGAACAAGGATTTAATCATTTGGCGACATTAAAAGTCATCGGTGTAGGTGGCGGCGGTAACAACGCTGTTAACCGCATGATTGATCATGGAATGAACAATGTTGAATTTATTGCAATTAACACTGATGGGCAAGCTTTAAACTTATCTAAAGCAGAATCTAAGATACAAATCGGTGAAAAATTAACACGTGGTTTAGGTGCAGGTGCAAATCCAGAAATTGGAAAAAAAGCTGCTGAAGAATCACGCGAACAAATTGAAGATGCTATTCAAGGCGCTGATATGGTATTTGTTACTGCTGGTATGGGTGGCGGTACTGGTACAGGTGCTGCACCAGTAGTTGCTAAAATTGCTAAAGAAATGGGAGCATTAACAGTAGGTGTTGTAACTCGTCCATTTGGCTTCGAAGGACGTAAACGTTCTACACAAGCAGCAGCAGGTGTTGAAGCAATGAAAGCGGCAGTTGATACATTAATTGTTATTCCTAACGATCGTTTATTAGATATTGTTGATAAATCAACTCCTATGATGGAAGCATTTAAAGAAGCAGATAATGTTTTACGTCAAGGTGTTCAAGGTATCTCTGATTTAATCGCTGTATCAGGTGAAGTGAACTTAGACTTTGCTGACGTTAAGACAATTATGTCTAACCAAGGTTCTGCATTAATGGGTATTGGTGTATCTTCAGGCGAAAATAGAGCAGTGGAAGCTGCTAAAAAAGCTATTTCATCTCCATTACTTGAAACATCAATTGTTGGTGCTCAAGGTGTGTTAATGAACATTACAGGTGGAGAATCTTTATCTTTATTCGAAGCCCAAGAAGCAGCTGATATTGTACAAGATGCAGCAGATGAAGATGTAAATATGATTTTTGGTACTGTAATTAATCCAGAATTGCAAGATGAAATTGTTGTAACAGTAATCGCAACTGGATTTGAAGATAAACCAACATCTCAAGGACGTAAAGCGTCAAGTACTGGTTTTGGTTCAAGTGCAACTTCTAGTACATCAACTCAAAGTGCACCAAAAGAAGACTCATTCACACATAGTACATCTAATTCACGTCCTTCTGATGGTCTAAGCGAAAGAAGTCATACTACTAAAGATGATGATATTCCTAGCTTTATTCGTAATAGAGAAGAAAGACGTTCTAGAAGAACTAGACGCTAATATTAAAGTATAAATATAAAGAAAGGAGCAGTGATTTCTGAGGAGAATGCTGCTCTTTTTGTTTTGTTTAATTTAAAAAGAAATATGTTATATAATACATTTATCTACATCTTTTAATCGAAATGCTGATAAAATATAAAACAATAGTCTAGGTATGACTATTCTTAAAAGTGAAGGTGGTTTTCACAACGTGGAAAAATTTATAAAACAGCCACATTATTTGAGTTATACATCACAATATGATCAGTTAACACTTGGTTTTACTACACGCGAAGATGGAAAGAGTCCATATCCAAGAGATGCATTTAATATGGCACGTTATATTGATGATGAACCTAGTTATGTGACGCATCATCAAGAGATATTAGCTAATGCTATCAACTTTCCTACACAACAATGGGTTTTTCCTATTCAAACACACGAAAATAATATCGCTCACATTACTAAAGCACATTGTGGCGCTAATATTAAGACATTAGGTAATGAATTATATGGAATTGATGGTATGTATACTTATGATTCAGATATATTATTAACGATGTGTTATGCTGATTGTGTACCTGTATATTTTTATAGTGAAAAACATCATTTTATCGCTCTAGCTCATGCGGGGTGGAGAGGAACATATGGTCAAATAGTAGTAGAAATGCTTAAATATGTAGAATTTGACTATCAAGATTTAAATGTAGTCATAGGTCCAGCGACTTCTTCAACCTATGAAATAAATGATGATATTAAAAAGAAATTTGAAACATTGCCTATTAATTCTGACAAATATATTGAAACACGAGATACTGATCGACATGGTATTGATTTAAAATTAGCCAACGCTTTATTATTAATAAATAGTGGCGTACCAGCTGAAAATATTAACATTACAAAATATACTACGTCAGAAGACTTATCGCTTTTTTTCTCTTATCGTGTTGAAAAAGGTAAAACTGGCAGGATGCTAGCATTTATAGGTCAAAAAGGAGAAGTGTAGTGTAATGCAGTTATATCACTATAATCCTTTATGTCATTACAAAGTTAAGAGGTTGATATATAATGAAAGTGACAGAAAATTTAGAAAAAATACAAACGGAAATTAATCATCATCTTGAAAAAAGTGTGATTAAGACCGCTCCAAACGTGATTGCAGTAACAAAATATGTTACAATAGACCGAGCAAAAGAAGCGTATGATGCTGGTTTAAGACACTTTGGAGAAAATAGAGTAGAAGGTTTTCTAGAAAAAAAACAAGCCTTACCTAAAGATGTTACAATGCATTTTATCGGTTCACTACAGTCTAGAAAAGTAAAAGATGTGATTAATGACATCGATTATTTACATGCATTAGATCGTTTGAATTTAGCAAAAGAAATTAATAAAAGAGCAACTCACACTATTTCATGCTTTATCCAAGTGAATGTTTCTGGTGAAGAAACTAAACATGGTATTGCGCTTAGTGAAGTTAATGATTTTATTGAACAAATTAAAGCATTCGACAATATTAAAATTGTTGGATTAATAACAATGGCGCCTTATACCGATGATAAGGACTACATACATCAGTTATTTAAACAATTGAGATTAAAACGAGATGAAATTAAAAACCTTAAATTAAATTATGCACCATGTGAATATTTATCTATGGGAATGAGTAATGATTATACTATTGCTGTAGAAGAAGGTGCTACATTTATAAGAATAGGGACTAAACTTGTTGGAGAAGAGGAGTGAGCCCCGTGGCTATCAAGGATTTATTTAATAATTTTTTCCTAATGGAAGATGAAGAAGAAGTCGAAAGCCCTGCTGAAAGACAACAGCGTGTAACACAAAATGAAGAAAATCAAAATCGTAATATGCAACAGCAACCTATTGAAAGAACACAGAATAATCAAAATCACTTAAAAACTGTACCTCAAAAGAAAGTATCAAAAAATTACAATACTGAAGAAAGGAATTATCGTATGGGAAATACATCAAATAAGTCTAATTCAAAAAATGTTGTTACTATGAATCAATCAGCTGGTACAGGTTATAGTAATTACGAAAATTCAAAAATGTGCTTATTTGAACCTCGTGTATTTTCAGATACTCAAGACATTGCAGATGAACTTAAAAATCGTCGTGCGACATTAGTTAACTTACAACGTATTGATAAAGTATCAGCGAAACGTATTATTGACTTCTTAAGTGGAACAGTTTATGCCATTGGCGGAGATATACAACGTGTAGGTGCTGATATCTTCCTTTGTACACCTGATAATGTTGAGGTGGCAGGTAGTATTACCGATCACCTTGAACAGATGAATACACAACAACATTACGAATAATTTAAGGAGTAGAATATAATATATGGATGTTGGTATATTAGCTAGTATATTTAACTTTATATTATTACTAGTTCAAATTTATTATTGGGGAATGATTATTTATTTCTTTACTTCATGGGTTCCAACAATTAGAGAATCTAAATTTGGATCATTTTTAAGTAAGATATATGAACCTTTCTTAGAGCCATTTAGAAAGATTATTCCACCCATTGGTATGATTGATATTTCATCAATTGTAGCATTATTTGTACTTGTATTATTTCAATATGGATTGAAAAGTATTTTTGATATGATATTAAATTATTTAATACTAAAATAATTTTATAATAAGTTAGTAGAGCCTGTGATATGCATAATGTCTCAGGCTCTTTAACACTTAAAAGAGGAGGCGTTAATCATCGATATTTATCAGCACTTTAGAAATGAAGAACAACCACTTATTGATCAATTATTAGATAAATGTGAACAAGTTAATCAACAATATGCACCTGTATTGACTTCATTTTTAGATCCTAGAGGACAATATATATTAGAAGTCATCGTCGGTAGTTTTGAAGATATGAAAGTGAGCTATTTCGGTGGTCAATCGGCAGAAAGAAAGAGAGCAATTATTGCGCCTAGTTATTTTGAACCTACTGAAGGTGATTTTGAAGAAGTATTAATCCAAATTAATTATCCTGAGAAATTTGTGTCTATTCAACATCAACATGTACTTGGAACTTTAATGTCTTTAGGTATAGAAAGAGAACAAGTAGGAGATATACTTGTTGGTGATACGATTCAGTTTGTTTTGACAAAGCAATTGGAATCATATATTATGATGGAATTAACAAAGATTAAAGGTGCTACAGTCAAACTTGATTCTATTCCATTTAAAGATATGATACAATCAAAAGAGAATTGGAATATTCATCATAGTACAGTCAGTGCTTTAAGATTAGATGTCGTTTTAAAAGAAATGATTCGAAAATCTAGATCAATTGCTAAACAATTAATTGAAAAAAAACGGGTAAAAGTGAATCATACTTTAATCGATTCTCCCGATTTTCAACTTCAAAACAATGATTTGCTCTCTATTCAAGGATTTGGACGTGCTCGAATTATTGATATAGGTGGCAAAACTAAAAAAGAAAAAGTTCATATAACGTATCAAACACTATTTAAGTAAATGATATTGATTGATAAATAATAAAAACACCTTTATGATGGTTTGTTTTAAGGAGGATAACAGATGGCTTTTACACCTAATGAAATAAGAAATAAGGAATTTACAAGAGTGAAAAATGGTTTGGAGCCTGCTGAAGTTAGCGACTTTTTAACTCAATTAAGTAATGAGATTGAAAGACTTAAAGAAGAAAAAAAACAACTTGAAAAAGTGCTTGAAGAGAGAGATACTAATATTAAATCTTATCAAGATGTTCATCAATCAGTAAGTGATGCGCTTATTCAAGCTCAACAAGCTGGAGAACAAACAAAAATTGCTGCCACAAAAGAATCAGAAGCAATTATCTCTAAAGCAAAAGCGCAAGCTGATGTGATTGTAAATGATGCTATTGAAAAAGCACGTCATTTATCTTTCCAAACTGAAGATATGAAACGTCAATCTAAAATATTTAGATCAAGATTTCGTATGCTTGTAGAAGCACAGCTGGATTTATTGAAAAATGATGATTGGGATTACTTATTAAATTATGATTTTGATGCAGAACAAGTGACACAAGAAAACATACAGCATTTAAATCCACAAGATGTAAATCCAAATGCGAATAGTGAAACTCCAACGAGTGAAACAACTGAGACATTATCAAATGAGGAAAATCAGTCAATCAATTCTAATGAAACAACTAATACAAATAAGTCTACTTCTGAAAATAAGGATGTTTCAAGTAGCGAATCATCATCAAATAAATAGTTAATAAAATGTCAGACACGTAAAAAATAATAAACTTTTCACAGCGAGTTAGGACACGGTGGAAGCCTAATATAAGTCTATTTTTTATATCACTGGCAAATTAAAATTTTATAATATTAAGAAGAGAACTCTAAGTTGAGTTAAGAAGGGTGGTACCGCGGATTTCCCGTCCCTATTAATTGAACTTAGAGTTCTTTTTATATTTAAGGAGTGGAAAATATGAATTACAAAGAAACTTTATTAATGCCAAAAACTGACTTTCCAATGCGAGGAGGTTTACCTAATAAAGAGCCAAAAATTCAAGAGCAATGGGAAGCAAATAATCATTATCAAAAAGCTTTAGAGAAAAATGAAGGAAATCAATCATTTATTTTGCATGATGGCCCACCTTATGCAAATGGTAATCTTCACATGGGACATGCATTAAATAAAATTATTAAAGATATTATTGTACGTTATAAAACGATGCAAGGATTTTACTCACCTTACGTTCCAGGATGGGACACACATGGTTTACCAATTGAACAAGCATTGACTAAAAAAGGCGTTGATCGCAAAAAAATGTCAATTGCTGAGTTTAGAGAAAAATGTAAAGAATTTGCTTTAGAACAAGTTGAACTTCAAAAACAAGATTTTAAACGTTTAGGTGTACGTGGGGACTTTAATAATCCATATATTACTCTTAAACCTGAATATGAAGCAGCTCAAATTCGTTTGTTTGGCGAAATGGCTGATAAAGGTTTAATTTATAAAGGTAAAAAACCAGTATATTGGTCACCATCAAGTGAATCTTCACTTGCTGAAGCTGAAATTGAATATCATGATAAACGTTCAGCATCTATTTATGTAGCCTTTGATGTTAAAGATTCAAAAGGTACTATCGATGAGGATGCTCAATTTATTATCTGGACAACTACACCTTGGACATTACCTTCTAACGTAGCAATTACAGTTCATCCAGACTTGAAATATGGTCAATATAATGTAAATGGTAAGAAATACGTGATTGCTGAAGCTTTAGCTGAAAGTGTTTCTGAAGCATTAGGTTGGGATAAAGATACTATTCAATTGGAAAAAGAATTTACAGGGAAAGAGTTAGAGTATGTTGAAACACAACATCCTTTCATAGATCGAGTGTCATTAGTCATTAATGGTGGTCATGTAACAACTGATGCTGGTACTGGTTGTGTACATACTGCCCCTGGACACGGGGAAGATGACTATGTTGTAGGTCAAAAATACGATTTACCTGTCATTAGTCCTTTGGATGATAAAGGTGTCTTCACAGAAGAAGGCGGACAATTTGAAGGTATGTTCTATGATAAAGCAAATAAAGCTGTAACAGACCTTTTAACTGATAAAGGTGCCTTATTAAAATTAGACTTTATTACGCATAGTTATCCGCATGATTGGCGTACTAAAAAACCAGTTATTTTCCGTGCAACACCTCAATGGTTTGCTTCAATTAATAAAGTGAGACAAGATATCTTAGATGCGATTGAAGAGACTGATTTTAAAGTAGATTGGGGTAAAACACGTATTTATAATATGATTCGTGACCGTGGTGAATGGGTGATTTCTCGTCAACGTGTATGGGGTGTACCATTGCCTGTATTTTACGCTGAAAATGGCGATATTATTATGACAAAAGAAACAGTCAATCATGTAGCTGATTTATTTGAAGAATATGGCTCAAATGTTTGGTTTGAAAGAGAAGCTAAAGATTTATTACCTGAAGGATTCACACATCCTGGAAGTCCTAATGGAGAATTTACTAAAGAAACAGATATTATGGATGTTTGGTTTGACTCTGGTTCATCTCATAGAGGCGTGTTAGAAACTCGTCCAGAATTGCATTTCCCAGCCGATTTATATTTTGAAGGTAGTGACCAATATCGTGGTTGGTTTAACTCTTCAATTACTACAGCAGTTGCGACTAGAGGACAAGCGCCTTATAAATTCTTATTGTCACATGGTTTCGTAATGGATGGCGAAGGTAAAAAAATGAGTAAATCTTTAGGTAACGTTATCGTGCCTAATCAAGTAGTAAAACAAAAAGGTGCAGATATTGCACGATTATGGGTAAGTAGTACAGACTATTTAGCAGATGTACGTATTTCAGATGAAATTTTAAAACAAACGTCTGATGTTTATAGAAAAATCAGAAATACTTTAAGATTTATGTTAGGTAATATTAACGACTTTAATCCTGAAACAGACAGTGTACCTGAACATGAATTATTAGAAGTAGATCGCTACTTATTGAATCGCTTACGTGAATTCACTGCTAGTACTATTAATCACTATGATAACTTTGATTACTTAAATATTTATCAAGAAGTTCAAAACTTTATCAATGTTGAATTAAGTAACTTCTATTTAGATTATGGTAAAGATATTCTGTATATTGAACAAAAAGACGCACATAAACGTCGTAGCATGCAAACAGTGTTGTATCAAATTTTAGTAGATATGACTAAATTACTTGCTCCTATTTTAGTACACACTGCCGAAGAAGTATGGTCTCATACACCACATGTTAAAGAAGAAAGTGTTCACTTAGCAGATATGCCAAAAGTTGTGGACGTTGATCAAGAGTTATTAGATAAATGGAATCAATTTATGTCATTACGTGATGATGTAAACCGTGCATTAGAAGCAGCACGTAATGAAAAAGTTATCGGTAAATCTCTTGAAGCTAAAGTAGTGATTGGAAACAATGATCACTTTAAAGCTGCAGAATTTTTACAACAATTTAATGACTTACAACAATTATTTATCGTCTCTCAAGTTGAAGTGACTGAAAAAGTAGACAATGGAAATGAATACCAACATGGTGACATTCGTATTGAACATGCTTCAGGTGAAAAATGTGAAAGATGTTGGAATTATAGTGAAACATTAGGATCTGTTGGTGAACTTGATCATTTATGTCCACGTTGTCAAGAAGTCGTAAAAACTTTAGTTTAATTCAATAGAGATAGAACGCTTGTAACCTAATTAAGGGTTACGAGCGTTTTTTTATAAAGTATATAAATATTAAATAATAATAATTTGAAAATATATCTGAATAGAGTTTCAAGTTTAGATAAAAACGGATGAGGTTATATCAAATAATAAGTGATAGAATGTTTCTCGTAAGTAATATAGGAAGAGAGATAAAATGATGGGTAAGATTTTACTAACAGAGGCTTCTGGATATATTGGTAGTCACTTAAAAGATAAATTAAAAGTTAATCATGAGATTATCGCAATATCAAGAAATGCTCAAAATAAAAAAAATGAAAAAAATGTAACTTGGAAATCAGCAGATTTATTTGATTTAGATGCTATAACTGAAGTAATGAAAGGTATAGATACTGCGATTTATCTTGGTCATTCAATGAAGACAAGTGCTAAACTTACACAGGCTAATTTTGAAGATATGGATGCACTACTAGCTGATAATGTTGGGCGCGTAGCGAAAAAACATGGGGTCAAACACATTATATTTATGAGTGGTATTATCACGAATGATAGTCATTTGTCACTTCACTTAAAAAGTCGGTTAGAATGTGAAAAAATATTAAGATATTATGGTGTCCCTGTAAGCACATTACGTGCTGGGTTAATTATAGATTCAAACGGTAGTTCATATCCTATTTTTAAAAGAATGATAGAGCGTTTGTCAGCAATGATTCTACCGAACTGGGCTTACAATATGATTGCGCCAGTATGTATGGATGATGTTATTGATAAATTAGCTATGTTAGTCGAACGTTCTCCTAAAGAAAATGAAGTATTTAATATTACAAGGCCTAAGGTAATGAATTATCAAGAATTATTTGAACGTATAGCGACTATTCTTGATAAACATTTGTTTATATTGCACTTACCAACCATCCTTATTCGGTTAAGTCGATATTGGATTAAAGAGAAAATGAATGGTAAAGAAAATGTGAAAAAAGCACTTAAAGAAAAACAAGATGAACAACAAATAATAACTACAAAACAATCTAAATCAAATCAAAATAAGAGAGATGAAGTTAAAGATGTTAGAGCAATGACGCGTTTTAGAATTCCGGAAAGTTATTCGATACAGGATGTAACAAGAGAATATGCAGAATTTATTAATAATATCACGCTCCATTTAGTAAATGGTACCATTAATGAGCATGAATTTAATATTCAATTACCATTAATAAGGAAATGTATTTTAAAAATGAAAAGAGATAATCATGATTCTATTAATGAAATGATTGTGTATAAAATTGTTGGTGGAGATTTAGCTATGGTTAAAGACAGTAGTAATGCACGATTTGAATTTAGACGTATATTAGATACCAACGAAGGTATTGCAGCGTTGCAAGAATATGAATCAACATTACCATGGGGAGTTTATAAGTTTACTCAAGCCATTGCACATAAGTTTGTGATGGGTGTATTCAAACAGCATATGAATCATTTAGCTAGTTATGAAAAAGATAAACAAGATTCCGTTAATAAAATTTTTACTAATCTTGCTATGACTACTGGTGTAATGATTGGTGCATGTGTTGGTACAAGAATCTACAATAAAGTTTTAGCTAAAAAATAATGTACTTTATATATATTTAAAAGTTTTCGATGGAAACGCAATGAAGTTCTCTCTATCGAAAGCTTTTTTAGTCTAAATAGTTGAATATTACGCATTAAGACTGATAAAATTTTAAATATTTTATTATAGAATAATCATTAATCATAGCTTTTTTAAATTGAAAGAGAGATTTTAAAATTTAGGAGGTGTCCTATGTTTCATGATAATGATGCACATTTTATTAATGGTATCACTTTAAATGTAAGAGATTTACGTACTTTACAACCGTTCTATGAAGAATTATTAGGGTTTAAAAAAGTGGAAGAGACATTAACCGCTGTCAAATATCAAGTTGGAGACAGTCACCATTATATTACTTTAAGAGAGATAAAGTCTGGACGAAATCCTTTATCTCAAGAAGCTGGTTTATTTTATATAGGAATTCAATTATCCAATAAACAACATCTGGCAGATCTAATCGAAAAGTTAAATGATTATGAGTTACCAATTAATGGTGGAGAACAAAATGTATGTACATTTATTTTTGTCGAAGATCCAGAAGGTCATATGTTTAAATTTTATGTTGATAAAGCGATTTCTGATTGGAAACAAGAAAGTGAATGGATTAGACTCAATATTAAGCCGCTCGATGTTTCTTCATTATTACCATATGCATCCACCATCGGATGGCAAGGTTTACCTAATGATAGTAAAATTGGGAATATTAGTTTAAAAACCATTCGATTAAATGAAGTAAGAGAGTATTATTTAAACCATTTTGGACTAGTACCTTCTGCATATTTAGATGATGAATCGTTTTATTTAGCTTCTGAACAATATTATTGTCATCTTTCAATGAATCAATGGAATTCAAAAATAAAGCGAATAGATAATGAACATACTTATGGTTTATCTATCGTTGACTTTCATTATCCAGAAACACATCATATCAATATAAAAGGTCCAGATGGTATCCAGTTTAGATTTAATTTTATAGAGGTAGAGTGATGAAATGAAAAAATGGATTTTTTTAATGGTGTTTGTGTGCATGATATTTACGGCCGGTGCAGTTTTTGATGGTCTAGACAATCAAGATATGACTGAACCTACAATTCATTTTTGGGAAAAAAATCCTATGAAATATAACACATACGCTAAAGGTCAATGTACTTACTATGTATTTGATCGAGTAAAAGAAGACCATCATTTAATAAGTAACCAATGGGGTGACGCTAAACATTGGGCAAATAAGGCTAAGAAACAAGGGTATACAGTCAATGAAAATCCAACTAAGGGTTCTATTTTACATTATCCAAAAGGAAAACATGGACATGTTGCTTATGTAGAACAAGTCAATAATGATGGCTCTTTAATAGTCTCTGATATGAATTTCAGAAAACCTTACGAAATTACAACACATTTTGTAGATGTTGATCAAGTCGATCAATTTAATTATATTCATCCTAAAAGTAACACAAATATGACATAGAAGATTGTAGCTTTTTTTATGCTAAGTAGTAGGCTATAATGTAGAGTGTTGTCAAAGAGTTGAGGGCTGAATGGAGGCACATGAATGAAAAAGAAATATTATATTGGTTTATCTTTAATAGTAGCCATCGTGATTTTAATTATAGACCAATTAACTAAAAAAATAATTACAGCAACCATGAACATTGGTGATTCTTATGAAGTGATTCCTCATTTTTTAAATATTACATCACATAGAAATAATGGTGCAGCATGGGGGATTTTAAGTGGTAAAATGGGATTTTTCTATATTATTACTCTTATTATTTTAGCTGTACTTATTATATTTTATATTAAAGAAACTAAATATAATGCGTTTATGCAAGTTGCAATTAGCTTATTATTTGCTGGTGCATTAGGTAACTTTATCGATCGTTTATTCAATGGTGAAGTTGTTGATTTCATTGATACAAATATTTTTGGATATGATTTTCCAATTTTTAATATCGCAGATTCAAGCTTAACAATTGGTGTTATTTTTGTCATTATTGCATTGGTTAAGGATGCAACTAAAAAAGAATAGGAGGGCACGTAGTGGAAACGTATGAATATAAAATAGAAGATGAAGCACTCGTAGGTCAGCGTATTGATAAATTATTATCTGATTTCAATAGTGAGTGGTCTAGAAGTCAACTTCAAGATTGGATTAAAAATGATTTAGTCACTGTTAATGGTAAAATAATCAAATCAAATTATAAAGTTAAATTAAATGATGAGATTCAAGTGACTGAAAAAGAAGTGGTTGAAGCCGATATTTTACCGGAGAACCTCAATTTAGATATTTATTATGAAGATGAAGATGTAGCCATTGTTTATAAACCTAAAGGCATGGTTGTACACCCTTCACCAGGTCATTATACAGGTACATTAGTTAATGGGTTAATGTATCAAATTAAAGATTTATCAGGTATCAATGGAGAGATACGTCCTGGTATTGTTCATCGTATTGATAAAGATACGTCTGGTTTACTTATGGTAGCTAAAAATGATATAGCACATCGTGGTCTAGTAGAACAACTTATGGATAAAACAGTAAAGCGTAAGTATACAGCTTTAGTACATGGTAATATCCCTCATGATTATGGAACAATTGATGCTCCAATAGGCAGAAACAAAAAAGACCGTCAATCTATGGATGTTGTTGATGATGGAAAAGAAGCAGTGACTCATTTTAATGTAATAGAACATTTCAATGACTATACATTAATTGAATGTCAATTAGAAACAGGTCGTACTCATCAAATTCGTGTTCATATGAAATATATTGGGTTCCCACTTGTTGGAGATCCTAAATATGGTCCTAGAAAAACATTAGATATTGGTGGACAAGCTTTACATGCTGGAGTTATTGGTTTTGAACATCCTGTCACTCATGAATATATTGAACGTCATGCTGAGTTACCTCAAGAGTTTCAATCGCTATTAGAAGATATTCGATTAAGAGAATCATAAAATTAGAGAACAAAGTCGTAAATTAAAAGAAAGCATATTGACTTATGAACTAAAAAGATTTAAGCTAATAACAGTTAAAATTAAACAAAACAGTGTCTTTTAAAAAGAGTCCAGAGAGGCTCAAAAGACAGGGTGACTAATGATATAAATATGATTAACTTTAATTGTTCGATTGTTATCAGACGAATCATATAAAATATTTTTATATACATTAAACCTCATGTCTTTGTAAAAGGCATGAGGTTTTTTCTTTTAAGAGGTGTAATCATGTCAGAACGTATTATTATGGACGAAGCAGCTATACAACGTACTGTTACACGTATAGCACATGAAATTCTAGAATATAATAAAGGAACTGAACAACTTGTTCTTTTAGGTATTAAAACAAGAGGCGAATTTTTAGCACGTCGTATTCAAGAAAAAATTAAACAAATTGAACATCATGTAGTTCCAACAGGTACGATTGACATTACTCATTTTAGAGATGATATTGAAAACTCGAAAAAGCCTATCACTAAAGATGCCATTGAAATTGATCAAGATGTTACAGATAAGATAGTGATCATTATTGATGATGTACTTTATACTGGACGAACAGTTAGAGCATCTTTAGATGCAATTTTATTACATTCTCGACCTATAAAAATTGGCCTCGCTGCCCTTGTGGATCGTGGCCATCGTGAACTGCCAATTAGAGCAGACTTTGTTGGAAAGAATATACCTACTGCAAAAGATGAAGCAGTATCTGTTTATCTTGAAGAAATAGATGATAGAAATGCAGTAGTAATTGAATAACTAACCTTTTAAACCAGTACGAGAGACTGAAAAAGGTAAAGTATTTAATGGTGAGCGTGTAATGTATTTATTAATTGGATAGATGATATGTCTCACTTAAATTAAATACTTTTCCTATGTCATGTTATAAAAAACTTAAAGAAGCTTTTTATAATATTTCATTAATTTATTTTAGTCTCTTTACCATAGTGTAAAGAGACTTTTTTAGAAAGGAAGAACATTTCATGGAAAATGAGCAAATGTTTAAACGTACTGTCAAACCAGTACTAGATGTAAAAGATAAACCAAAACCAGCACAATGGGCGTTTTTAAGCTTACAACATCTATTTGCAATGTTTGGTTCAACTGTCCTTGTTCCATTTTTAACAGGGTTACCTATTTCTGCAGCATTATTAGCATCTGGGATAGGAACATTACTATATATATTAATTACTAAAGCAAAGATACCTGCCTATTTAGGTTCAAGCTTTGCATTTATTACTCCAATTATTACGGGGTTAAGTACACACAGTTTAGGAGATATGCTTGTCGCATTATTCGCTAGTGGCGTAATGTATATCGTTATTGGTATCTTCATAAAATTAAGTGGTACCGGTTGGTTGATGCATCTTTTACCACCAGTTGTTGTTGGTCCAGTTATTATGGTCATTGGTTTAAGTCTCGCACCAACAGCAGTAAACATGGCAATGTATGAGAATTCAGGAGATATGAAGGGTTACAATTTAAGCTATTTATTAGTAGCATTAGTAACTTTACTAGTAACTATTATTGTTCAAGGATTCTTTAAAGGCTTCCTTTCTCTTATTCCTGTGTTAATAGGAATTATTGTAGGTTATATTGTGTCAATTTTTGTAGGCATTGTTAATTTCAAACCAATTGCTAAAGCCAGTTGGCTAGATTTTCCAGATATATATTTACCATTTAAAGATTATGTTCCATCGATACATATCGGACTTATTTTAGTCATGTTGCCTATAGTATTTGTAACAGTCAGTGAACATATTGGCCATCAAATGGTAATTAATAAAATTGTAGGACGTAATTTCTTTGAAAATCCAGGTTTACATCGTTCAATTATAGGTGATGGTGTTTCAACAATGTTCGCTAGTATTATTGGAGGACCGCCTAGTACAACTTATGGCGAAAATATTGGTGTACTCGCAATTACAAAAATATATAGTATCTATGTCATTGGTGGCGCAGCAGTGATTGCAATTATCTTATCATTTATAGGTAAGTTCTCAGCATTAATTTCATCAATTCCTACACCAGTTATGGGTGGTGTATCTATCTTATTATTCGGTATTATTGCAGCAAGTGGACTTAGAATGTTGGTAGAAAGTCGTGTTGATTTTGCTAGTAATCGTAATTTAGTTATTGCATCAGTAGTACTAGTAGTTGGTATTGGAAATTTAGTTATCAATTTAAAAAGTCTTGGTGTGAACCTACAAATTGAAGGCATGGCTTTAGCAGCATTATCAGGAATCATATTAAATCTTATTTTGCCAAAAGAAAAAGAAGAATCAGACATTAAATAAAAGAGGATCTTTTAGGAGGCAGGTCATGAAAAATTTATTTTCAATGGAATATTTAACAAACGACGATATTTTTAATCTTATTCAAACAGCGAGTCGTTTTAAATCAGGAAAAGAAATTGTCCCTCAGTATGAAGGAAAATATGTATCTAACTTATTCTTTGAAAATTCAACACGTACAAAATGCAGTTTTGAAGTAGCTGAACTTAATCTTGGATTGAAACAAGTTAACTTTGAAACAAGCACTTCTTCAGTACAAAAAGGAGAATCACTTTATGACACTTGTAAAACGTTAGAGAGTATTGGCGTCAATTTATTAGTCATTAGACATCCTCAAAATGCATATTACGAAGAACTAGAAAATTTAAATATTCCGATTGCAAATGCTGGAGATGGTAGTGGTCAGCATCCTACTCAAAGCTTATTGGATATAATGACGATTTATGAAGAATACGAAACGTTTGAAGGATTAAATATTTTAATATGTGGAGATATTAAAAATTCTCGTGTAGCAAGAAGTAATTATACAAGTTTAACCTCACTTGGCGCTAAAGTAATGTTCTCAAGTCCTAATGAATGGGTAGATGAAACATTAGATGCTCCCTATGTAAATATTGATGATGTGATTGATAAAGTTGATATCATTATGCTTTTAAGAGTTCAACATGAAAGACATGGTATTACTGATGAAGCAAACTTTAAAGCTGATCATTATCATGAACAATATGGGTTAACTAAAGAAAGGTATCGTCGTTTAAAAGATGATGCGATAGTGATGCATCCTGCTCCAGTAAATCGTGGCGTAGAAATCGATAGTGAACTAGTTGAAGCACCTAAGTCAAGAATCTTTAAACAAATGGAAAATGGAATGTATTTAAGAATGGCTGTAATAGATAAACTTTTATCAAGAAAAGGAGAATAATTATGAAACTTATAAAAAATGCTAAAATTTTAGACAATGGTGAACTTAAATCAACGTCAATTTTAATTGATGGACAATATATCAAGGAAATGAATGAAAATATTAATATTGATGAAGGTACTGAAGTCATTGATGCAAATGGTCAGTTTGTAGCACCAGGACTAGTAGATGTGCATGTACATTTAAGAGAACCAGGTGGAGAACATAAAGAAACAATTGAAACTGGAACAAAAGCAGCTGCACGTGGCGGGTTTACAACAGTATGTCCTATGCCTAATACACGTCCTGTACCTGATACAGTAGAACACATGGATCAGTTGCAATCATTAATTAAAGAAAATGCACAAGTCCGTGTCTTACCTTATGCATCAATTACAATTCGTCAAGCTGGTAAAGAGCATGTTGATTTTGAAGCACTTTCAAAAGAGGGTGCATTTGCATTTACAGATGATGGTGTAGGTGTTCAGGAGTCAGCAATGATGTATGAAGCGATGCAACAAGCTGCAAAATTAAATAAAGCAGTTGTTGCTCATTGTGAAGATAATAGCTTAATTTATGGTGGTGCAATGCATCAAGGTAAACGTAGTGAAGAATTAGGTATTCCTGGCATTCCAAACATTTGTGAATCTGTACAAATTGCACGAGACGTTTTATTAGCAGAAGCAGCAAATTGTCACTATCATGTGTGCCACGTTTCAACAAAAGAAAGTGTAAGAGCAATTCGTGATGCTAAAGCAGCAGGCATTCATGTTACTGCTGAAGTGACACCACATCATCTGTTATTAACTGAAGATGATGTTCCAGGTGATAATGCCATTTTTAAAATGAATCCACCATTAAGAAGTAAAGAAGATAGAGATGCATTATTAGAAGGATTACTAGATGGTACCATTGATTGTATTGCTACAGATCACGCGCCTCATGCCAAAGAAGAAAAAGCTCAGCCAATGACAAAAGCACCATTTGGTATTGTAGGAAGTGAAACAGCCTTCCCATTATTATATACTCATTTTGTTAAAAATGGAGACTGGTCATTACAACAACTTGTTGATTACTTAACAATTAAACCAGCACAAATATTTGATTTACCTTATGGAAAATTAGAAGAAGGCAGCTATGCAGACTTAACAATCATCAATTTAGATGAAGAAAGAGAAATTCGTGGTGAAGACTTCTTATCTAAAGCAGATAATACACCATTTATAGGATATAAAGTATATGGTAACCCTGTTTTAACAATGGTTGAGGGTGAAGTTAAATTTAAGGAGGACAAGTAAAATGTTTGAACGTAGATATCTCGTATTTGAAGATGGTTCATATTATGAAGGATATAAATTAGGGTCAGATCAATTATCAATCGGTGAAATTGTATTTAATACAGCGATGACTGGATATCAAGAAACGATTTCTGATCCATCATATACTGGTCAAATTGTTACATTTACTTATCCTTTAATTGGAAATTATGGTATTAATAGAGACGATTTTGAATCACTTACACCTACATTAAATGGGGTAGTGGTTAAGGAAGCAAGTACGCATCCAAGTAATTTTAGAAAACAAAAAACATTACATGAAGTACTTGTTCAATATCAAATTCCTGGTATTTCAGGGGTAGATACACGCAGTATTACTAGAAAAATTAGAAAATATGGTGTATTAAAAGCAGGATTTACTGACAATAAAGAGGAAATTGAATCACTTGCAGCTAACTTAAAAACTGCAGAATTACCTCGTGATGAGGTAACTACTGTGTCAACAAAAACACCGTATGTATCAACAGGCTCAGATTTAAGCGTCGTGTTATTAGACTTTGGTAAAAAGCAAAATATTGTTAGAGAGCTTAATTCAAGAGGATGTAATGTTACTGTAGTACCTTATGATACTTCAGCAGAGGAAATATTAGCAATGTCACCAGATGGTGTCATGCTTTCAAATGGACCTGGAGATCCAGAAGAAGTTAATGTTGCCTTAGATATGATTAAAGGTGTTTTAGGAAATATACCATTCTTTGGCATTTGTCTTGGTCATCAGTTATTTGCATTATCTCAAGGTGCCAAAGCATTTAAGATGAAGTTCGGACATCGTGGTGCGAATCATCCTGTAAAAGATTTACGCACAGGTAAAGTCGATATCACAAGTCAAAATCACGGTTATGCTATTGATAAAGACTCATTAGAAAATACAGATTTAGAAGTGACACATATTGCTTTAAATGATGGTACGGTTGAAGGATTAAGACATAAAACATTACCAGCCTTTTCAGTGCAATATCATCCAGAGGCAAGACCAGGCCCAAGTGACTCAAATTACTTATTTGATGAGTTCTTAGACATGATGAGAGATTTTAAAGATAATAAAAAGGAGAGTAAAACGAATGCCTAAACGTGACGATATTAAAACGATTTTAGTAATTGGTTCAGGTCCTATTATTATTGGACAAGCTGCAGAATTTGACTATGCTGGAACACAAGCGTGTCTTGCTTTAAAAGAAGAAGGATACCGTGTTATTTTAGTAAACTCAAATCCTGCAACCATTATGACTGATAAAGAAATTGCAGATAAAGTATATATTGAACCTTTAACTCATGACTTTATTGCACGTATCATTCGTAAAGAACAACCTGATGCATTATTACCTACATTAGGTGGACAAACAGGTTTAAATATGGCAATACAATTACATGATAGCGGTGTATTAAAAGCAAATAATGTAGAGTTATTAGGTACAAAATTAGAATCTATACAACAAGCAGAAGATAGAGAATTATTCCGATCATTGATGAATGAATTAGATGTTCCGGTACCTGAAAGTGATATAGTAAATACTGTAGAACAAGCATTTGCATTCAAAGAACAAGTAGGATATCCATTAATTGTACGTCCTGCCTTTACAATGGGGGGTACTGGTGGTGGTATCTGTCATAATGATGAAGAATTAAAAGAAGTTGTAAGTAATGGATTACATTATAGTCCAGCGACTCAATGTTTAATTGAAAAATCAATAGCAGGATATAAAGAAATTGAATATGAAGTGATGCGTGATAAAAATGACAATGCCATTGTAGTATGTAATATGGAAAATATTGACCCAGTAGGTATCCATACTGGAGATTCAGTTGTTGTAGCTCCTAGTCAGACACTATCAGATGTTGAATACCAAATGTTACGTGATGTATCGCTTAAAGTGATTCGTGCTTTAGGTATTGAAGGTGGTTGTAATGTACAGCTGGCTTTAGATCCATATTCATTAAATTATTACATTATTGAAGTTAATCCACGTGTGTCTCGTTCATCTGCACTAGCATCAAAAGCAACAGGCTATCCAATTGCTAAATTAGCGGCTAAAATTGCGGTTGGTTTAACATTAGATGAGATGCTAAATCCTATAACTGGAACATCTTATGCTGCGTTTGAACCAACACTTGATTATGTCATTTCAAAAATTCCACGTTTCCCATTTGATAAATTCGAAAAAGGTGAACGTGAATTAGGAACACAAATGAAGGCTACTGGTGAAGTGATGGCTATTGGTCGTACATATGAAGAATCATTATTAAAAGCGATTCGTTCATTAGAATATGGTGTCCATCATCTTGGTTTACCAAACGGTGAAAGTTATGACTTAGACTACATTAAAGAACGTATTAGTCATCAAGATGATGAGCGTTTATTCTTTATTGGTGAAGCGATTCGACGTGGCACATCATTACAAGAAATTCATGAAATGACTAAAATTGATTATTTCTTCTTAAATAAATTCCTTAATATTATTCATATTGAACATGAACTTAAAGCGCATCCAGGAGACTTAGAATATCTTAAATATGCAAAAGATTATGGTTTCAGTGATAAAGTGATTGCTCATCGCTTTGATATGACTGAAGAAGAAGTATATCAATTACGTCAAGATAATGATATTAAACCTGTGTATAAAATGGTAGACACGTGTGCAGCAGAATTTGAATCATCTACACCATACTATTACGGAACATATGAAACAGAAAATGAATCTATAGTTACAGATAAAGAGAAAATTTTAGTATTAGGTTCTGGACCAATACGTATCGGACAAGGTGTAGAGTTTGATTATGCGACAGTGCATGCAGTTTGGGCAATTCAAAATGCCGGATATGAAGCAATCATTGTTAATAATAATCCAGAGACAGTATCAACAGACTTTTCAATTTCAGATAAATTATATTTTGAACCGCTAACTGAAGAAGATGTAATGAATATCATTAATTTAGAGCAACCTAAAGGTGTAGTAGTTCAATTTGGTGGTCAAACAGCAATCAATTTAGCTGATAAATTAGCTAAACATGGTGTGAAAATCTTAGGAACATCATTAGAAGATTTAAATCGTGCAGAAGATAGAAAAGAATTTGAAGCACTTTTAAGAAAAATTGATGTGCCACAACCTAAAGGTAAAACAGCCACTTCTCCTAAAGAAGCATTAGAAAATGCACGTGAAATTGGTTATCCAGTAGTTGTACGACCTTCTTATGTATTAGGTGGCCGTGCCATGGAAATTGTAAATAGTGATGCAGAATTAGAAGACTATATGGAACAAGCTGTTAAAGCAAGTCCAGAACATCCAGTATTAGTGGATAGATATTTAACAGGTAAAGAAATAGAAGTCGATGCAATTTCTGATGGTGAAACAGTTATTATTCCGGGTATTATGGAGCACATTGAACGTGCAGGTGTTCATAGCGGTGATTCAATTGCAGTGTATCCACCACAAACATTGAGCGATGAAGAAATAAATACACTCGAAGATTATACAATTAAATTAGCTAAAGGATTAAACATTGTGGGTCTCATCAATATTCAATTCGTTATTGCACATGATGGTGTGTATGTATTAGAAGTTAACCCACGTGCAAGTCGTACAGTGCCTTTCTTAAGTAAAATTACTGATATTCAAATGGCACAACTTGCCATGCAAGCGATAATGGGCACAAAACTTAAAGATTTAGGCTATCAACAAGGTATTCAACCATATTCAGAGGGTGTGTTTGTTAAAGCACCGGTATTTAGTTTTAATAAATTAAAAAATGTTGACGTGACACTTGGACCTGAAATGAAATCTACCGGTGAAGTGATGGGTAAAGATTTAACTCTTGAAAAAGCTTTATATAAAGGTTTAACAGGTAGTGGTGTAGAAGTAAAAGATCATGGTACCGTATTAATGACAGTAAGTGATAAAGATAAAGAAGAAATCGTTGATATTGCGCACCGTTTAAATGAAGTAGGTTATAAAATCTTAGCTACACAAGGTACTGCACAAAAATTAGAAGCGCACAATATCCCTGTTGAAGTTGTTGGTAAAATCGGTGGAGAAGATGATTTATTAACACGTATCCAAAATGGGGATGTACAAATTGTTATTAACACAATGACAAAAGGTAAAGAAGTTGAAAGAGATGGCTTCCAAATTCGACGTACTACTGTAGAAAACGGAGTGCCATGTTTAACTTCATTAGATACTGCAAGTGCATTAACAAATGTCATTGAAAGTATGACATTTTCAATGAGAAATATGTAATGCCGTAATTATAAGCGACTTATGTGTTAACTTGCTTTATGTTTAAGCACAAGTCGCTTCTTTTTAAAATAAAAGTGATTTATTTAAAGGAGTTTAATGAATGAGAGATTTACCAATTATAGCTTTAGATTTTGATTCTGAGGATCATGTTCTTGATTTTTTAGATCAATTTGATGAACCACTTTTTGTAAAAGTAGGAATGGAATTATATTATCAAACTGGACCAGCTTTAATTAAGAAAATAAAAGAACGTGGACATGATATATTTTTAGACCTTAAGTTACACGATATTCCTAATACAGTTCAAAAAGCTATGGAGGGTTTAGGTAAGTTAAATGTTGATTTAGTTAACGTGCATGCTGCTGGTGGAACTGAAATGATGAAACATGCTGTAAAAGGGTTACGTAAATATAATGAAACTACTAAAATAATAGCAGTGACTCAATTAACATCAACGACTGAAGAAATGCTTCATCAAGAACAAAATATCCAAACGTCTATTGAAGAAGCAGTGTTAAATTATGCAAAATTAGCGCAAGAGTCAGGATTAGATGGCGTAGTATGTTCACCATTAGAAGCTAAATTACTGACAAAGTCTCTAGGTTCTGACTTTTTAAAGGTGACGCCTGGTATCAGACCTAAAGGTGCAGCGGTGAATGATCAAAAACGTATTACAACTCCAGAAGACGCGAAACAATTAGGTTCAACTCACATTGTAGTGGGTCGTCCAATAACTCAAAGTGAGCATCCACAAGAGAGTTATACAAAAATAAAGGAAAGTTGGTTAAGTTAATATGTCAAAACACATAGCAAAATCATTATTAGATATTGAAGCAGTAAGTTTATCACCCAATGACTTATTCACATGGAGTTCAGGCATAAAATCACCTATCTATTGTGATAATCGTATTACATTAGGTTACCCTAAAGTACGTCAAGACATTCGTGATGGATTAAGTGAACTTATTACAGAACATTTTGATAATGTAGAGGTTATTTCAGGAACAGCAACTGCTGGTATTCCACATGCTGCTTATATTTCTGAAAAACTAAACTTACCAATGAACTATGTACGATCTAAAAGTAAAAGTCATGGTAAACAAAATCAAATTGAAGGCGCACAAAGTAAAAATAAAAAAGTCGTTGTCGTGGAAGATTTAATTTCAACAGGGGGATCGTCAATTACTGCAGTGGAAGCTTTAAGAGAAGCAGGGGCTGAAGTCGTAGGTGTAGTTGCAATCTTTACTTATGGTCTAGCTAAAGCAGACGACATGTTCAAACAAGCGAATCTACCATTCTATACGCTAAGTAATTATAATGAACTTATTGAAGTAGCTAAAGAAGAAGGCAAAATTTCAGAAAATGATATTCAAACATTAGTGGATTGGCGCGATAATCTCTAAGTTTCGCTTAAAGGGTGATAAAGTTGTCTAAAGACAAAGATAATAATGCATTTTATAATCAGTTAAAACATGTGAATCAATTTTTATACAGTGAAAAAGAATTTAAACAAACAGCACATGTGTTAACTATTAAAGAAAGTATTAAACATATGCATCACGCACAAATGGAATCTTTTGAGCATGCAAGTGACTTCTTTAAAAAAGCCAAAGCACGTTTACGTCAAAAAGATAAAATCTAAATATAGAAAGAAAGATACATATAAATATGAATCAACATATTTATATGTATCTTTTTATATCAATCTATAATTAACTTAACGTATAAAGATTTTAATTAACACCCATCCGATTAATAAAACGATGACCATTGCTAATAGTGGTAGAATATAATGCATCATATTAAATGCCTCCTATTATACTTTTATTTAATTTTAACTGTTTATGGAAAGTTTTCAAAATTAAAGCTACTTTTAATTCAAAGTTCTTAATAGCTAACTTTTTATTATTTTTAAAAATAGTTTAAAATAGACATTAATTATAAATTATAGGAGGATTACAATGGAAATACCTAAAGTAACACCATTTTTAATGTTTAATAATCAAGCTGAAGAAGCAGTCAATTTATATACAAGCTTATTTAAAAACAGTGAGATTTTAACAATGGTAAAATACGGAGAAGATGGTCCTGGAGAACCTGGGACAGTTCAACATTCTATTTTCACATTAAATGGTCAAGTATTCATGGCGATAGATGCCGATAATGGTGAAGAATTACCAATGAATCCTTCCATCTCTTTATATATCACTGTTGAAGATGCTATGGAAATGGAACGTTTATTTAATGGTCTAAAAAAAGAAGGTGCTATACTGATGCCTAAAACTTCTATGCCACCATTTCGTGAGTTTGCATGGGTGCAAGATAAATTTGGAGTAAGTTTCCAACTTGCATTACCAGAAAAATAGACACTATGATATATAAAATCCGTAGATGACTTAAAAAAAGCATCTACGGATTTTTATTTTTTTATTTTTTTAATTTTTATCCTGCTTCATACGCTGGATTTGGTCATAATCAGGTGTTGCATATAACGTTTTTTGATTATCATATGTGACAAATCCTGGTTTAGCGCCAGAAGGTTTATGGACATTTTTGATTTCTGTATAGTCTACCGGTATCTGACCAGAATTTCCAGCTTTAGAGAAATATCCCGCAAGCATTGCTGCCTCTTTTATCGTAGTCTCACTCGGTGCATCATTTAAAATGACAACATGCGAACCTGGAATATCTTTAGTATGGAACCATATATGTGATTTTTGAGCTTTACGATTTGTTAAATAATCATTTTGCTTGTTATTTTTACCTACTAAAATCGTGTCTCCATCTGAAGATATATATGTTTGTAAATGGATTTTATCTTGTTTTTTCTTTTTAGTATTTTTACGTTGTTTCATAAATCCTTGTTCTGCCAATTCATCACGAATGTCATCAATTTCATCAACTGTAATATGTTCTAATTGCTGTTCAATATTGGCAAAATAGTCAATATTTTCACGTGTAAGAGCAATTTGAAGATCGAGTTCTTTTTCTCGTGTCTTCATTCGGTTATATTGCTTATAGTAGTATTGAGCATTCACGGATGGTGATTTAGTAGGGTCTAATGGAATCGTTACTTCTTCATTAGTATAATAATTTAGAACGTTTATAGACGCGTCACCTTGTTGAATACGATAAATATTAGCAGTAATGAGTTCACCGTATAATTGTTGTGTGTCTTTATCTTTAGCACTTTCGTATTCGTCTATAAGTTTACTTAACTTGTGTTGATATTTTTGTAATTGTTGTTGTACGAAGCGTACTAGATCATTCGCACGTTGTTTTACACGTTCTCGCTCACCTCTAGCATCATAATAACGATCTAACAAATCATGTAATGAATCATAGATAACAATATCATCCGAGAATTGTTTTAATTTCATAAAATAGAAATCTTCTTTACCTGTTTCATGATTTTTATGAAATACTGGTACGGGTACTTTTAATGTTTGGTCAATCACTTCTTCAAAAGCTTGAGGTAGAGTATCTTGATTCATAAATTGGTAACGATTTGTAATTTCATTTGTAATTAGAGGACTAAAGCCTTCAAACGCATTGAGTAATTGTTTAGCAATTTTTCCGGCATTAAAGTCAACGAATTTGAGCACCTCATCACTTGAAATATCATATGGATTTCGTTTGTTTTGAGTAGGAGGAGCTTCATATTTGAAACCAGGCATCACTGTACGATACTGATTTGTATTTGGCGTCAAGTGTTTAAAGCCTTCTATAATTTTATATTGATCATCTACTAGTATTAAATTACTATGTTTACCCATGATTTCCAATATCACTGTTCGATATATCGTATCGCCAATTTCATCTTTACTTTCAATGTCAATTTCTACTCTACGATCATTACCGATTTGTCGTATTGATTTAACAATACCTCCCTCTAAATGCTTACGAAAGACACGTGCAAACATTGGTGGGTCAAAGGGATTGTCGTACTTTTTATTGGTGAGATGCATTCTTGAAAAATTGGGATGAATAGATAACAATAGATGATGGTTTTTACGATTTTGACGAATAATCATAATGATTGTGTCATTTTCTGGTTGATTAATTTTGTGAATTCTACCTGTTACTAAAAATTGTAGTGATTCTATTATCTTTTTTGTAAATAAGCCATCATAAGCCATAATTTTTTCCACCTTCAGTTTTGTCATTCATTATATTGTAACATGGTAACAATAGAGCGTCATGAGTTAAGTTTATCCTAGTACACTCTATACAACGTAAACAACAATGTGATATCATATTTAAATAATAGAAGAATAGCTTAGAGAGGTCGTAAGGCATGGATAATGAAAAAGGATTACTAATTGTTCTTTCAGGTCCTTCAGGAGTAGGTAAAGGAACTGTTCGTAAAGAGATATTTGACGATCCAACTACATCATATAAATACTCAATCTCGATGACTACGCGTCAAATGCGAGAAGGAGAAGTTAACGGTGTAGATTACTTTTTTAAAACGAAAGAAGAATTTGAAGCATTAATTCAAGAAGATCAATTTATTGAATATGCCGAATATGTAGGAAATTACTATGGGACACCCGTACAATATGTTAAAGATACAATGGCTGAAGGTCATGATGTGTTTTTAGAAATTGAAGTTGAAGGTGCGAAACAAGTAAGAAAAAAATTTCCTGACGCATTATTTATCTTTCTTGCACCGCCAAGCTTAGATCATTTGAAAGAACGTCTTATTGGTCGCGGTACAGAAACAGATGAAAAGATTCAAAGTAGGGTAAATGAAGCACGTAAAGAAGTAGAAATGATGAATCTTTATGATTATGTCGTTGTTAATGATGAAGTTCATTTGGCTAAAGAAAGAATTCAATCAATTGTAGAAGCCGAGCACTTAAAAAGAGAACGCGTTGAAGCGATATATAGAAAAATGTTATTGGAGGCAAAGAAATAATGTTAAACCCACCGTTAAATCAATTACAATCACAAATTAATTCAAAATATTTAATTGCAACAACAGCTGCTAAACGTGCACGTGAATTAGACGAAAAGCCTGAAACTGCATTACTAAATGGTTATCATTCAGCAAAACCTGTAGGTGAAGCACTAGAAGAGATCGCAAGCGGAAAAATTTCACCTGTTGTACCTGAAGAGTTTCAAGCATAAATAAAATTATTTCGTTATCAGTTAAGTTGTTGTTCTGAAATATAAGTTACCATGTATTTCAGACTTTTAAACATTTTTGCAATCTCTGATTCAATTGAAAATGTACTTATATAAGCGTTTTTAGAATCAGTTAATCTTGCGGGAGTAGAACAGTGAATTAAAAATCTGTTCTACTCCCGTGTTTTTAGTTTTTCATCTTAGTTGTGTATAATAAATTTAAAAGTGAAGACTATAAATATAACTAAAGGAGTCGAATCATGAAGAACATTCTATTAGCTGTTACAGGAGGCATTGCTGCTTATAAAGCAATTGATTTAACTAGTAAACTTACGCAAGCGAATTATGATGTAAGAGTAATGCTCACTGATCATGCACAAGAATTTGTTACACCTTTAGCCTTTCAAGCCATTAGTAGAAACCCTGTATATACCAATACATTTATTGAAGAAAATCCTGAAGACATTCAACATATAGCATTAGGTGATTGGGCAGACTGTATCGTTGTTGCACCTGCTACCGCTAATACTATTGCCAAATTAAGTGTAGGTATTGCTGATGATATCGTCACATCAACGCTACTTGCTACAGAAACCCCTAAATTTATTGCTCCAGCTATGAATGTTCATATGTATGAAAATAAACGTACGCAACATAATATTTCTGTATTAAAAGACGATGAATATCATTTTATTGAACCTGGAGATGGTTTTTTAGCATGTGGGTACATTGCAAAGGGACGTATGGAGGAACCTCTTCAAATTGTCAAAATCATAAATGATTATTTTAAAGATAAGAATGAACTATCACACATATCTTATACTTCTTTTGAAGGGAAACATGCTTTAGTTACTGCTGGTCCTACAATTGAAGTAATTGATCCAGTAAGGTTTGTATCTAATCGTTCCTCTGGAAAAATGGGATATGCAATTGCAGAAGCTTTAGCTAAAAGAGGTGCAAAGGTGACGCTTGTGGCAGGACCAACGCAACTTGATAATCCAGAGAATGTAGAAGTCATTCATGTAGAAAGTGCAGAAGAAATGTTTAATGCAGTTACAAGTCGATATGAAGAACAAGATATTGTTGTTAAAGCAGCAGCCGTCTCAGATTATACGCCGGCTGATGTATTGAATCATAAAATGAAAAAACAAGATGGCAATCTTTCTGTCACTTTTAAGCGAACAAAGGACATTTTGAAATATTTAGGTGAACATAAAACACATCAATACTTGGTCGGATTTGCAGCTGAAACCCAAAATATTAATGCTTATGCACAAGATAAATTAAAACGTAAAAATGCGGATGTCATTATTTCGAATAATGTAGGAGATCAGACCATTGGATTTCAATCTGATGATAATGAACTCACTATGCATTTTAAAGATGGACAACGTATTAATATAAAAAAAGGAAAGAAAGTGCAACTTGCACAACAAATTTTAGATGAACTGGAAACTAGGTGGCAATAATGATTGCGAAGGTCATTGTAGATATTCCTTCTAAGAGTGTTGATTTTAAATTCGATTATCTCGTACCTGACCATTTAAAAGATTTTATAAAAGTGGGTGTAAGAGTTGTTGTACCGTTTGGTCCACGTACTATTCAAGGATATGTTATGGATATACAACAACAACCAAGTGAAGATGTCAATATAGATAAATTGAAACCAATTAAAGAAATTAGAGATATTCGACCAGAATTAACACCTGAACTTATCCAATTAAGTGAATGGTTGAGTCATTATCATATTTCAAAACGCATTTCTGTGTTAGAGGCAATGCTTCCAAGCGCGATTAAAGCAAAATACACTAAAGTATTTAAAATAGTCCGTCACAATGATATTGAAGAAGATATATTAAAATACTTTGATAACAACGGATATTATAAGTATAAAGATGCGCAAAAAAATAATCATTTAAATATATTAAATCGTTTACTTGAACAACATTTAATAGAAGAAGAAACCATATTATCTCAACATACAAAAAGAAAAACACAGCGTGCAGTACGAGTTGTTGAAGGATACAATCCAGATGATATATTAGCTTTACTAGAAAAGAAATTAAAACAATATGATGTGTATGCTTATCTTTTAGAAGAACATCATAGAAATGTATTTTTAAAAGAACTTGAAGAAATGGGATTTTCTAAATCAAGTATAGAGGGTCTCGTCAAAAAAGGTTTCCTTGAAAAATATGATGCTGAAATTGAACGAGATCCTTTTGCAAATCGTATCTTTGAAAAAGAAGAAAAACGAATGTTAACCCCTGATCAAAATAACGCATTTCAACAAATTAAAGAAAAAATAGATCACAACGCACAACGTACATTTTTATTACACGGCGTCACAGGTTCAGGTAAAACTGAAGTCTACTTGCAAGCCATTGAAGAAGTATTAAAAAAAGATAAACAAGCTATGATGCTTGTTCCAGAAATTGCGCTGACACCACAAATGGTTTTACGCTTTAAGCGACGTTTTGGTGATGATGTAGCTGTCTTACATTCAGGTTTGTCAAATGGTGAACGATATGATGAATGGCAAAAAATTAGAGATGGAAGAGCACGTGTAAGCGTAGGTGCGAGATCAAGTATCTTTGCACCATTTAAAAACTTAGGCATTATTATTATTGATGAAGAACATGAATCAACATATAAGCAAGAAGATTATCCACGTTATCATGCTAGAGACATAGCAGAATGGAGAAGTCAATTTCATCAATGTCCATTAGTATTAGGAAGTGCGACACCAAGTCTTGAATCTTATGCACGGGCAGAAAAAAATGTATATCAATTACTTACTTTACCTGAAAGAGTTAATCAACAAGCTTTACCTTCAATAGATATCATTGATATGAGAGCAGAACTAAGTTCAGGTAATCGTTCCATGTTCTCAGAAGAATTAAGACAAGCGATTCAAGATAGACTGAATAAAAATGAACAAATCGTTTTATTTTTAAATCGACGGGGTTATGCTTCGTTTATGTTATGTCGAGATTGTGGATATGTTCCACAATGTCCACATTGCGATATTTCGTTAACTTATCATAAGACGACAGACCAACTAAAATGCCACTATTGCGGCTATCAAGACTTGCCTCCTAACTTGTGTCCTAATTGTGAAAGCCCACATATCAGACAGGTTGGTACAGGTACACAAAGGGTAGAAGAAATTTTACAACAAGAATTTGAAGAGGCACGTATTATTCGTATGGATGTAGATACGACGTCAAGAAAAGGTGCACATGAAAAGCTATTGACTGATTTTGAAAAGGGAAAAGGCGATATTTTATTAGGCACACAAATGATTGCAAAAGGTTTAGATTATCCAAATATAACATTAGTTGGTGTGCTTAATGCTGACACAATGTTGAATTTGCCCGACTTTAGGGCGAGTGAAAGAACGTATCAGTTACTTACACAAGTTTCAGGTCGTGCTGGTCGTCATGAAAAACCTGGTAAAGTGATTATTCAAACATATAATCCAACTCATTATGCAATAGAAGATGTTCAAAAAAATGATTATTTAACGTTTTATCATAAAGAAATGCAATTTAGAAAATTAGGTAAATATCCACCTTATTATTATTTAATTAATTTTACTATTGCGCATAAAAATATGAAAAAAGTAATGGAAGCTGCTAAACATGTACATCAAATTTTACTGCAACATCTTTCTGAAAGAGCACTCGTACTTGGACCTTCTCCAGCGGCAATTGCTAGAATTAATAACGAACATCGTTTTCAAATATTGGTTAAATACAAGAGTGAGCCAGAATTAATTCATGCATTACAGTACTTAGATGATTATTATCATGAAGCATATATTAAAGATAAATTATCGTTAAGGATTGATATCAATCCTCAAATATTAATGTAAAAAAAGAGTTGCACCGTTTGCGTTTAACTGCGTGGTGTAACTCTTTTTGTATTTACATGTTACATTGTTACGTTTCCATTTTCATCTGCTGGTCTTAGTAATGTCAGAATCGCACTGATGATTGCAATAATATGAGGAATTCCTGTCCAACAGAATAATAAATGAAGAAGACCAGACATCATTTTACCAGCATAAAATTTGTGTACGCCAAAGCCACCTAAAAAGACAGCTAGGATAATGTAAATCACTTTATTGACTTCCATTCTTTATACCTCCTTAGTCTATTTAATATATTAATTGTCTTCATAATTATTTTAGATATGAAAAAAATTAAAAGCAATTAAAGTTATCTGAGAAGAGTGAAGATAAGACTAAGGTCGCATTTTAAATTGAATTACGTTATAATAATATGATGAATTTTTTTCGGGAGGCGTTCTAAGTGGCAATAAAGAAATTAGTTCCATCGACTCATCCTGTTTTATCTAAAAAAGCAAAAAAGATAACAACTTTTGATGAAAATTTAAAACGTTTATTATTAGATATTGAAGACACTTTATATTCTGAAGAAGCATCAGCTTTATCAGCGCCACAAATTGGTGTAAGTCAACGTGTTGCTATAATTGACATGGAAGCGGAAGGACTCTTGCAATTAATCAATCCTAAAATCAAAACAGAATCTAATGAGAAAATCATTGATTTAGAAGGTTCGGTTAATCTTCCTAATGTATTTGGGGAGGTAGAACGTAGTAAAATGATAACTGTAGAAGCAAATGATTTAGAAGGTCACGAGATTGAATTAACTGCTTATGATGATGTGGCTAGAATGATACTGCACATCATTGATCAATTAGATGGTATTCCATTTACCGAACGTGCTACAAAAATATTGACTGAAAAAGAAGTGGAGGCATATTTTGACAATGAGTAAGATAATTTTTATGGGAACACCAGATTTTTCAACAAAAGTACTAGAGATGTTAATCGCTGAACATGAAGTCATCGCAGTAGTTACTCAACCAGACAGACCAGTAGGACGTAAGCGTGTATTAACCCCTCCTCCTGTAAAGAAAGTGGCAGAAACATATCACATTCCAGTATATCAACCTGAAAAGTTAAAAGATTCTAATGAGTTAAATGAACTTATGGATTTAAATCCTGATTTAATTGTAACGGCAGCATTTGGACAATTATTACCTGAAAGTCTATTAAATCTTCCTAAGTTAGGTGCTGTAAATGTACATGCCTCATTATTGCCAAAATATCGTGGTGGAGCACCTATTCACCAAGCCATTATAGATGGTGAAGCACAAACGGGTATTACAATCATGTATATGGTGAAAAAGTTAGATGCAGGTAATATTATTTCTCAAAAGGCCATCGACATTGAAGATGATGATAATGTAGGATCAATGCACGATAAATTAAGCTTTTTAGGTGCAGATTTATTAAAAGAAACATTACCTTCTATTATAGATGGTTCAAATGAAAGTATTCCACAAGATGATTCAAAAGCAACGTTTGCGTCTAATATTAGCAGAGAAGACGAACGTATCGATTGGACTAAAAGCGCTAAAGAGATACACAATCATATTCGTGGATTATCACCATGGCCAGTGGCTTATACAACTATGAATGATAAAAATTTAAAACTATATCAAGCTCATATTGAAAAAGGAAAAAACGGAGAACCAGGTGAAATTATAGAAATCACTAAGACTGCAATTATTGTAGGAACTGGCTCTTTGGATGCTATTGCATTAACAGATATTCAATTATCTGGGAAAAAACGAATGCTTGCTGCTCAATATTTAAGTGGTGTACAAGATTCATTAGTGGGGACTAAATTAGTATGACACAATCAGTAAGAGACCTTGCATTTCATACCATTCAAGATATTTTAAACGATAATGCTTATAGCAATTTAAAAATTAACGAAGTCATTAACCAATATAATATTGCAACTGTCGATAAAGCATTGTTTACAGAATTAGTTTATGGAACAATAAAGCGTAAAATGACTTTAGATTTTTATTTAAAACCCTTTGTTAAGACTAGAATTAAAGGTTGGGTACGTCAATTATTATGGATGAGTTTATATCAATATGTCTTCCTAGATAAAATACCTAATCATGCAATTATAAATGAAGCAGTTAATATTGCTAAACGTCGTGGTGGCCAGCACAATGGGAACATCGTTAATGCTATACTTCGTCACATATTTAAAAGTGACTTACCGACATTGGAAACAATTAAGAATGAAAAGCAACGTATGACGATTGAATATAGTATACCAAGATGGATTATTGAGCATTGGATTACACATTACGGAATAGAAACGACACATAAGATTGCAAAATCATTTCTAGTACAATCTGCAAGTACAGTAAGAGTGAATACAAGTCGTACGGATGTTGAAACAATAAGTAAGGAGCTTTTACAAGAAGGTTATCATGTGGATATTGATCAACTCATTCCATATTGTTTACACCTTACAGGTAAACCAGTGATTGAATCTCGAGCTTTTAAAGATGGACTTATTTCCATCCAAGATAAAAGTTCAATGTTAGTAGGGTATTTAATGGATGTTCAAAAAGGCGATACCATACTAGATGCATGCAGTGCTCCTGGCGGTAAGGCTTGTCATATGGCAGAATTACTAGCATCCACAGGCCATGTAGATGCTACAGATATTCATAAGCATAAAATTGGTTTAATTAAAGAAAATATCAAAAAGTTAAAATTAAAGAATGTGTCCACTTTCGACCATGATGCAACACAACCATATTCAGAACTATATGACAAAATTTTAGTAGATGCACCTTGTAGTGGATTAGGTGTATTAAGACATAAGCCTGAAATTAAATATGTACAATCTAAGGATAGTATTAATGATCTTGTAGAAATTCAATTAAGTATATTAGATAATGTTAAACATAACTTGAAACCAGGCGGTTCACTTATTTATTCAACTTGCACAATTGAACAAATGGAAAATGAAAATGTAATTTATACATTTTTAAAAGAAAATAAAGATTTTGAATTTGAATTGATGACGCATCCTGTTACTGGTGAAAAAGTAAAAACACTACAAATTTTGCCACAAGACTTTAATTCAGATGGCTTTTTCATTACTAAAATAAAAAGAAAGGAAAGTTAAGATGATAACTGCTGAAAAAAAGAAAAAAAATAAATTCTTACCAAATTTTGAAAAACAATCAATATATTCGTTAAGATATGATGAAATGCAAAATTGGTTAATTGAGCACGGACAACAAAAATTTAGAGCTAAACAAATTTTTGAATGGTTATATCAAAAGCGTGTAGACACTATTGATGAGATGACTAATTTATCTAAAGACTTAAGACAATTGTTAAAAGATAACTTTGTTATGACAACGTTAACTACCGTAGTTAAACAAGAAAGTAAAGATGGAACAATTAAGTTTTTATTTGAATTACAAGATGGTTATACCATTGAAACGGTATTAATGAGACACGATTACGGTAATTCTGTATGTGTAACGACTCAAGTAGGCTGTCGAATTGGTTGTACATTTTGTGCTTCAACTTTAGGTGGTTTAAAGCGTAACTTAGAGGCTGGCGAGATTGTATCTCAAGTACTCACAGTTCAAAAAGCACTTGATGCTACTAATGAACGTGTATCACAAATTGTTATTATGGGAATTGGTGAACCCTTCGAAAATTATGATGAAATGATGGACTTTTTAAAAATAGTCAATGATGATAATAGTTTAAACATTGGGGCGCGACATATTACAGTATCAACGTCAGGAATTATCCCACGTATTTATGACTTTGCTGATGAACAAATTCAAATTAATTTTGCAGTAAGTTTACATGCTGCTAAAGATGAAATTCGTTCAAAATTAATGCCAATTAATAGAGCGTATAATGTTGAAAAATTAATGGAAGCAATCAAATATTATCAAGAAAAAACGAATCGTCGAATTACATTTGAATATGGATTATTTGGAGGCGTAAATGATCAACTTGAACATGCAAGAGATTTAGCACATTTAATTAAAGATTTAAACTGTCATGTAAATCTTATACCAGTCAATCATGTTCCTGAACGTAATTATGTTAAAACACCAAAAGATGATATTTTTAAATTTGAAAAAGAATTGAAACGTTTAGGCATCAATGCAACAATTAGAAGAGAACAAGGCTCAGATATAGATGCAGCATGTGGACAATTAAGAGCTAAGGAACGACAAGTAGAAACGAGGTAATCATCATGCTTAACGCACAGTTTTTCACAGATACTGGACAACATCGAGAAAAGAACGAAGACGCGGGAGGTATATTTTATAACCAAACACATCAACAATTGTTAGTGTTGTGTGATGGAATGGGTGGTCATAAAGCAGGTGAAGTTGCAAGTCAATTTGTTACTAATCAATTACGAGACTATTTTGAAACAGAAAACTTTATTGAATTAGACCAAGCTGAATCATGGTTAAGTAAAACATTAAAAGATATTAATCTCGAATTATTTGAATATGCTACAACGAATGAAGAATATCGTGGTATGGGCACAACGTGTGTATGTGCCCTCATATTTGATAATAAAATTGTAGTAGCAAATATTGGTGATTCTAGAGCATACGTGATTAATTCAAGAGAAATTGAACAGATTACATATGATCATTCATTTGTTAATCATTTGCTTATGACCGGACAAATTACTGAAGAAGAAGCGTTTAATCATCCTCAACGTAATATAATCACTAAAGTAATGGGTACTGATCGCCGAGTAAGTCCTGATATTTTTACAAAGCGCATCAGTTACTATAATTATTTATTACTTAATTCTGATGGACTGTCAGATTATGTAAGAAATCATGAAATAGAAACGTTAATGAATCAGTCTACATCATTAAATGAACTTGGAGAAGCACTAATACAAGCTGCCTTAGATCATCAATCTAAAGATAATGTGAGTGTACTATTAGCTGAAATTGAGGGTAATAATGTATGAATGGCAAGCTAATTAATGATCGCTATCAACTCTTAGATAAACTTGGTGGCGGAGGAATGAGTATTGTTTATCTTGCTGAAGACACTATACTTGAACGTAAAGTGGCTATTAAAGCAATTTCTATTTCACAAAACGAAAAAGATGAAACTATGAAACGTTTCTACAGAGAGGTAAATAGTGCTACACAAATTGTTCATGAAAATATTGTGGAAGTATATGATGTTGAAGAAGATGATGATAATTTCTATCTTATTATGGAATATATTGATGGACCGACACTATCTGAGTATATACATAGCCATGGTCCATTGAATATAGAAACAGCTATTGATTTTATTAAGCAAATTTTAAATGGGGTAAAACAAGCACATGAGCAACGTATTATACATAGAGATATTAAACCTCAAAATGTACTAATTAATAAAGATAAAATTTTAAAAATTTTTGATTTCGGCATCGCAAAAGCGTTAAGTGAGACATCAATGACTCAAACAAATCATGTGCTTGGAACGGTTCAATATTTATCTCCTGAACAAGCTAAAGGAGATAAAACGAATGAAACAACCGATATCTATTCAATTGGTATAGTATTGTATGAAATGTTAGTTGGTGAACCTCCTTTTAGGGGAGAGACAGTTGTAAGTATTGCTATTAAACATATTCAAGAAACAGTTCCTAATATTACTGAAAAACATCCAAATATTCCACAATCTTTAAGTAATGTGGTACTTAAGGCGACTGAAAAAAACCCTAAAGATCGTTATCAAACGATAGAAGAAATGTATAATGATTTGAGTAGTGTGCTTGTTACAAGCAGATTAAATGAAGAAAAGCATACGCGTATAAGTGATACCACCCAAACAGTACCCATTGATAAAAAAGAAATAAAAAACAAACTTGATGAAGAAAATCATAAAAAAGATATAGCGCAAACGATGCAAATTCCTATTATCAATCATCATAAATTTCAAGCAAGTGAAAATAATGTGTACACATCTCAACGTAAAAAACGTTCTAAAAAGAAAAAGGTCGCTATTATTTTTATTCTAGCGCTTTTATTATTAAGCTTGATTGGGTTTATCGCTTGGGGCATGCTTGGTGATAAATATGCAGAAATGCCTGATTTAACGGGTAAAACTGAAAAAGAAGCAGAAAAAGTATTAAAAGCTTCGCATTTAGAAATAGGACATATATCTAGAGAATATAATGATGACTATCCCGAAAATAAAATTATTAACTCCAATCCTAAAGCAGGAGAACGTGTTAACCAACAAGAAAAAGTAGATGTTGTATTATCAAAAGGTCCAGAAAAGATAAATATGCCTAATGTGATAGGGATTAAAAAAGAAGATGCTATAAAAAAACTTAAAGATCATAAATTAAATCATGTGACAATTAATCAAGAATATAATAGTCAAATGCCAAAAGGATATATTTTCAAGCAAAATATTAACCCTAATGAATCGGTGAAAATTAACGATCATCATATTGTACTGACTGAATCGTTAGGTGTAAAAAAAGTTTACGTCAAAGACTATGAAAATAAAAACTATCAAAATGCTAAAAAAGAATTAGAGTCGAGGGGTCTAAAAGTACAAGTTAAGACGACTAATAGTGATACTAAAGATAAGGATATCATTATTTCACAATCTCCAAAACAGACTGAAGTAAATGAAGGAAGTACAGTAGAACTTATGGTTTCTAAGGGGAAAGATAAAAAAAAAGATTCAAAAGAGGACTCGGATTCTTCTGATGATAAGAAAGATAATCATACGACAAGCGTAAAAAATTATACGGAAACTTATCATATTCCGTATACTGGAAATGATGGAGAAAGCCAAAAGGTAAAGATTTATATTAGAGATAAAAATAATAGTGGTACACAGGTAAGTCAAACATACAATATTCACAAGGATAAAATCATTACTATTCCATTAAAAATTGAACAAGGTGATTCTGCTGGATATACGATTGAAGTAGATGACAATGTTATTGCAGATAAAGATATTGACTACGAATAAATTTCAAATATCAGAATAAGAGTAAGATAGTAATGATAAGTTATTCATCGTTTACTGTTTATACATTAACGTGTATTTTATCATATAAATGATGTTAATTTTAAAAGACAATTTCTATTGAAATAATATAGAAA
>NZ_KV813756.1:405468-462889 GCF_001813735.1 Staphylococcus sp. HMSC068C09
TTCTATTGAAATAATATAGAAATTGTCTTTTTAACAACTATAATTTTATTATGTAAAGTTAATTTTTTAAGTGATTTCAATGTCTTTCTATCCTTATCTTTATGATGAGGGTATAGAATATATATATTATTAATTCTATGTTTGCTATAATAACGTAAACATAAATACTTAATTTGAGGTGTTAATTTGGAAACAGGACGTATTGTTAAACTAATTAGTGGAGTATATCAAGTAGATGTAGGTGGAAAAAAATATAATACTAAACCTCGTGGTCTTTTTAGAAAGAAAAAATTTTCTCCTGTAGTAGGAGATATCGTTGACTTTGACATTCAAAATGAAGATGAAGGTTATATTCACCACGTGCATGAACGCCACAATGCATTAAAGCGTCCTCCAGTAAGTAATATTGATGGTCTGATTATTGTAATGAGTGCGGTTGAACCTAAATTTTCAACACAATTGTTAGACAGATTTTTAGTGATTGCACATTCTTACAACTTATCTCCTAGTATATTAGTCACTAAAAAAGATATTGCTAGTGAAACGCAAATCAATCATATCGAAACAATACTAAATACATATAAGGAAATAGGATATTCTGTTCAATTTGTAGGTAAAAAAACTGATAAAGTTGATATTGTGAATACTTGGCCCAATGGTCTAATTGTGCTAAGTGGACAATCTGGTGTTGGAAAATCAACATTTATAAATACGTTTAAACCAGAACTAAATCTTGAAACCAATGATATCTCTAAATCACTTAATCGAGGCAAACATACGACAAGACATGTAGAGCTATTTGAAAGAGAAAATGGTTTTATAGCAGATACACCTGGTTTTAGTGCACTTGATTTTGATCATATTGAAAAAGATGATGTAAAGTATTACTTTAAAGAAATTAATACTTTTGGAAATGATTGTAAATTTAGAAATTGTAATCATATTAAAGAACCTAAATGCAATGTTAAACATCAATTAGAAAACAATAATTTAGCACAATTTCGTTATGAACACTATTTACAATTAGTTAATGAAATTTCGAATAGAAAGGTTAGATATTAATGAGACACATTTTTCCTTCTTTATTATCAGTCGATTTTTTGAATTTAAAACATGAAATACAATTATTAGAAGAAGCGGGCGTTGACGGTCTACATTTTGATGTTATGGATGGTCAATTTGTACCTAATATATCAATTGGATTACCCATATTAGATGCAGTAAGATCAACTACACAATTACCAATTGATGTACACCTCATGATTGAGAATCCTGAAAACTATATTGAGACATTTGCAAAACATGGTGCAGACATGATTTCAGTCCATATTGAATCAACCCCTCATATTCATCGTGCTATTCAACTTATCAAAAGTCTAGATAAAAAAGCAGGTGTAGTAATTAATCCTGGCACCCCTGTAGATAGGGTCGTACCTGTTCTTTCCATGGTGGATTATGTTTTAGTAATGACGGTTAATCCTGGTTTCGGTGGACAAACATTTATCGACATGTGTGCTTCAAAAATTAAGTTATTAAATGATTTGAAGTCATCTTTTAATTTAAATTTTAATATTGAAGTCGATGGCGGTATAAATGATAAAACGATAGATATTTGTGCAAAACATGGGGCTAACCTTTTTGTTACAGGTTCATACTTTTTTAACCATGATGATTATAAAACAGTGACTAAAATATTGAGAGGTTGAGATAATGAAAATTAATTTACTATGTGGAGATCGTCATTTACCACCTCATATTTTTTCAAAATTATCAACTGAACCTTGGGGTGGAATAGATCGTGGGACTTTAATTCTTTCTGAACACAGTATTGTACCTGTTTTTTCAGTGGGCGATTTTGACTCCGTCAATGATGAAGAAAGAGAAATTTTAAAAAAAACATTAAATATTCATCCAGTTAAAGCTGAAAAAGATGACACTGATTTAGCATTAGGCGTAGAACAAGCTATTCAAAAGGGATATACAGAAATAGATATCTACGGAGCAACGGGTGGAAGATTAGATCATTTTATGGGAACATTACAAATTCTTTTCAAGTCAGACTATATAAAAAAAGAAATTATAATTAAAGTAATAGATAAGCAAAATGAAATCATGCTACTTAATACCGGAACACATCAACTTCATAAATCTGATAAATATCAATATGTTTCATTTATTCCAGTAAATGGAGAAGTGATATTATCTTTATCTGGGTTTAAATATAATTTAAATCATCAGCACTTAGAAATAGGCTCTACACTGACAATTTCTAATGAAGTCAATCGATCAATGGCAATTATCGAAGTTGAAAAAGGTCAAGTACTGCAAATGAGAAGTAGAGATTTAGAGTAATAAAAAAATGCCTTCACCACATATGAAGGCATTTTTAGTGCATTATATTTATTAAACTCTAGTAACTTTACCAGATTTTAAAGCACGAGCAGAAACCCAAACTTTTTTAGGTTTACCGTCAACTAAAATTCTAACTTTTTGAAGGTTAGCGTTAAATCTGCGTTTGTTCGCATTTAAAGCGTGTGAACGATTATTACCAGTCGTAGCTTTACGACCTGTTACGTAACATTGTTTACCCATCAAAGTACCTCCTTTAATAAATATAAATACACTTAACTACTTATATACTTAAACTAAGATACCATATATCAATATTTAAAGCAATAAAATCATATGTAATTTATGTTAATTGTTTTGAAAATGTAAATCTATGGTATAATTAACTATTGTGGAGTTATTATAATATATTTTTATGTAGATTGGCTTATTTATAAAATAGTTATCTTTATCATATATGTATACATCATTTATTAAATATGATTTTAACCATAATTCAGGAGGATAATGAAGATGACATTAGAAATCTTAAATGACTATGGCAAAATTGATATCTCAAATGAGGTCATTGCTTCTGTTGTAGGAAGTAAAGCTGTAGAAAGTTATGGCATTGTTGGCATGGCATCTAGACAACAAGTAAGAGACGGTATTGCTGAAATATTAGGACATGAGAATTATGCTAAAGGCATTGTTGTTAAAGAAGATAATGGTGTGATTGATATAGATATGTACATCATTGTAAGTTATGGTGTCAAAATTTCTGAAGTAGCTAACAATGTACAATCATCAGTAAAATATACACTCGAAAGTTCACTTAATATTAAAGTGAATTCTATTAATATTTTTGTACAAGGTGTAAGACTTAATAACAAGGGCAAGAAGGTATAGGAGGACAAAGCACGATGATTAGCAAAATTAATGGTAAATTATTTGCCGATATGATTATACAAGGGGCACACAATTTATCTAATAATGCAGATTTAGTTGATTCCCTTAATGTATACCCGGTACCTGATGGTGATACAGGAACAAATATGAATTTAACAATTACCTCAGGTCGCGAAGAAGTTGAAAATAATTTATCTCAAAGTATTGGTGAATTAGGTAAAACTTTTTCTAAAGGACTTTTAATGGGAGCACGTGGTAACTCTGGTGTTATTTTATCTCAATTATTTAGAGGATTTTGCAAAAATATTGAAGATGAAAAGGAGATTAATGCTCAACAATTTGCTAGTAGTTTTCAAGCAGGTGTAGATACAGCTTATAAAGCAGTCATGAAACCAGTTGAGGGAACTATTTTGACTGTTGCCAAAGATGCAGCAAGTGCAGCTATGACTAAAGCAGAAGAAACAGATGACTGCATCGAAGTAATGGAATATACAATCGAAAAAGCTGAGCAATCTTTAAATAATACGCCAAATTTATTAGCAGTTTTAAAAGAAGTAGGCGTAGTGGATAGTGGCGGTAAAGGTTTATTATGTGTCTACGAAGGCTTTTTAAAAGGACTAAAAGGCGAAAAAGTTGAAGCTAACAAACAAAAATTAGACACAGAAGATTTGGTTCATGAAGAACATGATTTTCATGGGGTTATTAATACAGAAGATATTAAGTACGGTTATTGTACTGAAATGATGGTACGCTTTGGAAAAGATAAAAAAGAATTTAATGAACAAACATTCAGAAATGATATGAGCGAATTTGGTGATTCATTATTAGTTATTAATGATGATGAAATAGTTAAAGTCCATGTACATACAGAAACACCAGGTGAAGTGTTCAATTATGGACAACAATATGGTGAACTTATTAAATTAAAAGTAGAAAATATGCGTGAACAACATCGTGAAGTAATTAGAAAAGAACAAAGTCATCAACAAGCAACAGCTTCGCAACAACCTAAAACAGTTGAAACAGCAGTAATTGCCATTTCAATGGGTGAAGGTATCTCTGAGTTGTTCACTTCAATGGGTGCGACACACATTATTAGTGGTGGGCAAACAATGAATCCTTCTACAGAGGATATTGTTAAGGTGATTGAACAGTCTGAATGCCAGCGTGCAATTATCTTACCAAATAACAAAAATATTAGAATGTCTAGTGATCAAGCAGCACAACTTGTTAAAGCTGACACAGTAGTCATTCCAACTACATCTATTCCTCAAGGTATTGCAGCACTTTTCCAATATGATGTTGCATCTACGTTAGAAGAAAATGCGTCTCATATGAATACAGCGTTAGAAACAGTTAAATCTGGATCAATTACATTTGCTGTCAGAGATACTAAGATTGATGGTGTAGATATTAAAAAAGATGAATTTATGGGATTAGCTGAAAGTAAAATTGTGACTAGTAATGCAGATGAATTTAAAACTATTACTGGCTTATTAAGTACATTGTTAAATGAAGAAAGTGAAATATTAACAGTGATAACTGGTGAAGATGCACAATCTGATATGACAACTCAATTAGAAGAATGGATAGAAAATGAATATCCAGATGTTGAAATAGAAATCCATAAAGGTGATCAACCAATTTATCCATATTTATTTGCTGTAGAATAAAGTGAGATTTAATAGTGGGAGTGATAACGATGAAATAATTGTCGTTGTCACTCCCCATTTTATATTTAAGAAAATTATTGAAAAATATGACAATGGAGAGCTTAATTTAATAGATTTTTCAAGACATAATGACCAATCAATATATAGTAAAATAGAAAGATATGCTATCAGTAATGAACTGTAAAATAGAGGAAGATATAACAATTAAGAAGATATCTAATACTCAAAGAGTGATTAAAAATATCATATAATTCAGCAGTAATAATAACTGGGAATATATGTATAAATCGTTCTTGATTTGGACCTTGATGAAATATAAAATATTTCGTACTTCTAAAATTTAAATAAGATGAAGAGCTAATGCAAAATCAATTAAAATAGATTGAAACATTGTAGGATCTCTTTTTATTGGTTAAGTATGATAATTGATATTAGTGTTAAAAGTGAATGTTGTACGTTTATACGTTTAAATGAAGCGAGTGATATTCATTTGTCGAGTGAGCTATAGTAAGATGGTATCACTAAATATTTATAATAAACGTGATAAAATATAAATAAGATTAAAAATATTAGGTGAGAAATAATGTCGAAAGTTAGTTTAATTGAAAGTCCATATCCGCTTCAATCTATAAAAGGACTTGGACCAAAGAGAATTGCTTTACTACATGAATTAAACATTCACACAATAGAAGATTTAGTGTTATATTTACCAACACGTTATGAAGATAATACTGTCGTAGATTTAAACTTAGCTGAAGATCAATCTACTGTGACAGTAGCAGGAGAAATTTATTCTGTACCCACGGTAGCCTTTTTTGGCCGGAATAAATCAAAATTAACTGTCCATTTAATGATTGATAATATCGCAGTTAAATGTGTATTTTTTAATCAACCGTATTTAAAAAAGAAAATTGAGTTAAATCAAATAGTAACAATAAAAGGTAAATGGAATCGTGCTAAACAAGAAATTAATGGCAATCGTATTTTTTTTAATGACACTCATACCTCTACTGAAGAAGTGAGATTAGAACCGGTATATCGACTTAAAGAAGGTATTAAACAAAAACAGATGCGTGATATGATTCATCAATCTCTTAATGATGTCACTATACATGAATGGATTACAGAGGAATTAAGACAAAAGTACAAATTGGAATTACTAGATTATACTATTAAAACGTTGCATCTACCTAAAGATAAACAAGCGCTTATGCGTGCGAGACGTACATATGCTTTTACTGAATTATTTATGTTTGAACTACGTATGCAATGGTTAAATCGCGTAGAAAAAGCTTCAGATGAAGCCATTGAAATTAATTATGATATTAATAAAGTAAAGTCATTTATCCAGTCGTTACCTTTTGAATTAACAGATGCACAGAAATCGAGCGTTAATGAAATATTTAGAGATTTGAAAGCGCCAATACGCATGCATCGTTTATTACAAGGTGATGTTGGGTCAGGGAAAACAGTTGTAGCAGCAATTTGTATGTATGCACTCAAAACTGCTGGATATCAATCTGCACTGATGGTACCTACAGAAATTTTGGCTGAACAACATGCAAACAGTTTAACAGAACTTTTCGGTGACCATATGAATGTGGCTTTAATAACTGGATCGGTAAAAGGAAAAAAAAGACGTGTATTGCTAGAACAATTAGAGAATGGAACGATCGATTGTTTAATTGGTACACATGCATTGATTCAAGATGATGTACAATTTAAAAATGTAGGGTTAGTGATTACTGATGAACAGCATCGTTTTGGTGTGAATCAACGTCAATTACTAAGAGAAAAAGGTGCTATGACCAACGTATTGTTTATGACTGCGACGCCTATACCGAGAACGTTAGCCATTTCAGTATTTGGAGAAATGGATGTGTCCTCAATTAAACAACTACCTAAAGGTCGAAAGCCAATTATTACACATTGGGCGAAACATGAACAGTATGACCAAGTGTTAGCTCAAATGACAAGCGAACTAAAAAAAGGACGCCAAGCCTATGTGATTTGTCCACTAATTGAAAGTTCTGAACATCTAGAAGATGTACAAAATGTTGTTGAACTTTTTGAGTCACTACAAGAATTTTATGGTAAAACACATGTAGGTTTATTACATGGGAAAATGTCAGCAGACGAAAAAGATGATGTAATGGCACGTTTTAGTCATCATGATATTGATATCTTAGTGTCGACAACCGTAGTTGAAGTAGGCGTTAATGTTCCTAATGCTACATTCATGATGATTTATGATGCTGATCGCTTTGGATTATCTACATTACATCAACTTAGAGGTCGTGTTGGACGTAGTGAACATCAAAGTTATTGTGTATTAATTGCATCACCTAAAACAGAAACTGGCATAGAAAGAATGACCATTATGACACAAACTACAGATGGATTTGAATTAAGTGAACGTGACTTAGAAATGAGAGGCCCTGGTGATTTCTTTGGAGTTAAACAAAGCGGGTTACCAGATTTTATGGTTGCTAATATAGTAGAAGATTATCGTATGCTAGAAGTAGCTCGTGATGAGGCTGCAGAACTCATTCAATCCGGGGAGTTCTTTACTGAGAAATATGAACGTTTAAGAGCATTTATCAACGACCATTTACTTAACATAAGTTTTGATTAACATCAGTAAACTGATATTTAATTCAAATTATTTATTATATGAACATGTAATATTTGTTGAGGATAATAAATAGAAAGTGTTATGATATGTGAGGAATGATTAAGACTTGGTACTAAAATATTTAAAGGGGAGGAAAGTATGAAATTAAAAAAAAACAGAACGTCGTCATGAGATTAAGAAGGCGATTAATGAAAACCCCTTTATTACGGATAGTGAATTGTGTGAATTATTCAACGTAAGTATTCAAACTATCCGTCTGGATCGCACACAACTTAATATTCCTGAATTACGTAAACGTATTAAATCTGTAGCTAAACAAAATTATGAATATATCAAAGGATTGGAAGCTAATGAAGTGATTGGGGATCTTATTCAAGTTAAACCTAATTATTCTGCCCAATCTATTATAGAAATTACAGAAGAGTATGTGTTTCAAAAAACACGTATTGCACGGGGGCATATTTTATTTGCTCAAGCTAATTCATTATGTGTAGCCCTAATACATAACTCTACTGTGTTAACTCAAGAAAGTAATTTGAAATTTATTGAAAAAGTAAAGTTGCATGATAATGTTAGAGCAGAAGCAACCGTAATCAATAGAACAAATCGACATTATGATATAAAAGTGGAATCTTTTGTAAAAGATACACGCGTTTTTACAGGCATATTTAAAATGTTTTATATAAGTGAGGATGAAAACCATGGTTAAAATTGCTGTAGATATGATGGGTGGCGACAATGCACCAGGAATCGTATTAGAAGCTGTAGAAAAAGCAATCAATGATTTTAAAGATTTAGAAATTATTTTATTTGGTGATGAAAAACAATATACATTAAATCATGAGCGTATAGAGTTTAGACATTGTTCAGAAAAAATTGAGATGGAAGATGAGCCTGTACGTGCCATTAAAAGAAAAAAAGACAGTTCAATGGTACGCATGGCAGAAGCGGTTAAATCTGGTGAGGCAGATGGCTGTGTATCTGCTGGTAATACAGGTGCTTTAATGTCAGCAGGGCTATTTATCGTCGGACGTATTAAAGGCGTAGCTAGACCAGCACTTGTTGTCACATTACCTACTATCGATGGTAAAGGATTTGTCTTTTTAGATGTTGGAGCCAATGCAGATGCAAAACCTGAACACTTATTGCAATATGCACAGCTAGGTAATATTTATGCTCAAAAAATTAGAGGTATTCAACAACCTAAAATATCATTGTTGAATATCGGAACTGAACCAGCAAAAGGAAATGCTTTGACTAAAAAAACATATCAATTATTAAAAGATGAAGCGACTATTCGATTTAATGGAAATATTGAGGCTAAAACATTGATGGAGGGTGACACAGATGTAGTTGTCACTGATGGTTATACTGGAAATATGGTACTAAAAAACATCGAAGGTACTGCTAAATCAATTGGAAAAATGTTAAAAGGTACACTATTAGCTAATTTAAAAAATAAGCTTGCTGCGGCGATATTGAAAAAAGATATCAGTAAGTTTGCGAAAAAATTAGATTATGCAGAATATGGTGGATCTGTTCTTTTAGGGTTAGATGGTACTGTAGTAAAAGCACATGGCAGTTCAAATGCACGTGCATTCTATTCTGCAATTCGACAAGCTAAAATTGCTGGTGATGAACAAATAGTAAAAATTATGAGAGAAACGGTAGGTAGTGACAATGAGTAAAACTGCAATTGTTTTTCCTGGACAAGGTGCACAAAAAGTCGGAATGGCTAAAGATTTATATCAAGTTAATAAAGATGCGACTTCTATTTTAGAATTAGCGCAAACAACGGTTGATTTTGATTTATTAGAAACGATGTTTACAGATAAAGAGGAAAAATTAGGAGAAACTGAGAATACTCAACCTGCATTGTTAACACATAGTATTGCATTACTAAAAGCACTAAACCATATAGATGCTGACTATACAATGGGGCATAGTCTAGGTGAATATTCAAGTTTAGTGGCTGCTGGTGTACTAAAATTTGAAGATGCAGTGAAAATTGTGCGTAAGCGTGGCGAATTAATGACTCAAGCTTTTCCAAATGGTGTAGGAAGTATGGCTGCTGTTTTAGGGCTAAGTTATGAAGAGGTAAATGAAATTTGTAAAGAAATTTCATTTGGAGATCAATTAATTGAACCTGCCAATATTAATGCACCAGGTCAAATCGTTGTATCTGGGCATAAAGCGCTGATTGATAAATTAACTAAAGAAGGAAAATCTTTAGGTGCGAAGCGTGTGATTCCTTTAGCAGTATCAGGTCCTTTCCACTCTTCAATGATGCAAGTAATTGAAGAGAATTTCGCTTCATTTATTGATCAATTCACTTGGAATGATGCTCAATTTCCTATCGTTCAAAATTACAATGCTCATGGAGAAACAAAAGCAGAAACGATTAAACAAAATATGGTGAAACAACTCTATTCACCAGTACAATTTATTAAATCGACAGAATGGTTAATAGACCAAGGTGTGGATCATTTTATTGAAATTGGACCTGGTAAAGTATTATCTGGTTTAATTAAAAAAATTAATCGAGATGTTAAAATTACATCGATTCAAACATTAGAAGATGTGAAAGGATGGAATGAAAATGACTAAAAGTGCATTAGTAACTGGTGCTTCTAGAGGAATTGGACGTAGTATTGCATTGCAATTAGCAGAAGATGGATTCAATGTAGCAGTTAATTACGCGGGTAATAAAGAAAAAGCAGAAGCAGTGGTTAAAGAAATTAAAGAAAAAGGCGTAGAAAGTTTTGCAATACAAGCAAATGTTGCTGAAGGTGATCAAGTCAAAGTTATGATTAAAGAAGTTGTAAATCAATTTGGCTCTTTAGATGTTCTTGTAAACAACGCAGGTATTACAAAAGACAATTTATTAATGCGAATGAAAGAGCAAGAATGGGATGACGTTATTAATACTAACTTAAAAGGGACATTTAATTGTATTCAAAAAGCTACGCCACAAATGTTACGTCAACGTAGCGGTGCTATTATTAATTTATCTAGTATTGTAGCGGCTATGGGTAATCCTGGACAAGCTAATTATGTTGCGACAAAAGCAGGTATTGAAGGACTGACAAAATCAAGTGCACGTGAACTTGCTTCACGTGGTATTACTGTTAATGCAGTTGCGCCTGGGTTTATCGTCTCAGATATGACAAATGCATTAAATGAAGATCTTAAATCACAAATGTTGGAGCAAATTCCATTATCACGTTTTGGAGAAGATAAAGATATTGCCTATGCAGTGTCATTTTTAGCATCTGATCGTGCAAAATATATTACAGGTCAAACGTTATCAGTTAATGGTGGCATGTATATGTAATATATACGTCATGTATTTAAAAGGATAAATAGTCATTATCCTTTTAATAAATACTTGTGTTTTAGCCCTTAAAATGGGAAAATATAATAGTCTATGGATAGACACTTTTAAAGGAGGTGAATCGACGTGGAAAACTTCGATAAAGTAAAAGATATCATCGTTGACCGTTTAGGTGTAGACGCTGATAAAGTAACAGAAGATGCATCTTTCAAAGATGATTTAGGCGCTGACTCACTTGATATCGCTGAATTAGTGATGGAATTAGAAGACGAATTTGGTACTGAAATTCCTGATGAAGAAGCTGAAAAAATCAACACTGTTGGTGATGCAGTTAAATACATCAATAGTCTTGAAAAATAAAAACTTACATCTGAGTCGTCGTCATGATGGCTCAGATTTTTTTCATAGGACATCAATAACATGAACGGAGGTTTATCAATCATGCACCCGAAACAATCAGAAATGATTAAAGACTTTCAATATCAATTTGATAAAAAAATGAAAATGCTTGGTCTTAGTTATACTCATTTAGATGTGTACCAACAAGCGTTTTCGCACTCTAGCTTTATTAATGATTTTAATATGGATCGATTAGCTCATAACGAGCGTTTAGAATTTTTAGGAGATGCGGTATTAGAATTGACGGTTTCACGTTACCTTTTTGACAAATATCCTAATTTACCAGAAGGAAATTTAACTAAAATGAGAGCGACAATCGTATGTGAACCCTCACTTGTAATATTTGCAAATAAAATTGAATTAAATCAACTCATTTTACTTGGAAAAGGTGAAGAAAAAACAGGTGGTAGAACAAGACCTTCATTAGTATCAGATGCTTTTGAAGCGTTTATTGGGGCTTTATACTTAGACCAAGGCTTAGAAGTAGTCTGGAAGTTTGCTCAAAAAGTCATTTTTCCATATGTAGAACATAATGAATTAATTGGCGTGGTCGATTTTAAAACACAATTCCAAGAATATATTCATAGTCAAAGTAAAGGGGATGTGACGTATCATTTGATTAAAGAAGAAGGTCCAGCACACCATCGTTTATTTACATCTGAAGTGATTTTAGAAAATAAAGCAATCGCAAAAGGACAAGGCAGAACAAAAAAAGAATCTGAACAAAAAGCAGCTGAAAGTGCTTATCATAAGTTAAGAGATGAGAACAAATAATAATGAACGCATTTCATATATTATCTTCTTTTCAACAAGAATGAGTATGAATGAATTAAGGAGAAGAGTATGGTTTATTTGAAATCTATAGATACCGTTGGCTTTAAGTCATTTGCAGATCGTACGAATGTACAGTTCGATAAAGGCGTGACAGCAATTGTTGGTCCAAATGGTAGTGGGAAAAGTAATATTACTGATGCGATTAAATGGGTTTTAGGAGAACAATCTGCTAAGTCGCTTCGTGGCTCTAAAATGGAAGATATTATTTTCTCAGGGGCAGAACATCGTCAAGCACAAAATTATGCAGAAGTACAATTAAAATTAGATAATTCTACAAGAGAGTTGCAGATTGAGGCTGATGATGTGATTGTAACACGTCGTCTTTATCGTAGTGGAGAAAGCGAATATTATTTAAATAATGATAGGGCACGTCTACGCGATATTACAGAGTTATTTTTAGATTCTGGTCTAGGAAAAGAAGCGTTTAGTATTATTTCACAAGGTAGAGTAGATGAAATTTTAAATGCTAAACCTGTTGACCGACGTCAAATCATAGAAGAATCAGCGGGTGTTTTAAAGTATAAAAAAAGAAAAACGGAATCTTTACAAAAGCTAGGTCATACAGAAGATAATCTATCTCGAGTAGAGGATATTTTATATGATTTAGAAGGGCGTGTTGAACCTCTAAAAGCAGAAGCATCTATTGCTAAAGAATACTTACAATTATCAAAAGAGATGGAGCATAGTGATGTTGTCGTAACTGTACACGATATTAATCAATATGATGAAGAGAATCGTCAACTCGATGAACGATTGAATCATCTAAAAAGCCAACAAGCTGAAAAAGAAGGTCAACAAGCTCAATTAAATCAATATTTACAAAAACAAAAAACGCAACGTCAAAAACTTGAAAGAGATACCGACCACACTAATATAGATTTAATTACTACAACTGAGGAATATGAAAAATTTATTGGAAAATTAAATGTACTTGAAGAGCGAAAAAGAAATCAATCAGAAACGAATGCACGATTTGAAGAAGAATTAGATAATTTACAGTATGAATTAAAGAATGTTCAAGATGAAAGAGAACTTTCTGTAGAACAAGTATCTAAACTTAAAAAACAGCATCAATCGCTTAATAAAGAGATTAAACAGTTAGAATCAAAACTTAATCTTACAGATGCACAACATGATGAAAAATTAGAAACTATTAAAAATGAATATTATGAATTAATGTCCGAGCAATCTGAAGTGAATAATGATATTCGTTTTTTAGAACGTACTATTCAAGAAAATGAAACCAAAAAAACACGTCTCGATGCAAGATTAATAGAAGTATTTGATCAACTTAAACATATTCAAAATGACATACATCAAACAGAACAAGCGCATACTACTACATCACAAAAAATGAACATAACAGAGAAAGACATGCGTGATGTTGAAGATCGTTTATCTGAAGCAAAACGTATAGAAGCGACATATGAAGATAAGTTATATCAAGCATATCGATATACTGATAAAATGCGCGTGCGTATGGAAAGTTTAGAAACACAAGCAGAAGACTATTCCTACTTTTTTAATGGAGTAAAACATATATTAAAAGCAAAAGAGAATACTTTAAGTGGTATTCATGGTGCAGTAGCTGAAGTCATCAAGGTACCATCAAAATTGACACAAGCGATTGAAACAGCGTTAGGAGCCTCATTACAACACATTATTGTAAATAATGAAAAAGATGGTCGCCAAGCGATAAAATTTTTAAAACAACGAGGATTAGGAAGAGCAACATTTTTACCACTAAATGTAATTAGAGCAAGAAGTTTATCTCATCATATTCAAAATATAGCTCGAAATTTTGATGGTTTTATTAATATTGCATCGGAAGCGGTTGAAGTTAATCAAACGTATCAAGCTGTGATAGATAATTTGATGGGTACTACAATTATAGTGGAGAATCTTAAAATTGCGAATGAACTTGCAAGAGCGATTCAATATAAAGCACGAATCGTTACCTTAGAAGGAGATATCGTTAATCCAGGAGGAGCAATGACAGGTGGCGGAATGCGTCAATCAAAAAGTATTTTAGCTCAAAAAGATGAATTGGCAACAATGAAAATACAATTAAACGACTACGAAGAGAAAACAAAAGAATTCGAACAACAATTGCAAAAGCAAAAAGAGAAAGTTGAGACATTAAGTAATAAGTATGTAGAGTTAAGCCAACAATATCATCAATTAAAAGATACCGCTCACGAAGAAACATTGACTTTAGATCGATTGAAAAAACAAGAAACACATATAAAAAGTGAACATGAAGAATTTGAATTTGAGAAAAATGATGGCTATCAAAGTGAAAAAAGTCGTCACACATTAAAGCAACAACAATTGCGTTTATCTGAAATTCAAGAGCAACTAAAACAACTTGAAAATGACATAGAGGTATATTCAAAACTCTCTAAAGAAGGTAAAGAAAATGTATCGCAAGTTGAAAAAGAATTAAATCAAAAACGTTCTGATGTTGCAGTCGTTAAAGAAAAAATAAGTCATCAAATTATGTCATTGGAAAGAATAGATAAGCAACTTGCACAAATTAACCAACAAATCATTGCAACTAAAGAGAAAATAGAATTATTTAATTCTGACGATATGATGGGCGAAAAAGCATTTCAACAACTTCAATCAAGTATCCAAGATAAAGCGTCTCAACGTGATAAATTAAAACAAAAACTTGATACTTTAAAAGAACAGAAAGATTCTATAAATGAAGATATTGAAATTCATGAGTACAAACTCGAACAATGCCATCAAGATTTATTATCTATTGAAAGTTTTTATCAAGATATTAAGGCCCAACAGTCTAAATTAGATGTTCTTATTAATCACGCAATGAATCATTTAAATGAAACGTATCATCTTACACTTGAACGTGCGAGAGAAACTTATCAATCAGATGTTTCAATAGAAACATTAAGAAAAAAAGTAAAATTAACTAAGATGTCAATTGAAGAATTAGGTTCAGTTAATGTTAATGCTATTGAACAATTTGAAGAATTAAATGAACGTTATACATTTTTGAATGAACAGAGAAATGATTTAAGAGAAGCAAAACAGACTTTAGAACAAATCATTAATGAAATGGATCAAGAAGTAAAAGATCGTTTCAAAGCTACATTTTTTGAAGTACAAGATTATTTCACAACTGTCTTTCAATCACTTTTTGGTGGTGGTCATGCCAAGTTAGAGCTTACGGATGATGATTACTTGTCTGCAGGAGTAGATATTATTGTTCAACCACCAGGTAAAAAATTACAAAATCTTTCTTTATTAAGTGGTGGCGAACGCGCATTAAGTGCTATTGCATTACTGTTTGCTATTTTAAAAGTAAGATCAGCACCATTTGTTATACTAGACGAAGTGGAAGCAGCTTTGGATGAAGCTAATGTTATTCGTTACGCACAGTTTTTAAATGATTTATCGGAAAAAACACAGTTTATTGTCATTACGCATAGAAAAGGTACCATGGAGTATTCGGATCGTTTATATGGTGTTACAATGCAAGAGTCAGGCGTTTCAAAATTAGTAAGTGTAAATTTAAATACAATAGATGAGGTTATGAAGGAGGAAAATGCATGAGTTTTTTCAAACGACTAAAAGATAAATTTTCTACAAAGTCGACTGAAGATATTGAAAAGGAATTAACGGAAGATGAGGAATTAGATCAACCATCAACAAAAGACAATGAACAAGAAAATGAAGAACCTGCACCAAAAAAGAAAAAACCACGTAAATTAAGCGAAGCTGACTTTGACGAAGATGGGTTAATTTCAATTGAAGATTTTGAAGAAATTGAAGCTCAAAAAATGGGAGCGAAATTTAAAGCAGGTTTAGAAAAATCAAGAGAAAACTTCCAGGAGCAATTAAATAACTTGATTGCACGTTATAGAACTGTAGATGAAGATTTCTTCGAAGCTTTAGAAGAAATGTTGATTACTGCGGATGTAGGTTTCAATACGGTTATGCAATTAACGGATGAATTACGTACAGAAGCACAACGTCGTAATATCAAAGAAACTGAAGGTTTAAGAGAAGTTATCGTTGAAAAAATTGTAGAAATTTATCACCAAGAAGATGATCATTCAGAAGCAATGAATATCGAAGATGGCCGATTAAATGTCATTTTAATGGTTGGGGTCAATGGTGTAGGTAAAACTACAACGATTGGTAAATTGGCACATCGTTATAAAATGGAAGGTAAAAAAGTTATGTTGGCTGCTGGTGATACTTTCAGAGCAGGTGCAATTGAACAATTACAAGTTTGGGGCGATCGTGTAGGCGTAGAGGTAATCAGACAAAGCGAAGGTTCTGATCCTGCAGCAGTGGTTTATGATGCAATCAATGCGGCTAAGAATAAAGATGTAGATATATTAATTTGTGATACAGCAGGTCGTTTACAAAATAAATCAAACTTAATGCAAGAATTGGACAAAATGAAACGAGTCATTAGTCGTGCTGTTCCAGATGCACCACATGAAGCATTATTATGTTTAGACGCAACCACTGGTCAAAATGCACTATCACAAGCACGTTCATTCAAAGAAGTAACCAACGTTTCAGGGATTGTGCTCACTAAATTAGATGGCACAGCAAAAGGTGGTATTGTACTTGCTATTCGAAACGAATTGCATATTCCAGTAAAATACGTTGGTTTAGGTGAAAAACTAGATGATTTACAACCATTTAATCCTGAAAGTTATGTATATGGATTGTTTGCTGATATGATTGAGCAAAATGATAATATCCCTGATGAAATGCAAAGCTTAACAGATAATAATGAGGAACACCAAAATGGGGAAAAATGATTTAGTTAAAACGTTAAGAATGAATTATCTATTTGATTTTTACCATTCTTTGCTTACTGAAAAACAAAAGAATTATCTTGAGTTATTTTATCTAAATGATTACTCATTAAGTGAAATTGCTGAAACGTTTAAAGTGAGTAGACAAGCGGTTTATGATAATATAAGAAGAACTGGCGATTTAGTAGAAGACTATGAAACTAAATTAAAGTTATATGAGAAATTTGAACAACGTCAAATGATTTATAACGAAATGAAACAATCTATTCATGATACTAAAAAACTGGAACATTTAATCCAAAAATTAGAAGAACTAGAATAATTTATAAGGAGGTTGTTAATATGGCATTTGAAGGATTATCCGATCGTTTACAAGCCACGATGCAAAAAATTCGCGGTAAAGGTAAAGTAACAGAAGCGGATATTAAAACAATGATGCGTGAAGTTAGATTAGCATTGTTAGAAGCCGATGTTAACTTCAAGGTAGTCAAAGACTTCGTTAAAACAGTTTCCGAACGTGCTTTGGGATCAGACGTTATGCAGTCTTTAACACCTGGACAACAAGTTATAAAAATAGTACAAGATGAATTAACACAATTAATGGGTGGAGAAAATACATCTATTAAAATGGCTAATAAGCCACCCACAGTTGTAATGATGGTTGGTTTACAAGGGGCAGGTAAAACAACTACCGCTGGTAAATTGGCATTGTTAATGCGTAAAAAATATAATAAAAAGCCAATGTTAGTAGCAGCCGACATATATCGTCCAGCTGCGATTAATCAATTACAAACAGTAGGTAAACAACTTGATGTACCTGTTTATAGTGAAGGTGATCAAGTTAAACCACAACAAATTGTAGATAACGCATTAAGATATGCTAAAGAAGAACATTTGGACTTTGTAATTATCGATACTGCGGGACGTTTACACATTGATGAAACATTAATGAATGAATTAGCTGATGTTAAAGAAATCTCAAAACCAGATGAAATTATGCTTGTTGTAGATGCAATGACAGGACAAGATGCTGTGAACGTTGCGCAATCATTTGATGAGCAATTGGATGTCACTGGTGTGACTTTAACTAAATTAGACGGAGATACTCGTGGTGGTGCGGCACTTTCTATTCGTGCAGTAACACATAAACCAATTAAATTTGTTGGTATGAGTGAAAAAATGGATGGTTTAGAATTATTCCATCCAGAGCGTATGGCATCTCGTATACTAGGTATGGGTGACGTATTAAGTCTTATTGAAAAAGCGCAACAAGATGTGGACCAAGAAAAAGCTAAAGATTTAGAAAAGAAAATGCGTGAGTCTTCATTTACATTAGATGACTTCTTAGAACAATTGGATCAAGTGAAGAATTTAGGACCACTGGATGATATTATGAAAATGATTCCAGGTATGAATAAAATGAAAGGCTTAGATAAGCTAAATATGAGTGACAAACAAATTGACCATATTAAAGCTATTATTCAATCAATGACACCTAATGAAAGACAAGATCCAGCAATTTTAAATGTTTCAAGAAAGAAACGTATAGCAAAAGGCTCAGGCCGTTCATTGCAGGAAGTGAATCGTTTAATGAAACAATTTAATGATATGAAAAAAATGATGAAACAATTTACGGGTAATGGTCGTAAAGGTAAAAAAGGTAAACGTAGCCAAATGGAAAATATGTTAAAAGGCATGAATTTACCATTCTAAAAAGTAATGAAAGCGGAATAACATCCTAAGTGTTATTCCGCTTTTTCATAAATAAGTAAAGGAACGCATGTACATTGGCACATACATAACTAAAATGAATAAAGGTAAGCTCTAGTTAAAGCTAGTACATAATCAAATCTACAATTTATTTCATAAATCTAGATTTGGTAAAGAAAAAAGTCTTTACAAAGTTGGAGGTTCCTGTTATTATTATTTCTTGTAGAAAATAAAAATTAAAAGATTTAAAGGAGAGTTTTATAAATGGCAGTTAAAATTCGCTTAACTCGTTTAGGTTCAAAAAGAAATCCATTCTATCGTATCGTTGTAGCTGATGCGCGTTCACCACGTGATGGTCGTATCATCGAACAAATCGGTACTTACAATCCAGCAAGTGTAAATGCACCAGAAGTTAAAATCGATGAAGAATTAGCTTTAAAATGGTTAAAAGACGGTGCAAAACCAACTGATACTGTTCACAATATCTTATCAAAACAAGGTATTTTAAAAACATTTGATGAACAAAAACGTTCAAAATAATTGATAATAATATCAATATCATATAATAACAGGTCTGTGGCATAAGGTATGTCACAGGCTTTTATTATATTCTCACTTTATAAGAAACATGTTAATATGTATAAATAAACGACTATGTAAGGAGGATAAGGATGCAAGTAGAAGTAGGACAAATTGTAAATACACATGGGATTAAAGGAGAAGTAAAAGTAAAATCTAATTCTGATTTTACTGATACACGTTTTCAACCTGGAGAAGTCCTTATCGTGAATCACCACCATAATGAAATAGAAATGACTATTACATCATATCGTATACATAAAGGATTTCACATGCTTAAATTTGAAGGTATTAATAATATTAATGACGTCGAACAATATAAAGGCGACTACTTATTCCAAGAACGTGATCATGAGGATATTGAATTGAATGAAAATGAATTTTACTATTCTGATATTATTGGGTGTACGGTTTTTAATAATGATACACCAATTGGAAGAGTCATTAATATTTTTGAAACAGGTGCCAATGATGTATGGGTTGTTAAAGGTGACAAAGAATACCTTATTCCATATATAGCAGATGTCGTTAAAGAAGTAGATGTTGAACATAAAACAATTCGTATTACGCCAATGGAAGGATTATTAGAATAATGAAAATAGATTACCTAACATTATTTCCAGAAATGTTCGACGGCGTTCTAAATCATTCGATTTTGAAGCGTGCGCAAGATAAAAATATTATTGAAGTTAATACTGTAAACTTTAGAGATTACGCTGAAAATAAACATAATCAAGTGGATGATTATCCGTATGGTGGCGGTCAAGGAATGGTTTTAAAACCAGAACCAGTGTTTAATGCAATGAAAGATTTAAAACGTACTGATAAAACGCGTGTCATTCTCATGTGTCCTCAAGGACGACCATTCTCTCAAGCAATTGCTGAAGAATTGAGTGAAGCTGAACATATTGTATTTATTTGTGGACACTACGAAGGATATGACGAAAGAATTAGAGAAAATTTAGTAACCGATGAAATTTCAATGGGGGATTATGTATTGACTGGCGGAGAATTACCAGCTATGACTATGACTGATGCTATCGTTAGATTAATTCCTGGAGTACTTGGTAATGAACAATCCCATCAAGATGATTCTTTCTCCGATGGTTTACTTGAATTCCCACAATATACACGTCCAAGAGAATATAAAGGTATGACTGTACCTGACGTATTGTTATCTGGAAATCATGCAAATATAGAAAAATGGCGACATGAACAAAAATTAATACGTACTTTGCATAAACGTCCGGACTTACTAGAAAAGTATCAATTAAGTGATAAGGATAAAGAATTTTTAGAAAGCTATAAAAACCAATTGAAAAACAATTAGGAGTATGCTAATATATATCAAGTGTGAAAAGACACTAAAAATCACTATGATCCGCTGCTATATGAATGTCTAGGCAAGAACATAGGTTGAAGGAGAGTATAAAAATGAGTAATCATAAGTTAATCGAAGCAGTTACAAAATCACAATTACGCACAGACTTACCAACTTTCCGTACTGGTGACACTTTACGTGTACACGTACGTATCGTCGAAGGTTCACGTGAACGTATCCAAGTTTTCGAAGGTGTTGTAATTAAACGCCGCGGTGGAGGAATTTCTGAAACTTTCACAGTTCGTAAAATTTCTTCAGGTGTAGGTGTGGAACGTACATTCCCATTACACACTCCAAAAATCGAAAAAATCGAAGTTAAACGTCGCGGTAAAGTACGTCGTGCTAAATTATACTACTTACGTAGTTTACGTGGTAAAGCTGCAAGAATTCAAGAAATTCGCTAATCAGTATATAGAAAACTATACTAAAAAATGGGTAAGTTAATACGCATTTAAAAAAGAGTCTTGGATATAAAGTTTCAAGATAAGTAAAAAAAGACAATTTCTATTGAAATAATATAGAAATTGTCTTTTTTATAATTTTTGTGATTATTTTCTGCTCATTGAGCTGTTACTTTTCTTAAATTAAGTGTCATTAGCTCAAATCCTAGTTCTCTTTTGTCTTTATTTATCCCTCGAACGGACATTCGAGTGGAACTCAAAATAGCCTTTATAAATCTAAAAACAGACGCCACATCAATTTTTCTTTGACTATAGATGGTTTTTGTTTTTGAAAGCTTTTTATTAATTTGCGCTTTAAAATATTCCCAATTATAATTCTTCATTACTTTTTTATTTGTTTTTGAATTGAAGTTCATACATGGGTGTTTCAGAGGACATTCTGAATCATCATCACATTCATATAATTTAAAATCTCGTTTAAAGCCATATTTATCATGGTGATAGGTATATTTTTTAAATACTAGTCTTTTATTGTTCGGACAAATAAATTCAGTCTTAGTATTTGTTTCTACAATATCATTTACATGTCGTGAAATATCATGTATGGGAATGAGAACTGAAATTACCATTGGTAGAGTAAGATGAATCATATTATAATCTTTATACATAAGACATCTCGTTGATTTAGTTTAGTGATGTTTATTAAATTGTACGAATATGCCTTATTTTCTTAAGTATTTCAATGTAAAATTACATATAAATACAAAATATTTTGGCAAGACTCTTGAGAGAACAGAACAAGCTGAAGACTGCAGGCTGAAGCTATTCCCTAAAAAAGCGAGCCAACAATACGCAGTATTGTAAATAAAGAAGCCAGTAAATGAATTTATAATAAACTCATTTACTGGCTATTTTTCTAGTAATTATGACTCAGGCTCTTTTTATTTTAATTGATTTTTTCGTTTTAAATATCTGCTAAATATTATACTGCTTATTATTCCGATAACGCTCAAAATTAATAGTATATAAAAATGTGGTGGTGTATAAGATAATTCAATATGAGTATCATTTTTCTTGACTGGAATAGCTGTCATAATACCGTTAGCTTGTTTTACATCTACATCGTGTCCATTAACACGTGCATGCATACCATTAGCATAGGCGATTGGTACCACTAAGTATCCAGAAGTTCCTTTAGGTTTAGTGAATGTATAGCCACTTCTAAATTGTGAAATAGTCACAGGTTTAAGTGATTTAGAAGCTTGTTTCAATGTATGATAATCTTCTCCATAGATACCTTTAATAGATAATCGATAATGTCCTTTAGTAAGACGAATCTTTAATTGATCCGAAGCTTTTACTCTCATTGTTACAGGCGTTACAAAACGTCGATATTTATAACTTAGCATATTACGATTTTGAGCATATTCATTTACTCCTATAGAATGCTCAATATCGGGAGCTAACAATTCTACATCCATTTCGACATACATATCTTTATATTGATTAGCTAACGTTTTAGGTAATGTCAATGTGATACCACCATTATTTTTTTCTACGTTTAAATGAGTTTTATCTTTCCAAGTAGCATTATTTGTAGATTGATATGCTTTACTTAATAGGTTTTTATTTTGAGTGAAAGAAGTATTCGCTTTGATTGAATCATCATCTAATACTACACCTTGTAGCATCGCTTGCTCACGATCTAATGGCGATTTGAGATCATGTTTATTAAAAATCTTATTAGTAATATGCGTGGCTGGATAATTAATAGTATTTTCTGAATGAATTAATTTATCTGAACCATTATTGATAGTATCTACCTTTTTAAAACCATAAGGCATATTCAGATCATTAGGATGTCGGAATCGATCTTGAACATCCCACATGGCTTCTAAATTTGCTCGATTCCCTAAGTATCGATATGTACTATTTTTATCAACAGGCATATTAATTTGCATTTCTTTATCATAGTATTTTAATATGTCACCATCAAAAATACTTGAGTAAAGTGAAATGCCATTATAATGGTAAATAAATGGTGAATTGAGTGCATAGGCTGACATGTAATCGATACGATGGAAAGGATTTTTATTATCTTTTTGTTTTTTAATATTATTAATTTTTTTAGCAAGTTTATGATTATAATAACTTGAATCTGTTAATGTTTTCGTAGTCGTTGCATATGGATCAATAGTACGGGCTCGTGAATCGTGTGTCATTATAATTTGTTGTACAAAGAATAGTAATACAATAGCTATTAGTATATAAGGTTGATATAACCATTGTTTTTTCCATACTACAAAGATTAAAACGATGATTAAAAATAATGGTACAATCATCCAATTGACATAAGCACTTGCAAATATATAGTGATATAAACCAAATATAAATACCGGAATTGCTACAAGTAAATATTGTTTTAATGTAAGTTCAGATAAATATTGAATATATAATGCAATTAAGATACTAGTTGAAATAGATAAAAAGTATACCCATCGACGTTGTGGTAATGAAAAGCCATTAAATGCACTATCAAAGTATTGTGATAACGATCCAATAAGTAAAAACCAAGTGATGATAGCAAAAATTTTATAATAGTAGTGACGATATAACTTAAACGTAAATAAAGCCATTAATGCAATAATCGAAACTGTGATATAAAAACCATCAGAAAAAATATGATATTTACTTTGTGTTAAATCTGTAAACAATGTAATATTAAAGTCATCATTTTGGGCTCTATCATTGTTTAGGAATGAAGATACACCTGTATAGAATCCTAAAATACTAGATAAAAGCGCAAGTATTGCACCAATAACGAGTAAATAAAATTTTTCCCATCTTGATACGATATCACAACGATATTTAAAAATGACTCTTAATATGAAATAAATCCCTAATACAATAGCTTGGTAGTAACTGAAATAAAAATTAGAAAATAAGGTCAGAGCAACTGAAAAGATAAATAGCCCTATTCTTCTTTTTTGGAAGAAACGTTCCATTCCCCATAAAGATAAAGGTAATAAAATCAATAAGTCTCCATAAAATGACCATGTATAGTTATAGTAAAGCACAAGAGTGGATGCACCATATAAAATAGTAGCGATAAGCAATGGCGCTGTTTTCAACTTTAGCCATTTTAAATAGTAAAATACAACAATAATTGTAATAATCGTTCTAGCGTAAGCGATTATTAATTGGTTAGTTGCCCAAAAGGCGATATGACTCGTTTGCCAATGAAATAAAAAATGACTTACCCAGATTATAAAAAAATTAATCCACATTATGGGAGATAAAGAATAATAATAGGCCAACCCCTTAATGTAATCTCCGCCTAATCCAAAAGATTGATCATAGGCTCCTTTGAACTTACTGTAATGTTCATATAAGTACATTTGAAATGGCATCATTTGTCTAAAACCATCTCCAGAACCACTAAATACAAATCCTTCTTTGAAATAATCTTGAATAAATGGATAATAAATTGCTAAAGAAATGATATTAGCAATTATAAATATAGATAAAAAGGTCAATAATCGATTGGACCGAATTTTATTGATCAATGTTTTTCCTCAACTTTCTCTTTTTGGTATTAACAAATCTAACAAATACAACACTTATTACTATACTGATGAGTGAGATTAAAATCATAGTATTCCAATAAGGTGGTTGATATTTAATAATTATTTTTTTAGCAGATGAATTAACAGGAACGCCTGTCATCATGTAATTAACTTTCATAGGTTTAATACGGTGTCCATCAACATACGCTTGCATCCCTTCTCTATAAGGAATATTAATTGAAGCAATCCCTTTATCATGTTTAGCTAAGTTGACTTCAACGCCGTTTTTAATATCTTTATATTTGTTATTAAAATCAGCTTTTTTATGCATTTGTTTTAATATTTTATAGTTTTCACCATTTAATTGTTGAAGGTTTAAATAAAATGTTCCTTTAGGAGATAAAGTGATATTAATGTTTCCCTTATTATCAGGTTGTGTTCGATAAAGTTGAGTATCAATACCAGTACGATAAGTAGAATTGTTAAATAATCGGTGATTTGCATAATTATTTACAGAGACTGTGTAATTACTATCAGGATTACCACGCTTTATTTTCATCGTAACGTAAAAATCATCATACTTTTGGCGTAATGATTGAGGTAAGTGTATCGTTAATGTTCCACCTTTATCTCCAATTACTTTATAGACATTACCATTTAAATGTTTTAAATTTTTATAACTCAATGATGATTGATTTAATAAATTAGGAGCTTTAGCTTTATAACTTGTGCCTTCATTGTTTAAAATCACACCTTTTAACATTGCATGTTCTCTATCAATTGCAGTCGTCAATTTTTTACTATTGTATATAGAATCAGTTACTTTAACAGATGGTAAGTTAAGTGTATTTTCATAAATACCATATTGTCCGCTTGATTTTATTTTTTTGAAGTAGGAAGGTAAGTTATTTTGATAATTTTTTAGCATCATATAACGCACTGAAAATAGACTCGCGATATTTTGTCGTCCATTCGTTGATTGATATCTACTCAATGACTCCTCAGCTAAATTAATTTTTAAAGCATCGTAATAATAATCGAGTATATTATGATGAAAAATACTTGAATATAAACTTAACCCTTTAAAATGTTGATACATCGGTGTATTATCTTGCTCGTTGACTCTCCAATCGATACGTTCATCTTCATGCTTATTTTGATTCATTTCTTGAACAAGTGCACGTTGTAAGTCGGAACTATATAAACTGGAATTAATATAAAACGTATTTCCACGATCAGTGTGATCTTTATAGTAAATTTGATTTTTAATAAATACTATAGAGACCAAGATACTTAATAATATAATTGAAACACTATATAAATAACTTAATTTAAAACGATATGTACGATCTTTAATGATAAGAACCATCAATCCAATCAAAGATACAATAGGGACTAATATGAACCATGCTAAAAATTTATGATATATCATAGCACTTATAAATATAACTAATTCTGCAATAATATTACTTATTAGATAAGATTTTGTAGTTAGTGTTTTGAAATATTTTAAAAATAATCCGATTAATAGTGTGGAATTAAAAGCTAAAATAAAATGCCAACGCTTTTGAGGCGCTGAAAAACCATTAAATACTTGGTCGATGAAAGGTATAAAACTAAATATAATAAATACAAAGGTAAGGATAGCAAATAAACGATAATAATAATGTTTATATAATTTAAAACTTAAAAGAGCTTGAATGGTAATAAATAATAATACAATTAAATAATTATCAAAGAAAATATTTGTATTAATATCTAATTTTTCAAATGTATCAACTGCTCCAGAAAAAGGTACACGACGGTTATTTAAAAAGCTTTGAGCACCATGAAAAAAGATAAATAAACTATTACCTAAACCTAACAGGGCACTAATGATTAAAGTTAAAAATGCTTTACTTCTTGAGAGAATATCTTTTGGATGTCTAAATATTATACGAATCAGTATATAACCCGCACCTATTAAACAAAGATAGTATGCAAAATAAAAGTTATTAATTAGTATTAAAGAAACAGTAACAATGAATAGTCCAAACTTCTGTTTTTGTAAGACTCTTTCAATAGAGAGTAATAATAACGGCATCCAAACAAACACATCACTAAAGAAGGGCCAATACACTGTAAAGCGATAATATAAGGGTGACATAACAAATAAAAACGCTACAACTAAGCTTAACCATTTGTTATTTGAAATGTATTTACTATATAAATAAGTGCAATACATGGCAATCATTGCTTTAATCATGGACATAATCAGTGCATTAATCATCCAAAATAATACATTATGCGTATGTAAAGGAATAAAAATTTTAATAAGTGCAATAAATACTACATTTATTATAAATAAAATATTTGTGGAGAAGTAGTAACTAAGATCTGTAAAGAAATCGCCACCTAATCCAAAATCAGTGGAATAAAACAAATTGCCACTACTCCATTTATCAAATAAATACATTTGAATTGGAACCATTTGTTCCATTCCATCATTTGGACCTGTAAATAAAATACCATCGTGAATAAAACGATAAATGACATAACTATGTCCTATGATGGACAGTGCTATAAAAAGTCCTAGATAAGTAAAGAATTTTTTCATATTAAACCTCTATAGTTAGAATGTACTATTCATAATTAAAAAATGACTACATACTAAATTGTAGAGTATTAAACTTCTTAATAAAAGTATTTATATGTTTTATAAAAAATTAGAAATTTGTTTTTAATATTAGCGATTTAATGAATATGAAATAGCATGTTAAAATATAATAGAATTGATAATAGTAGTGAAGATTTTAAATATTGATTATAATCGAACAGTTGAAATAAATTTAATGAAAGTAGGGTGAATGTCATGGTGATTCAATGGTATCCAGGGCATATGGCAAAGGCCAAAAGAGAAGTGACAGAACAACTTAAGAAAGTAGATGTGGTATTTGAACTTGTTGACGCACGTATACCGTATAGTTCAAGAAATCCAATGATTGATGATGTCATTAAACAAAAACCACGCGTAGTTATTTTAAATAAAAAAGATATGTCGAATTTAAATGAAATGCAAAAGTGGGAACATTTCTTTACTGATAAAGGTTTTTATCCTGTAGCAGTTGATGCGAAACACGGCAAAAATTTAAAAGGTGTAGAATATGCTGCAATTGAAGCGACTAAAGAAAAATTTGAGAAAGAAAAAGCGAAAGGACTTAAACCTAGAGCAATACGTGCCATGATTGTTGGTATACCTAATGTGGGGAAATCTACATTAATTAATAAGTTAGCTAAAAAAAATATTGCTCAAACAGGAAATAAGCCGGGAGTAACGAAACAACAACAATGGATTAAAGTAGGTAAAGCATTACAACTACTAGATACGCCAGGTATTTTATGGCCTAAATTTGAAGATGAAACTGTAGGTAAAAAACTAAGCCTTACTGGTGCCATTAAAGATAGTATCGTACACTTAGATGAAGTAGCAATATACGGTTTACACTTCTTAATTAAACATGATATTGAAGGATTGAAGAATCATTACAATATTGATGTAGAAACTGATGCAGAAATTTTAGAATGGTTTGATGCTATTGGACGTCGACGTGGGTTATTACAAAAAGGAAATGAAGTCGATTACGAGGCTGTCATCGAATTGATTATTAATGATGTGCGTAATGCTAAAATTGGAACTTATTGTTTTGATATTTATTCAGAAATGAAAGGGGACTTAGATTATGCCTCAAACAATTAAAGAGATTAAAGCATTATTAGACACAATTGATTCAATTGAAGCACTTGAACAACATGAATTAATGAGTGATACAAGAAAAGGGGTACAGCAAAATATAGTACGACGTCGTAAACAGCTTTTAAAAGATCAAGAAACACGAGAACATTATCAACAAATGAATAAATATGAAAATGAAATATTAAAGGACAATCCTAATGCTTTAATATGTGGGATTGATGAAGTAGGTCGTGGTCCACTTGCTGGGCCTGTTGTAGCTTGTGCAGTCATTTTAAATAAAGAACATCAATATTTAGGATTAGATGACTCGAAGAAAGTTTCAGCAACAAAGCGAAAAATACTTAACGAACAATTAAAAGAAGGCGTTTATGATTATGCTTACGGGATAGCAAGCGCTGAAGAAATTGATGAGTTCAATATTTACAACGCAACCAAATTAGCTATGAAACGTGCTATTAATCAATTAACAGAACAACCTAACCATTTACTTATTGATGCTATGACATTGGATAATGCAATTCCTCAAACTTCTATTATTAAAGGAGATGCTAAAAGTGTTTCTATTGCTGCTGCTAGTATCATGGCAAAAGAATATAGGGATGGTTTAATGGCGGAAGTAGCACTGAAATATCCTGGTTATGATTTTGAAAAAAATGTAGGATATGGCACTAAATCACACCTTCAAGGATTAAAACAATTAGGCATAACGCCATATCATCGTAAAACGTTTGAGCCTGTTAAATCAATGATATAATTAAATAAAAATAAAATTATTTGAATTTAAAAACTATTGCAAAAAGTATAACACTTTCAGTTTACAAAAGCGCTTACATTTTCTATAATTAAAGTGAACTTAACCTAAGAAACAGGAGGATGGAAGATGAATATCCACGAGTATCAAGGTAAAGAAATATTTCGTGCTATGGGTGTAGCCGTTCCAGAAGGACGTGTAGCATTTACTGCTGAAGAAGCGGTGGAAAAGGCAAAAGAATTAAATTCAGATGTTTATGTAGTGAAAGCACAAATTCACGCTGGGGGTAGAGGTAAAGCAGGTGGAGTTAAAATTGCTAAATCACTGTCTGAAGTTGAAACTTATGCTAATGAATTATTAGGCAAGCAATTAGTAACGCATCAAACTGGGCCTGAAGGTAAAGAAGTTAAACGCTTATATATCGAAGAAGGTTGTGATATTCAAAAAGAATATTATGTAGGCTTTGTCATTGATCGTGCTACTGATCGTATTACATTGATGGCTTCTGAAGAAGGTGGAACTGAAATTGAAGAAGTTGCAGCTAAAACGCCAGAAAAGATCTTTAAAGAAACAATCGATCCAGTGATAGGGTTATCACCATTCCAAGCACGTCGTATTGCATTCAATATCAATATTCCAAAAGAATCTGTAAATAAAGCAGCAAAATTCTTACTTTCTTTATATAATGTTTTTGTTGAAAAAGATTGTTCTATTGTTGAAATTAATCCACTTGTAACAACGGGTGATGGTGATGTTTTGGCTTTAGATGCGAAATTAAATTTTGATGATAATGCATTATTTAGACATAAAGATATTTTAGAATTACGTGATTTAGAAGAAGAAGATCCAAAAGAAATTCAAGCATCTAAATATGATTTATCATATATTGCTTTAGATGGTGACATTGGTTGTATGGTTAATGGTGCCGGATTAGCCATGGCTACAATGGATACAATTAATCATTTCGGTGGTACTCCAGCTAACTTCCTAGACGTTGGTGGCGGTGCTACAAAAGAAAAAGTAACTGAAGCATTCAAAATCATCTTGGGGGATGATAATGTTAAAGGTATTTTTGTAAATATCTTCGGTGGAATTATGAAATGTGATGTGATTGCAGAAGGTATTGTAGCAGCAGTTAAAGAAGTCGAATTAACTTTACCTTTAGTTGTTCGTTTAGAAGGCACAAACGTTAAACGTGGTAAAGAGATTTTAAATGAATCTGGTCTAGCAATTGAACCAGCAGCAACAATGGCTGAAGGTGCACAACAAATTGTTAAACTTGTTAAAGAAGCGTAAGGAAAGGATGGGAACACTAAAATGGGTGTATTTATAGATAAGAATACTAAGGTAATGGTGCAAGGTATTACAGGGTCTACTGCCCTTTTCCATACAAAACAAATGCTTGATTATGGCACACAAATTGTCGCAGGGGTAACACCAGGTAAAGGTGGACAAGTTGTTGAAGGCGTGCCAGTGTATAATACAGTAGCTGAAGCTAAAAAAGAAACAGGTGCTAACGTATCAGTAGTTTACGTACCAGCACCATTTGCTGCAGATTCAATTTTAGAAGCAGCTGATGCAGAATTAGATATGGTGATCTGTATTACTGAACATATTCCAGTTGTTGATATGATTAAAGTGAAACGTTATTTAGAGGGTAGAAAAACACGTTTAGTTGGACCGAACTGTCCTGGTGTAATTACGGCAGATGAATGTAAAATTGGTATCATGCCAGGTTATATTCATAAAAAAGGGCATGTAGGTGTTGTTTCTCGTTCAGGTACTTTAACATATGAAGCAGTACATCAATTAACTGAAGAAGGTATTGGTCAAACCACAGCAGTAGGTATCGGTGGGGACCCAGTTAACGGTACAAACTTTATCGATGTACTTAAAGCATTTAATGAAGATGAAGAAACAAAAGCTGTTGTTATGATTGGCGAAATCGGTGGTACTGCTGAAGAAGAAGCAGCTGAATGGGTCAAAGCAAACATGACTAAACCAGTGGTTGGTTTTGTTGGTGGACAAACAGCACCTCCAGGAAAACGTATGGGCCATGCAGGTGCAATCATCTCAGGTGGTAAAGGAACTGCTGCAGAAAAAATTAAAACGCTTAATGAATGTGGTGTTAAAACAGCAGATACACCATCAGAAATTGGTACAACACTAATTGAAGCGGCAAAAGAAGCAGGCATTTATGAAGAACTATTAACAGTGAAGTAGCAATTATGTAATTAATAATTGAATTCAAACTGTCAACAATTACTGAAATTTGTTGGCAGTTTTTCTTATATATATCGTAGACTACAATATATTATAAATGACTGAACGCTCTATTTTTCACATGTTATGAAATCAAAAAGTATACATAATCTTTTAATATTATTACTCCTTACATTTATATATCAAATTTGTCTTATAAATGAAATTTTACTGTTAATGATTCACGGTATAATAAATTAAAAGGAGACATTTACTTCATGAATGATTTTATTTTATTAAAAATGAGATGGATAGGGTATACGACCCAACATATTCATCATTTACTCAATGTATTTCCAAAATTTTTCAATGTTAATGAACATGATCAATTTGAAATGATCAATGAATGGGAATCTCTATATTTAAAAAAGAAGCGTTTTACTCAATTAACAGAGATTTCTTACGATTATATTCAAACCCAACTTTCTAGATATCAGGTTAACTATGTTACTTCATTTTCTTCTCAATATCCTTCATTGCTTAAAACTATTTACGACTATCCTTTTATATTATTTTATCGTGGAAATATACATTTATTATCATCTACGTATACTTTAGGTGTTGTAGGTTCACGTGAGGCCACAAATTATTCTAAGTGTGCACTAGATTATCTATTTCCTCACTTTATAAATATTCCACTAACGATTGTATCCGGTTTAGCGAAAGGTGCTGATAGCATAGCTCATCAATTCGCATTAAAACATCATCTTCCAACTATTGCAGTTCTAGGTTTTGGTCATTTAAATCATTATCCAAAGGAAACACGAAAGTTACGCAATATAATTGAAGAAACTGGTTTAGTCATAAGTGAATATCCTCCTTTAACAAAAATAAACAAATATCAATTCCCTGAAAGAAATCGTCTGATAAGCGGGTTGTCTCGTGGTGTATTAATTACTGAAGCTAAAATTAAAAGTGGTAGTCAAATTACAATAGATTGTGCTTTAGATCAAAATAGAAATGTTTATGTACTGCCTGGATCGATGTTTAATCCTTTGACAAAAGGAAATTTATTACGTGCTCAAGAAGGTGCAATGATTGTTTCAGAAGCAGAAGATATATTATATGATTATCGCTTTTTAAACGATTAAATATATAAATAATTAATTGTGAAAATTCAAAGGATATTTCACAAAAAAATATCTATATTGGATTAAAATATTGACAAAAACAAAATTAACCGTTTATCATTTATCTTTAGTAATTGAAAAAGCAAGGGGGAATTCACTTTGGCAGATAATTTAGTCATCGTTGAGTCGCCTGCAAAAGCGAAAACCATTGAAAAATATTTAGGTAAACGATATAAAGTTATTGCTTCTATGGGACACGTACGAGATTTACCAAGAAGTCAAATGGGTGTAGACGTAGAAGATAACTATGAACCAAAATATATAACTATTCGAGGTAAAGGTCCTGTTGTTAAAGATTTAAAAAAATATGCGAAAAAAGCTAAAAAAGTTTTCTTAGCTAGTGACCCTGACCGCGAAGGTGAAGCGATTGCTTGGCATTTATCAAAAATTTTAGAACTTGAAGAATCAAAAGAAAACAGAGTTGTATTTAATGAAATCACTAAGGATGCAGTAAAAGAAAGTTTTAAACATCCTCGTGGTATTGAAATGAATTTAGTTGATGCACAACAAGCGCGTCGTATTTTAGATAGACTTGTAGGTTATAATATTTCTCCAGTACTATGGAAGAAAGTAAAAAAAGGATTGTCAGCTGGTCGAGTACAATCAGTTGCTTTAAGATTAGTCATTGACCGTGAAAATGAAATCCGTAATTTTAAACCAGAAGAATATTGGTCAATTGAAGGTGAATTTAGATATAAAAAATCAAAGTTCACTGCTAAATTCTTACATTATAAAAACAAACCGTATAAATTAAAAACAAAAAAAGATGTTGAAAAAATTACATCCGAATTAAATGGTGATGAATTTGAAATCACTAATGTAAATAAAAAAGAAAAAACGAGATACCCTGCAAATCCATTTACAACGTCTACGTTACAACAAGAAGCAGCACGTAAACTTAATTTTAAAGCACGTAAGACTATGATGTTAGCACAGCAATTATATGAAGGTATCGATTTGAAACGACAAGGTACAGTTGGATTAATCACATATATGAGAACAGATTCAACACGAATCTCACAAACTGCTAAAGATGAAGCAAAATCATATATTGAAGAGAAGTATGGTACTGAGTATACTTCAAACCGTAAAACAAAAGGTAAACAAGGGGATCAAGATGCCCATGAAGCTATTCGTCCAACAAGTACATTACGTACACCAGATGAAATGAAAGCATATTTAACACGTGATCAACATCGCTTGTATAAATTAATTTGGGAACGTTTTGTAGCAAGTCAAATGGCTCCTGCAGTTTTAGATACTGTGGCTTTAGATGTAACACAAAATGACATTAAATTTAGAGCAAATGGACAAACAATCAAATTTAAAGGCTTTATGACATTATATGTTGAAGCAAAAGATGACAAAGATAATGATAAAGAAAATAAATTACCAAAATTAAATCAAGGTGACAAAGTAACTGCAACACAAATTGAACCGGCACAACATTTCACTCAACCACCTCCACGATACACAGAGGCACGATTAGTTAAAACATTAGAAGAATTAAAAATTGGTAGACCTTCAACATATGCTCCAACGATTGACACAATTCAAAAACGTAATTATGTTAAACTTGAAAGTAAACGTTTTGTACCAACTGAACTAGGAGAAATCGTGTATGAGCAAGTGAAGGATTACTTCCCAGAAATTATTGATGTTGAATTTACAGTTAATATGGAAACCTTGCTCGATAAAATTGCAGAAGGTGATATCGGTTGGAGAAAAGTTATCGATAATTTCTATGGTAGTTTTAAATTAGATGTTGCACGTGCAGAGGAAGAAATGGAAAAAGTTGAAATTAAAGATGAACCAGCCGGCGAAGATTGTGAAGTATGTGGAGCTCCTATGGTAATAAAAATGGGACGTTATGGTAAATTTATGGCGTGCTCGAATTTCCCAGATTGTCGAAATACAAAAGCTATTGTTAAAACTATTGGTGTCACTTGTCCAAAATGCAAAGATGGCGATGTAGTTGAGAGAAAATCTAAGAAAAATAGATTATTTTATGGTTGTTCGAATTATCCAGAGTGTGATTTTATTTCTTGGGATAAACCAATAGGAAGAGATTGTCCAAAATGTAATCATTACTTGATGCAACATAAAAAAGGACGTAGTTCTCAAGTGATTTGTTCTAATTGTGACTATAAAGAAGAAGTACAAAAATAGAGTTTTATTAAAGGAGAATGTATATGAGTCAAACTGTTAATGTTATAGGCGCAGGATTAGCTGGTTCAGAAGCAGCTTATCAATTAGCAGAACGTGGTATTAAAGTGAATTTAATCGAAATGCGTCCTGTTAAACAAACGCCTGCCCATCATACAGATAAATTTGCTGAGTTAGTATGTTCTAATTCACTACGTGGTAATGCATTAACAAATGGTGTAGGTGTGCTTAAAGAAGAAATGCGACGTTTAGATTCATTAATCATCGCAGCAGCTGATAAAGCTAGAGTTCCAGCTGGTGGTGCATTAGCAGTAGATAGACATGACTTTGCTGGTTATATTACAGATACATTGAAAAATCATCCTAATGTAACTGTTTTGAATAAAGAAATTCACAGTATTCCAGAAGGACATACAATCATTGCAACAGGCCCGTTAACAACTGAACATTTAGCTAAAGAAATTGTAGAAATTACAGGTAAAGATCAACTATATTTCTACGATGCAGCAGCTCCAATCATTGAAAAAGATTCAATTGATATGGATAAAGTCTATTTGAAATCACGCTATGATAAAGGTGAAGCAGCATATTTAAACTGCCCTATGACTGAAGAAGAATTCAATCGTTTTTATGATGCGGTATTAGAAGCTGAAGTTGCACCTGTAAATGAATTTGAAAAAGAAAAATATTTTGAAGGATGTATGCCATTTGAAGTGATGGCTGGTAGAGGTCATAAAACATTACTATTTGGTCCAATGAAACCAGTAGGATTAGAAGACCCTAAAACTGGTAAACGTCCATATGCAGTAGTGCAATTACGTCAAGATGACGCAGCTGGTACGCTTTATAATATTGTCGGCTTCCAAACACATTTAAAATGGGGCGCTCAAAAAGAAGTCATTCAATTAATTCCAGGTTTAGAAAATGTTGATATTGTTAGATATGGTGTGATGCATAGAAATACCTTCATTAATTCACCTGATGTTTTAAATGAAAAATATGAATTAATTAATAATGATAGAATTCAATTTGCAGGACAAATGACAGGTGTGGAAGGATATGTTGAAAGTGCAGCAAGTGGACTTGTAGCAGGTATCAATTTAGCGCATAAGTTACTTGGAAAAGGAGAAGTGATTTTTCCAAGAGAAACAATGATAGGCAGTATGGCTTATTATATTTCTCATGCTAAAAATGAAAAAAACTTCCAACCAATGAATGCTAACTTTGGTTTATTGCCGTCACTTGATCGCCGCATTAAAGATAAAAAAGAACGTTATGAAGCACAAGCATATCGTGCACTAGACTATTTAGAAAATTTCAAAAAAACGTTATAGATTTAAATTATAATAAAATATTTTGAAGGAATTTTTAAATTATTCACAAATTCTCAAAAGATTTTGAATTCTATAGCTAATTATTTTAGTCCCCCTCAGTTTATATGCTACAATGCATATGATGGAGGGGATTTTTAGTGGAAGAAATCCAAAAGAAATTTTTGAATATGCTTAAAGTTGAAAGAAATTTCTCCGACCATACATTAAAAGCGTATCATGACGATTTAGCTCAATTTAATCAGTTTTTAGAACAAGAACTGTTAAATTTAAGAACGTTTGAATATAAAGATGCAAGAAATTATCTAAGTTATTTATATTCCAATAATTTGAAACGTACTACTGTATCAAGAAAAATATCAACATTAAGAACATTTTATGAGTTCTGGATGACTCAAGATACATCTGTAAATAATCCTTTTATACAACTTGTACATCCTAAGAAAGAGCAATATCTTCCTCAATTTTTTTATGAAGAAGAAATGGAAGCATTATTTAATACTGTTTCAAACGATGCAAAAAAAGGATTAAGAGATAGAGTAGTAATTGAATTATTATATGCAACAGGCATTCGTGTTTCAGAACTTGTGAATATAAAGGTTATGGATTTAGATATGAATCTTCCAGGGGTAAAGGTATTGGGTAAGGGAAATAAAGAACGATTTGTGCCTTTTGGAGAGTTTTGTAGACAAAGTATTGAACAATATTTAGAAAAATTCAAACCACTTAAAGGTAAAAGTCATCCTTATTTAATTGTTAATATGAAAGGTGATCCTATTACTGAGAGAGGTATTAGATATCTTCTCAATGATGTAGTTAAACGTACAGCGGGGGTAACTGAAATCCACCCTCATAAATTAAGACATACATTTGCTACACATTTATTGAATCAAGGTGCAGACCTAAGAACAGTTCAATCTTTATTAGGACACGTTAACCTTTCTACAACTGGTAAGTATACACATGTATCTAATCAACAATTGCGCAAAGTGTATTTAAATGCACATCCTCGAGCAAAAAAGGAGAGTAAATAAATGAGTAAGACATCATTACATGCTACAACGATATATGCTGTAAGACACAATGGAGAAGCGGCAATGGCTGGAGACGGTCAAGTTACACTTGGTGAACAAGTAATTATGAAGCAAACAGCTAGAAAAGTAAGACGCTTATACGAAGGTAAAGTGTTAGCAGGATTTGCAGGAAGCGTAGCCGATGCATTTACATTATTTGAAAAATTTGAAACTAAATTACAACAATTTAGCGGTAATTTAGAACGCGCTGCTGTAGAACTTGCTCAAGAATGGCGTGGAGATAAGCAATTACGTCAACTGGAAGCCATGCTTATCGTAATGGATAAAGATGGTATTTTAGTGGTAAGTGGTACAGGTGAAGTCATTGCGCCTGACGATGATTTAATCGCTATTGGTTCAGGAGGAAACTATGCATTAAGTGCAGGAAGAGCACTTAAACGTCATGCTTCACATATGACTGCTAAAGAAATGGCATATGAAAGCTTAAAAGTGGCTTCAGATATTTGTGTATTTACAAATGATAATATTATTGTTGAGACTTTATAAATAACATATATAAACAAAACGGAAATGAATTGATATGGACATACATTAAGGTGGAGGTAATAGTAAATGGATGCAAACGGTATAAAATTAACACCTAAAGATATCGTATCTAAATTGGACGAATATATTGTAGGTCAAGAAGATGCAAAACGTAAAGTAGCAATCGCGTTAAGAAATAGATACAGAAGAAGTCTTCTTGATGAAGAAACTAAGCAAGAAATTGCACCCAAAAATATTTTAATGATTGGCCCAACTGGTGTAGGTAAAACAGAAATTGCACGCCGTATGGCAAAAGTCGTAGGTGCACCATTCATTAAAGTAGAAGCTACAAAATTCACTGAAGTTGGATATGTTGGACGTGATGTAGAAAGTATGGTTAGAGACTTGGTGGACGTGTCTGTAAGACTCGTAAAAGAGCAAAAGAAATCATTAGTTGAAGATGAAGCAACACAAAAAGCTAATGAAAAATTAGTAAAATTACTTGTTCCTAGTATGAAGAAAAAAGCAGCTCAAAATAATAATCCACTTGAATCTCTTTTAGGTGGTGCTATTCCTAATTTTAATCAGAATGACGAGGAAGAAGAAGCCCCTACAGAAGAAATCAAAACAAAACGGTCAGAAATAAGACAACAACTTTTAGCAGGTAAGCTAGAAGAAGAAAAAGTTAGAATCAAAGTTGAACAAGACCCTGGCGCATTAGGAATGTTAGGCACGAGTCAAAATCAACAAATGCAAGATATGATGAATCAATTGATGCCTAAACGAAAAGTAGAAAGAGAAGTACCAGTAAAAACAGCACGTAAAATTCTTACTGATGATTTTGCAGATGAATTAATTGATCAAGAAACTGCTAATCAAGAAGCTTTAGAATTAGCAGAACAAATGGGAATTATCTTTATCGATGAGATTGATAAAGTCGCTACAAACAATTCCAATAGTGGTCAAGATGTATCAAGACAAGGTGTTCAAAGAGATATATTACCAATCCTTGAAGGTAGCATGATTCAAACTAAGTATGGTACTGTAAATACTGAGCACATGCTATTTATTGGTGCTGGCGCTTTCCATGTTTCTAAACCAAGTGACTTGATTCCTGAGTTACAAGGGCGTTTTCCAATTCGAGTTGAACTTGAAAGCTTAACAGTCAATGATTTCTATAGAATATTGACTGAACCTAAGTTATCTCTTATAAAGCAGTATGAAGCACTGTTAAAAACTGAAGAAGTTACGGTCAACTTCTCTGATGAAGCGATAACACGATTAGCTGAAATGGCATATCAAGTGAATCAAGATACAGACAATATTGGTGCACGTCGATTACACACTATTTTAGAAAAAATGTTAGAAGATTTATCTTTTGAAGCACCAAATATGCCAAATGCAGTAGTAGATATAACACCACAGTATGTTGATGATAAGTTGAAATCTATTTCAACAAACAAAGATTTAAGTGCATTTATTTTATAATATAAATAAAGGAGAAATTTTATGAGCTTATTATCTAAAACTAGAGAATTAAATACATTATTACAAAAACATAAAGGCATTGCGGTAGACTTTAAAGATGTTGCTCAGACTATTAGTAATGTAACTGTTACAAATGTCTTCATCGTTTCTCGTAGAGGTAAAATTTTAGGTTCAAGTTTAAATGAACTTTTAAAGAGTGAACGAATTAGTAATATGTTGACTGAAAGTAAACATATTCCAAGTGAATACACTGAACTACTTATGCAAGTTCAACAAACTAAAGCGAATATTGATATTGATTCAGACTTGACAGTATTCCCTCCAGAACACAGAGATGTATTTATTAATAGTAGAACAACCATCTTCCCGATTTTAGGGGGAGGCGAACGCTTAGGTACACTGATTCTAGGAAGAGTTAAAGATGACTTTAATGAAAATGATTTAGTGCTTGGCGAATACGCTGCAACTGTTATTGGTATGGAAATTTTACGTGAGAAACATAATGAAGTTGAGAAAGAAGCACGTGATAAAGCTGCTATTACAATGGCAATCAATTCATTATCTTATTCTGAAAAAGAAGCGATTGAACATATTTTTGAGGAACTTGGTGGTAATGAAGGTCTATTAATTGCATCTAAAGTAGCAGATAGAGTAGGTATTACACGTTCTGTAATTGTAAATGCGTTACGTAAATTAGAAAGTGCTGGTGTAATAGAATCACGATCGCTTGGCATGAAAGGTACATTTATTAAAGTTAAAAAAGAAAAATTCTTAGATGAACTTAATCGAAGTGAATAAATATTTTTTAAAACTACTATCTATCTATTAAAATTAAGATAGTAGTTTTTTATTTTATGCAGTTAAAAAATGTTGCGTAATGATTCTAGATATGATATTATTATTGACGGCTATAAAGCCAATACACACGTAGTGAATGTAAATATAAAGGGTGCAGTCTTAAGTATTGTCTTTATATTAGTTTACTATGGAGGTAATTAACCAATAGGAGGAATTTAACATGGCAGTAATTTCAATGAAACAATTACTAGAAGCCGGTGTTCACTTCGGTCACCAAACACGCCGTTGGAACCCAAAAATGAAAAAATATATCTTTACTGAAAGAAATGGTATTTATATCATTGACTTACAAAAAACAGTAAAAAAAGTTGAAGAAGCTTATAACTTCTTAAAACAAGTATCTGAAGATGGCGGTAAAGTCTTATTCGTAGGTACTAAAAAACAAGCACAAGAATCAGTTAAAGCTGAAGCAGAACGTGCTGGTCAATTCTACGTTAACCAAAGATGGTTAGGTGGAATCTTAACTAATTATAAAACAATCTCAAAACGTATTAAACGTATTTCTGAAATTGAAAAAATGGAAGAAGACGGTTTATTTGACGTTTTACCTAAAAAAGAAGTTGTTGAACTTAAAAAAGAATATGACCGTTTAATCAAATTCTTAGGCGGTATTCGTGATATGAAATCTATGCCTCAAGCATTATTCGTAGTTGACCCTCGTAAAGAGCGCAATGCGATTGCTGAAGCACGTAAATTAAATATCCCTATCGTTGGTATCGTTGACACTAACTGTGATCCTGATGAAATCGACTATGTTATCCCAGCGAATGATGATGCTATTCGTGCCGTTAAATTATTAACTGGTAAAATGGCTGACGCTGTCTTAGAAGGTCAACAAGGTATTTCAAACGATGAAGTAGCTGCAGAACAAAACATCGATTTAGATGAAAGTGAAGAAACTCAAAAAGCAGAATCAACTGAAGAAAATACTACTGTTGAATCAAACTAAGATATAGTTTAAATGGGTGATAAGATGTAATGCTTATCGCCCTTTTTTTAAAATATTTATTTAAAATGGATAGTAAATTGGGTATAAATATAAAAGATAAATATTCAATTATACTTTTAAATCAGATTTTATTTTTAAAATAACCTTAATTTAAAAAATTATTAATAAATCGTAATAGAGTATTGGAAATAATAGTACCTTTAATGGTAATATTTAAATATCATCTATTATTACAATTAGACATATTGGAGGAATAATTAATGGCAATTTCAGCAAAACTTGTTAAAGAATTACGTGAAAGAACTGGCGCAGGTATGATGGATTGTAAAAAAGCGCTAACTGAAACTGATGGAGATATCGATAAAGCAATCGACTACTTACGTGAAAAAGGTATTGCTAAAGCAGCTAAAAAAGCTGATCGAATCGCTGCTGAAGGTTTAGTACATGTAGAAGTAAAAGGTAATGAAGCAGCAATCGTTGAAATTAACTCTGAAACTGATTTCGTTGCTCGAAACGAAGGATTCCAAGAATTAGTTAAAGAAATTGCTAATCAAATCCTTGAAAGTAAAGCTGAAACAGTAGAAGCTTTATTAGAAACTAAATTAGCAAGTGGTCAAACAGTTGATGAAAGAATGAAAGAGGCTATCTCAACAATCGGTGAAAAATTAAGCATCCGTCGTTTTGCTATTAGAACTAAATCTGATAACGATGCTTTTGGTGCATACTTACACATGGGTGGACGTATCGGTGTATTGACTGTTGTTGAAGGTTCTACTGATGAAGAAGCAGCTAAAGATGTAGCAATGCACATCGCTGCAATTAATCCTAAATATGTTTCTTCAGACCAAGTAAGTGACGAAGAAATTAATCACGAAAGAGAAGTATTAAAACAACAAGCATTAAATGAAGGTAAACCTGAAAATATCGTTGAAAAAATGGTTGAAGGTCGTTTACGTAAATATCTTCAAGAAATTTGTGCTGTTGACCAAAACTTCGTTAAAGACCCAGATCAAACAGTTGAAGCTTTCTTAAAATCTAAAGGCGGTAAATTAGCTGACTTCGTACGTTATGAAGTAGGCGAAGGTATGGAAAAACGCGAAGAAAACTTTGCTGATGAAGTTAAAGGTCAAATGAAATAATTTGTTCACATTATTCTAACAAGAAAGAAGACACCTTTAAGGAATTCTATATAATAAAATTCTTTTATTATAGAAGACCATTAGTGTCTTCTTTACTTGTATATATTACATATCATTAATCATAGAGAGGAAAAAATAATGGCGCAGACTTCTAAATATAAACGTGTAGTACTGAAACTTAGTGGTGAAGCACTTGCAGGTGAAAAAGGTTTTGGTATCAATCCTATCATCATTAAAAGTGTAGCAAAACAAGTCGCTGAAGTAGCTAAAATGGATTGTGAAATAGCTGTTATCGTTGGTGGCGGTAATATTTGGAGAGGTAAAACAGGTAGCGATTTAGGCATGGACCGTGGTACAGCTGATTATATGGGCATGCTTGCTACTGTAATGAATGCATTGGCATTACAAGATAGTTTAGAGCAATTAGATTGTGATACACGAGTATTAACTTCAATTGAAATGAAACAGGTTGCTGAGCCTTATATTCGTCGTCGCGCAATTAGACATTTAGAGAAAAAACGCGTAGTTATTTTTGCAGCTGGTATTGGTAATCCATACTTCTCTACTGACACAACTGCAGCACTACGTGCAGCTGAAGTAGAGGCCGATGTCATTTTAATGGGTAAAAATAATGTTGATGGTGTGTATTCTGCCGACCCAAAAATTGATAAAAATGCTGTAAAATATGATCATCTAACACATATTCAAATGTTACAAGAAGGCCTACAAGTTATGGATTCAACTGCTTCTTCATTCTGTATGGATAATAACATTCCATTAAATGTATTCTCTATTATGGAAGAAGGCAATATTAAACGTGCCGTTATGGGCGAAAAAATTGGTACATTAATTACTAAATAATTAGAGGTGTAAATGTATGAGTGAGATAATTCAAGATACAAAATCTAGAATGAAAAAATCAATTGAAAATTTATCACGTGAATTAGCTAATATTAGTGCGGGTAGAGCGAATTCTAATTTATTAAACGGAGTAAATGTTGATTATTATGGTGCCCCAACACCAGTTCAACAGTTAGCGAGTATAAACGTGCCTGAAGCACGCTTACTTGTCATTTCTCCATATGATAAATCATCTGTAGCTGATATTGAAAAAGCGATTATTGCTGCTAACCTAGGTGTGAACCCTACTAGTGACGGTGAAGTTATTCGTATCACTGTTCCTGCTTTAACTGAAGAACGTCGTAAAGAATTAGTTAAAAATGTTAAAAAAATCGGTGAAGATTCAAAAGTTTCAATCCGTAATATTCGTCGTGATATCAATGATCAATTGAAAAAAGACGAAAAAAATGGAGACATTACTGAAGATGATTTAAGAAGCCAAACAGAAGATGTTCAAAAAGTAACAGACAATTCAATTAAAGAAATTGATAATTTAGTTGATGAAAAAGAAAAAGATATTATGTCTGTTTAATATTTCATCATACTCTTCTATGACAAGATTATAAATTGTTTTAGTCTAAACTGTGCCAAGTCAGACTTTGGTACAGTTTTTTAATTTGCTTATTCAATGCCATTATTTAGTATGATAAAATGATAGATGATTTCTTAAATAACCTATATAATATAACAGAAATGATCAGGCTCGGAGGAAAGACCATGTTTAGAAAGCTAATAAAAAGAAATAAGACTAAAATCAATCAAAATGATGATTTAGATATACATAATTTACCTGAACATATAGCAATTATCATGGACGGAAATGGTCGTTGGGCAAAAAAGCGTAAAATGCCTAGAATTAAAGGTCACTATGAAGGTATGCAAACCATAAAAAAAGTGACACGTGAAGCAAGTCATTTAGGTATTAAATATTTAACTTTATACGCTTTTTCAACGGAAAATTGGTCAAGACCTGAAAGTGAAGTTAATTATATCATGAATTTACCTGTGAATTTTTTAAAAACATTTCTACCAGAACTTATAGAGAAAAATGTTAAGATAGAAACTATTGGTTTTTTAGATGCAGTACCCCAATCAACAATTGAGGCGATTAATTATGCTAAAGAAAAAACCAAAAATAATACAGGCTTGAAATTAGTATTTGCCATTAATTATGGTGGACGAGCTGAACTTGTTCAAAGTATGAAATCAATTTATGATGAACTTCAACGTAATGGTCAAAACAGTGATGATATTGATGAATTGATGATTTCCAAACATTTAATGACCCATCCAGATCCAGATCCAGATTTATTAATACGTACATCTGGAGAACAACGCCTTAGTAACTTCTTAATTTGGCAGGCTTCGTATAGTGAATTTATTTTTAATGAGAAGTTATGGCCAGACTTTGATGGTGAAGAATTAAAACAATGTATAAAAATATATCAATCTCGCCAAAGACGTTTTGGAGGATTAAGTGAGGAGTAAATTATGAAAGTAAGAACATTGACCGCGATTATAGCATTGCTTATTTTTCTACCTATATTATTAAAAGGTGGAACTATTTTAATGCTTTTTGCTTATTTGCTGGCGCTCATTGCTTTAAAAGAATTGTTAAATATGAATATGATTAAATTTTTATCAATTCCAGGTATTTTCAGTGCTATAGCGCTTATTATTATTATGCTTCCTCAGTCTGCCGGAGATTGGGTGAGTGATGTTCAATTAAAAAGTTTAATTGCAATGAGCTTCATACTATTAAGTTATACTGTACTTTCGAAAAACAGATTTAGCTTTATGGACGCTGCATTTTGTTTAATGTCTGTAGCATACGTTGGAATAGGATTTATGTATTTTTATGCTACACGTTCTTATGGTTTACATTATATACTTTTTGCATTTTTAATCGTATGGTTAACAGATACTGGCGCATATATATTTGGACGATTAATGGGAAAACACAAACTATGGCCAGTTATTAGTCCAAACAAAACGATTGAAGGTTTTATTGGAGGACTCATTTGTAGTTTAATTGTTCCACTTGTAATGATGTTTTTTGTAGATTTTCATCTAAATATTTGGCTGTTATTATTAATTACAATTATTTTAAGTGTATTTGGTCAATTAGGTGACTTAGTAGAATCTGGTTTTAAACGTCATTTTGGTGTTAAAGATTCAGGCAGAATCTTGCCAGGACATGGCGGTATTTTAGATAGATTTGATAGCTTTATGTTTGTTTTACCACTGTTAAACATTCTATTGCTACAAATGTAATAAAAAATTAACGTTTTATTTATTTATGAAAAGTATATAATGATATAATTGAGGAGTTATTGAGTTCACATTTGATTAATATTATACAATCGTGTACTTTATAGCTCTTTTTTAAAACTGTTTTTTTATACTAGAAATTATTATAAAATTTAAAATCTAAAATCTTATAATCTAGATAATTTAAATATTAAAATTAATTGAGGTGTTGTAAGTGAGTTATTTAATCACAATCGTCTCATTTATTATCGTATTTGGTGTACTCGTTACAGTACATGAATATGGACATATGTTTTTTGCAAAACGTGCAGGTATTATGTGTCCAGAATTTGCGATTGGAATGGGACCCAAAATTTTCAGTTTCCGTAAAGATGAAACGTTATATACAATACGTTTACTTCCAGTTGGTGGGTATGTAAGAATGGCAGGAGATGGATTAGAAGAACCACCCGTTCAGCCAGGAATGAATGTTAAAATAAAACTAAATGAACAAGATGAAATTACACATATTATTTTAGATGATCAACATAAATTCCAAAAAATTGAAGCGATTGAAGTTAAACGATGTGATTTTAAAGATGATTTATATATTGAAGGTATTACAGCATATGATAATGAAAGACATCATTTTAATATTGCTAAAAAAGCTTACTTTGTTGAAAATGGTAGTTTAATTCAAATTGCACCAAGGCATCGTCAATTTACACATAAAAAACCATTACCTAAGTTTTTAACTTTATTTGCGGGCCCATTATTTAACTTTATTTTAGCTCTCGTACTATTTATTGGCTTAGCTTATTATCAAGGTACGCCTACCCCTACAGTAAAACAATTAGCAGACAATTATCCAGCACAAGAAGCTGGATTAAAAGCTGGAGATAAAATTGTTCAAGTTGGACACTATAAAATTAACGATTTTAGCGATATTCAAAGTGCACTTAATAAAACGAAAGACCATCAAACAACAATTAAAATTGTACGAGATGGTCACACCAAATCACTAGATGTTACACCTAAAAAACAAGTGATTAAACAGACAAAATTAAATTCTAAAACTTCTTATGTATTAGGTTTTCAACCTGCGAATGAACATTCACTATTTAAGCCATTAGCATTAGGCGTACAACAATTTTTAGATGCAAGTGTACTTATTTTTAAAGCAGTTGGAACAATGATTGGAAGTATTTTCACAGGTGGCTTTACTTTTGATATGTTAAATGGTCCAGTGGGTATTTATCACAATGTAGATTCTGTAGTAAAACAAGGTATTATTGCATTAACATACTATACGGCATTGCTGAGTGTTAACTTAGGGATTATGAACTTATTACCTATTCCAGCTTTAGATGGTGGTAGAATTTTATTTGTTATTTATGAAGCGATATTTAGAAGACCAGTAAACAAAAAAGCTGAAACTGCAATTATTGCTGTTGGAGCTATATTTGTAGTGATTATTATGGTCTTAGTCACTTGGAATGATATACAACGTTATTTCTTATAATTTAGGAGGATAAAAAATGAAACAATCGAAAGTCTTTATACCAACAATGAGAGAAGTCCCTTCTGAAGCTGAGGCTTTAAGTCATCAGTTGTTATTAAAAGCAGGTTTAATTAAACAAAGCACAAGTGGTATTTATAGTTATTTACCCTTAGCAACACGTGTACTAAATCATATTTCTAAAATCATTCGTGAAGAAATGGAAAATATTGATGCAGTTGAGATTTTAATGCCAGCATTGCAGCAAGCAGAACTTTGGGAAGAGTCGGGACGTTGGGGCGCTTATGGTCCTGAATTAATGCGATTAAAAGACCGTAATGGAAGAGAATTTGCTTTAGGACCTACTCACGAAGAAGTAGTGACTTCTATCGTTAGAGACGAATTAAAGTCTTATAAACAATTACCATTAACATTATTCCAAATTCAATCTAAGTTCCGTGATGAAAAACGTCCACGTTTTGGTTTATTACGTGGAAGAGAGTTCATCATGAAAGATGCTTATTCTTTCCATGCTGATGAAGCATCATTAGATCAAACATATCAAGAGATGTACAATGCTTATAGTCGTATTTTTAAACGTGTTGGAATTAATGCGCGTCCAGTAGTAGCTGATTCAGGTGCTATTGGCGGTAATCATACACATGAATTTATGGCTTTAAGTGAAATTGGTGAAGATACGATTGTGTATAGTGAAAATAGTGATTATGCAGCAAATATTGAAAAAGCTGAAGTTAAGTATTATCCAAATGAGAAACATACAGACATTAAATCACTAGAAAAAATAGAAACGCCAAATATTAAAACAGCTCAAGAATTGGCTGACTTTTTAAATCGTCCAATTGATGAAATTGTAAAAACAATGATTTTCAAAGTGGATGGAGAATTCATGATGTTTTTAGTAAGAGGCCATCACGAGCTCAATGATGTGAAGGTGAAAGCATACTTTGAAACTGATAATGTGGAAATGGCGACTCAAGATGAAATTGTAAATTTACTTGGAGCAAATCCTGGTTCATTAGGACCTATTCATAATAAAGACATTAAAATTATTGCTGATAATTTTGTTAAAGATTTAAATAACATAGTGGTAGGTGCTAATGAAGATGGCTATCACTATATTAATGCAAATGTTGAGCGTGATTTTAATATCGATGAATACGGAGACTTTAGATTTATTTTAGAAGGTGAACCGTTAAGTGATGGTTCTGGAAATGCAAAATTTGCAGAAGGTATTGAAGTTGGACAAGTATTTAAACTGGGAACGAAATATTCTGAAGCAATGAATGCTAAATTTTTAGATAATCAAGGTAAAGCGCAACCTTTAATTATGGGTTGCTATGGTATCGGAGTGTCTAGAACATTAAGTGCGATTGTTGAGCAAAATAATGATGAAAATGGTATTATTTGGCCAAAGTCAGTCACTCCATTTGATTTACATTTAATTACAATCAATCCTAAAAAAGAAGAACAACTTGAATTAGGAGATAAATTATACTCAGAATTACAATCTAAATATGATGTACTTTATGATGATTGTAAAGAGCGTGCAGGCGTTAAATTTAATGACGCTGATTTAATTGGTTTACCGATAAGAATTGTTGTAGGTAAAAATGCAAGTGAAGGTATTGTTGAAGTTAAAGTGCGTCAAACGGGTGAAAGTGAAGAAGTTCATGTTAATGAATTAGACAATCACATTGCTTCACTCTATGAAAAACTATAGGTGCACATGAATAAAAATGGTTGGAACATTTTGTTGTTTCCAACCTCTTTTATTGTTTTTATTAGTTAAACTGTAATCATGAAAAATAAATGTGAAAGTAGTATAATATAAATCAAGTTTTTTAAAGTAAATGATAAGTTCGAAATAAGGTGGTTATTCTTTGTGGCAATGACAAGTCAGGAAAAATTTAGAGTACTTGCCGATCAAATTAAGATTTCAAATCAATTGGATAAAGAAATACTTGAAAAAGGTGAACTCACACGAATAGATGTATCAAATAAAAATAGAAGTTGGGAATTTCAGATTACGTTACCTTATTTTCTTTCAAATGAAGATTATTTAATCTTTACTCATGCAATTAAAGAAGAGTTTAAAGATATTGCACATGTGGACTGGCATTTTACAATTCAAAATACATCGAATCAAGATGAACATGTGATTAAATATTTTGGACATTGTATTGAACACACAGCTTTATCACCAAAAGTGAAGGGTCAACTTAAACAAAAACGTTTAATTATGTCAGGTAATGTTTTAAAAGTAATGACTTCAAATGATGTTGAAAGAAATCATTTTGATAAAGTATGTAATGGTAGTTTAGTAAAAGCATTTCAAAAATGTGGCTTTGATATAGATAAAGTAATATTTGAAACTGATGATTCGAATAGAGATGAAGATCTTGCTTCATTAGAGGCACATATTCAAGAAGAAGATCAACAAAGTGCTAAAGAAGCTACAGAAAAAATTGAAAAAATAAAAGCTGAAAAAGCAAAACAACAAGATAATAACGGCAGTAGTGTTGAAAAATGTCAAATAGGAAAGCCAATTCACGTTGAAAATATTAAACCTATTGAAACAATTATTGAAGAAGAATTTAAAGTAGCCATTGAAGGGGTTATCTTTGATATTAACATTAAAGAACTAAAAAGTGGACGTCACATTGTTGAACTTAAAGTGACAGACTATACAGATTCTTTAGTATTAAAAATGTTTACTAGAAAAAATAAGGATGATTTAAATCACTTTAAAGCCTTAAGTGTAGGTAAATGGGTACGTGCACAAGGTCGTATAGAAGAAGATACGTTTGTACGTGATTTAGTCATGATGATGTCAGATATTGAAGAAATCAAAAAGACACCTAAACAAGATAAAGCAGAAGAGAAACGTGTCGAATTTCATTTACATTCATCAATGAGTCAAATGGATGGTATTCCAAACATCAGTGCGTACGTTAATCAGGCTGCAGCATGGGGACATAAAGCAATAGCTGTTACTGATCATAATGTGGTTCAAGCTTTTCCTGATGCTCATAGTGCAGCGGAAAAAAATGGAATTAAAATGATTTACGGGATGGAAGGCATGTTAGTCGATGATGGTGTGCCTATTGCCTATAAACCTACTGATAGAGATTTAAAAGAAGCTACATATGTAGTGTTTGACGTCGAAACAACAGGTTTATCTAATCAATATGATCAAATTATCGAACTTGCTGCTGTCAAAGTTAAAGACGGCGAAATTATAGATAAATTTGAAAGATTTAGTAATCCACATGAAAAATTATCAGAAACAATAATTAATCTGACACACATTACAGATGACATGCTAGTGGATGCACCAGAAATTGAAGAAGTACTAACAGAATTTAAGGAATGGGTAGGAGATGCCATTTTTGTAGCGCATAATGCTTCATTCGATATGGGCTTTATTGATACAGGGTACGAACGATTAGGTTTCGGTCCATCAACTAATGGAGTGATTGATACTCTTGAATTATCACGTACCATTAACACTGAATATGGTAAACATGGATTAAATTTCTTAGCTAAAAAATATGGCGTTGAACTTACTCAACACCATAGAGCGATTTATGATACTGAAGCAACGGCTTATATTTTCATTAAAATGGTTCAACAGATGAAAGAACTAGGTGTGACTAATCATAAAGATATTAATAAAAAGTTATCAAATGAAGATGCCTATAAACGTGCACGACCAACCCATGTCACACTCATAGTTCAAAATCAAGATGGACTCAAGAATTTATTTAAAATCGTAAGTGCTTCTTTAGTAAAATATTATTATAGAACACCTAGAATTCCACGAACATTATTAAATGAATATCGAGAAGGCATTCTAGTAGGTACAGCTTGTGATGAAGGGGAATTATTTACAGCTGTGATGCAACGTGATCAATCTGAAGTTGAAAAAATAGCAAAGTATTATGATTTTATAGAAGTACAACCACCTAAACTTTATCAAGATTTAATTGATCGTGAATTAATTCGTGATACTGAAACATTGTATGAAATATATGATCGTATTTTAAAAGCAGGAGAAAGTACAGGAATACCTGTGATAGCTACTGGTAATGCTCATTACTTATTTGAGCATGATGCTATTGCTCGTAAAATTTTAATTGCATCACAACCAGGTAATCCATTAAATCGTTCCACACTTCCAGAAGCACATTTTAGAACAACAGATGAAATGTTAGATGAATTTCATTTCTTAGGAGAAGATAAAGCCTATGATATTGTTGTTAAAAATACGAATGAATTAGCAGACCGAATTGAGAAAGTAATTCCAATTAAAGATCAATTATTTACGCCACGTATGGAGGGCGCTAACGAAGAAATACGTGAATTAAGCTATACAAATGCGAAAAAATTGTATGGTGATGACTTACCGCAAATTGTCATTGATCGTCTCGAAAAAGAATTAGATAGTATTATTGGTAATGGCTTTTCAGTTATCTATCTCATATCACAACGGTTAGTTAAAAAGTCATTAGATGATGGATATTTGGTAGGGTCACGTGGTTCTGTAGGTTCGAGCTTTGTTGCAACGATGACAGAGATAACAGAAGTGAATCCGCTCCCTCCACACTATATATGTCCACATTGTAAGACGAGTGAATTTTTTGATGATGGGTCGGTAGGTTCAGGATTCGACTTACCTGATAAAACATGTGAAACATGTGGTGGCGAATTAATTAAAGAAGGTCAAGATATTCCATTTGAGACTTTCTTAGGATTTAAAGGAGATAAAGTACCAGATATTGACTTGAACTTTAGTGGTGAATATCAACCGCATGCCCATAACTATACGAAAGTACTTTTTGGAGAAGATAAAGTATTCCGAGCAGGTACAATTGGTACAGTGGCTGAAAAAACGGCATTTGGCTTCGTTAAAGGATATCTAAATGATCAAGGTATTCATAAACGTGGTGCGGAAATCGATAGACTTGTCAAAGGATGTACAGGTGTTAAACGTACAACTGGACAGCATCCAGGAGGAATTATTGTAGTTCCTGATTATATGGATATTTACGATTTTACACCGATACAATATCCAGCAGATGATCAAAGTGCATCTTGGATGACCACACACTTTGATTTCCACTCGATTCATGATAATGTGTTAAAACTCGATATACTTGGACACGATGATCCTACAATGATACGGATGTTACAGGATTTATCGGGTATCGATCCTAAAACGATTCCTGTTGATGATAAGGAGACAATGCAAATATTTAGTAGTCCGGCTTCTTTAGGTGTAACAGAAGAGGATATTTTATGTAAGACAGGCACATTTGGTGTACCTGAATTTGGTACAGGTTTCGTTCGTCAAATGTTAGAAGACACTAAGCCAACAACATTTTCTGAACTTGTACAAATTTCAGGTTTATCACATGGTACCGATGTGTGGCTTGGTAATGCACAAGAGTTAATTCGCTCAGGCATCTGCGATTTATCCAGTGTAATTGGTTGTCGTGACGATATTATGGTATATCTTATGTATGCTGGGCTTGAACCATCAATGGCCTTCAAAACAATGGAGTCTGTGCGTAAAGGTAAAGGACTTACGGATGAAATGATAGATGCGATGAAAGCGAATGATGTACCTGATTGGTATTTAGATTCATGCTTAAAAATTAAATACATGTTCCCTAAAGCTCACGCAGCTGCTTACGTACTTATGGCTGTACGTATTGCATACTTTAAAGTGCATCATCCGTTATACTATTATGCAGCATATTTTACAATTCGTGCATCAGACTTTGATTTAATTACAATGATTAAAGATAAAGAAAGTATTAAGAACACAGTTAAAGATATGTATTCTCGTTATATGGATTTAGGAAAAAAAGAAAAAGATGTATTAACAGTATTAGAAATAATGAATGAAATGGCACATCGTGGATTTAAAATGCAGCCGATTAGCTTAGAAAAAAGTCAAGCTTTTGATTTCATTATTGAAGATGATACATTGACCCCACCATTTATTGCTGTGCCAGGATTAGGTGAAAACGTAGCTAAACGTATTGTTGAGGCACGTGAAGACGGTCCATTTTTATCCAAAGAAGACCTTAATAAAAAAGCAGGTTTATCTCAAAAAATTATTGAATACCTTGATGATTTGGGTTCATTACCAGATTTACCAGATAAAGCACAATTGTCCATTTTTGATATGTAAATGGACAACTTAGAAGTATTAATAGTAGCTTCATTTGTTTAAGCATATAAAGTATGTTATAATTAGTTTGTGTAAAAATTTAGACTCAGGCAGAAAGAGTGGGCATATACCCGCTCTTTTCTATTTGCCAAAAAAGGAGGCCTGTATGAGTAAAATTACTGAAGAAGTAGAAACTATCATTACTCCCATTTTAGATGATTTAAACTTTGAATTAGTTGATGTTGAATATGCAAAAGAAGGCAAAGATCGTTTTTTGAGAATCTCTATTGATAAAGAAGGTGGCGTGGATTTAAATGATTGTACGCTTGCTTCTGAAAAAATAAGTGAAGCAATGGATCAAAATGATCCTATTCCTGAAATGTATTATCTTGATGTAGCTTCACCTGGAGCTGAACGTCCACTAAAAAAAGAAAAAGATTATCAAAATGCGATAGAGCAACCTATATTTGTATCTCTTTATGCGCCAATTGAAGGTGATAAAGAATGGTTAGGCATTCTGAAGTCTGTCGATGATGACACAATAACTATGGAAGTTAAAGAAAAAGCAAAGAAAAAAACAATTGAGATACCAAGAAATAAAATTGCAAAAGCACGTCACGCTGTAATGATTTAACGTGATGAGGAGGAATAATTGTGGCAAGTAATGAATTATTATTAGCAACTGAATACTTAGAAAAGGAAAAGAAAATTCCAAGAGAAGTTTTGATTGATGCAATTGAAGCAGCTTTAATTACTGCATATAAGAAAAATTATGATAGTGCTAGAAACGTCCGTGTAGAATTAAATATGGATGAAGGCACATTTAAAGTCATCGCACGTAAAGAAGTTGTAGAAGAAGTATTTGATGATCGTGAAGAAGTTGATTTAAGCACAGCTTTAGTTAAAAATCCTGCTTATGAAATAGGTGATATTTACGAAGAAGATGTCACACCTAAAGACTTTGGTCGTGTGGGCGCACAGGCTGCTAAACAAGCAGTAATGCAACGTCTAAGAGATGCTGAAAGAGAAATTTTATACTCTGAGTTTATTGATAAAGAAGAAGATATTTTAACAGGTGTGATTGATCGTGTTGATCATCGATATGTGTATGTTAATTTAGGTAGAATCGAAGCGGTTTTATCTGAAGCTGAAAGAAGTCCTAATGAGACATACATTCCAAATGAAAGAATTAAAGTCTATGTTAATAAAGTAGAGCAAACAACAAAAGGTCCACAAATTTATGTGTCAAGAAGTCATCCGGGTTTATTAAAACGTTTATTTGAACAAGAAGTTCCAGAAATTTATGATGGAACTGTTATTGTGAAATCAGTTGCACGTGAAGCAGGAGATCGTTCTAAAATTAGTGTATACTCTGAAAATCCAGATATAGATGCAGTGGGAGCTTGTGTAGGTGCAAAAGGTTCACGTGTTGAAGCGGTTGTTGAAGAATTAGGTGGAGAAAAAATCGATATTGTTCAATGGGATGAAGATCCAAACGTTTTTGTACGTAATGCTTTAAGCCCATCACAAGTTTTAGAAGTTATTGTTGATGAAGATAACCAATCTACTGTAGTGGTAGTACCTGATTATCAATTATCATTAGCTATTGGTAAACGTGGACAAAATGCGCGCTTAGCTGCCAAACTTACAGGATGGAAAATTGATATTAAATCTGAAACAGATGCTCGCGAAGCAGGGATTTATCCTGTAATTGAATCTGAAGAAAAAGCTGATGAAATAGTATTTTCTGAAGATAAAGATATTGAAATTGATGACATAAATTTAGAAGAAACAAACTTAACAACAGCTGAATTATCAGCGGAAGTTGATGAAACTTCAAATGAAGCACAAGACGCTTCAGATAATAAAGAAGAACATTAATACGTTTAAGCATATGGGGTGAGTAGTAAATGAAGAAGAAGAAAATTCCAATGCGCAAATGCATCATCACGAATGAAATGCGTCCTAAAAAAGACATGATTCGAGTAGTAATTAATAAAGAAGGCGAAATTTTCGCTGATGGTACTGGAAAACAACAAGGTAGAGGTGCATATGTTTCAAAAGATGTTAAAAGCGTAGAAGATGCTCAAAAAAATGGTGTACTCGAGAAGTACTTTAATGAAAGTCCTGAAAAATTAGATCCTGTATATAAAGAAGTAATTCGATTAATTTATAGAGAAGAGATTCCTAAATGATAAAAGAACAGATATTTAATTTTTTAGGCTTAGCGATGAGAGCTAGAAAAGTTAAAGTTGGAGAATCAGTACTCATATCTGAGATAAAAAAACGTAATATTAAACTTGTGATTTTATCTACTGATGCTTCAGATAACGCTAAAAAGAATATAAAGAATAAATGTGACACATATCATGTTCCGTTTAGAGTTTTCGGTACGAGAGTAGAATTAGGACAATCATTGGGCAAAGAAGAACGTGTAAATGTTGGCGTGACAGATTCAGGTTTTGCTAAAAAACTTATGTCGATGATTGATGAATATTGTAAGGAGTGATTATATGAGTAAAAAGAGAATTTACGAATATGCGAAAGAATTAAATGTTAAAAGTAAAGAGATTATAGATGAGTTAAAGAAAATGGACGTTGAAGTATCCAATCACATGCAAGCATTAGAAGATGACCAAATTAAGATGCTTGATAAAAAGTTCAAATCATCACAAAATGAAGAAAATAAAAAACAAAACACTCAAAATAATCACCAAAAACAACAAAGTAAAAAAGATAATAATCAAAACAAATCTAATTCAAAGAAAAAAAACAATAAAAATAGCAAAAACAATAAAAACAATAAAAACAACAAAAATAATAATAAAGGTAAGAATAACAAATCTGCTGCTGAACCTAAAGAAATGCCTTCAAAAATCACGTATGAGGAAGGTATTACAGTAGGAGAACTTGCTGATAAATTAAATATCGAATCATCTGGTATTATTAAAAAATTATTCTTGTTAGGTATTGTTGCTAATATTAACCAATCATTAGATGAAGAAACATTAGAACTTATCGCAGATGATTATGGTGTTGAAATTGAAAAAGAAGTTGTTGTTAATGAAGAAGACCTAACAACTTATTTTGATGATGAAGAAGACGATCCAGATGCAATTGAACGACCAGCAGTTGTAACAATTATGGGACACGTTGACCATGGTAAAACAACATTACTAGACTCAATTAGAAATACTAAAGTCACAGCAGGAGAAGCAGGCGGTATCACACAACACATTGGTGCATATCAAATTGAAAATAATGGTAAAAAAATTACTTTCTTAGATACACCTGGACATGCAGCTTTCACAACAATGCGTGCACGTGGTGCTCAAGTAACAGATATCACTATTTTAGTAGTAGCAGCAGATGATGGCGTTATGCCTCAAACAATTGAAGCAATTAACCATGCTAAAGAAGCGGATGTACCAACAATTGTTGCGGTCAACAAAGTTGATAAACCAACTGCAAATCCAGACCGAGTGATGCAAGAGTTAACTGAATATGGTTTAATTCCAGAAGATTGGGGTGGCGACACAATCTTTGTACCACTTTCAGCATTAAATGGTGATGGTATTGATGACTTATTAGAAATGATTGGTTTAGTTGCCGAAGTACAAGAATTAAAAGCTAATCCTGATAAGCAAGCAGTAGGTACTGTTATTGAAGCAGAATTAGATAAATCACGTGGACCAGCTGCGTCATTATTAGTTCAAAATGGTACGTTACATGTAGGTGATTCAATTGTAGTTGGTAATACGTATGGGCGCGTAAGAGCTATGGTAAATGATTTGGGTCAAAGAATTAAAACAGCTGGCCCTTCTACACCGGTTGAAATTACTGGTATTAACGATGTACCTCAAGCAGGTGACCGCTTCGTTATTTTCAAAGATGAAAAACAAGCGCGTCGTATTGGTGAAGCTCGTCATGAAGCAAGTGTGATTCAACAACGTCAAGAAAGCAAAAATGTTTCATTAGATAATTTATTCGAACAAATGAAACAAGGAGAAATGAAAGATCTTAATGTCATTATTAAAGGTGATGTACAAGGTTCTGTAGAAGCTTTAGCTGCATCTCTTATGAAAATTGATGTTGAAGGCGTAAATGTTCGTATTATTCATACAGCTGTTGGGGCAATCAATGAATCAGATGTTACATTAGCTAATGCTTCAAATGGTATTATTGTTGGATTTAACGTACGTCCTGATGCAGGTGCGAAACGTGCAGCAGAAGCTGAAAATGTTGATATGCGTCTTCATAGAGTCATCTATAATGTTATAGAAGAAATTGAATCAGCGATGAAAGGTTTATTAGATCCTGAATTTGAAGAACAAGTTATCGGACAAGCTGAAGTACGTCAAACATTCAAAGTTTCAAAAGTTGGAACCATTGCTGGTAGTTACGTGACTGAAGGTAAAATCACTCGTAACGCAGGCGTACGTGTCATTCGTGATGGTATTGTTCAATTCGAAGGTGAACTTGATACGTTAAAACGTTTTAAAGATGACGCTAAAGAAGTATCACAAGGTTACGAATGTGGTATTACAATTGCAAACTTTAATGACATTAAAGAAGGCGACATTATTGAAGCATTCGAAATGGTAGAAATTGAAAGATAACTAATTTGTAAGAGGCTAAAGTGTATATGATATAGGTA
>NZ_KV813756.1:462989-499550 GCF_001813735.1 Staphylococcus sp. HMSC068C09
GCACTTTAGCATTCTCTTCTAATCATATGTTAAATAATAAAGAGGTGACATATCCATGAGTAATATGAGAGCTGAACGTGTTGGCGAACAAATGAAAAAAGAAGTTATGGATATCATTAATAATAAAGTAAAAGATCCAAGAGTAGGATTTATTACTATTACTGACGTTGAATTAACAAATGATTTATCACAAGCCAAAGTTTTCTTAACAGTGCTTGGCAATAAGAAGGAAGTTAATGATACGTTTAAAGCTTTAGATAAAGCAAAAGGATTCATTAAATCTGAGCTAGGTTCAAGAATGAGATTACGTATAGTACCAGAGTTATTCTTTGAATATGATGAATCAATTGAATACGGTAATAAAATTGAAAAAATGATTCAAGATTTACACAAACAAGATAAATAATACTTTATCATTGTTATTAATCAGTGACATTCAATCAAATAACTTCAGAAAAAGAAGTTTAGATGCAACATATGATGGGGGTAGGACGATAACATTTACATGAATTCAGTCCTACTCCTTTTTATATGATTAATACTGATAAAATATGGATAAGACATTAGATGATTTAATAATACATAGTGAGACATAATAAACTAAAGGGTGTGAAAAAATGTACAACGGTATATTACCAGTGTATAAAGAACGTGGTTTGACCAGTCATGATGTTGTATTTAAACTTAGAAAAATCTTAAAAACTAAAAAGATAGGTCATACTGGAACATTAGATCCTGAAGTTTCAGGTGTACTACCTATCTGTATAGGGACAGCAACAAGAGTAAGCGACTATGTCATGGATATGGGGAAATCTTATCAAGCAACCATTACATTAGGTGAAAGTACGACAACTGAAGATCAAACTGGAGAAGTAATAGAAAAAGTAAATATATCATCGAATACGATTACTTCTATAGAAGTTGATCGTGTTTTAGAAGAATTTAAAGGAGTAATAGAGCAGATTCCTCCAATGTATTCCTCTGTAAAAGTAAATGGAAAAAAATTATATGAATATGCTAGAAAAGGAGAAACTATTGAACGGCCAAAACGACAAGTTAAAATTGATGAAATTGAACGAATATCTGATTTAACATTTATAGAACAAACATGTCATTTTGATATAAAAGTAACGTGTGGAAAAGGCACCTATATCAGAACGTTAGCAACAGATATTGGCAAAGCTTTAGGCTATCCTGCTCATATGTCGTTGTTAACTCGTATAAATTCGGGTGGATTTAATATAAATGAAAGTTTATCACTTGAAAAAATTTCTGAATTACATGAGCATGAAACATTACAACATTATCTATTTCCTATAGAATATGGTTTGAAAAGTTTACAACATGTAGTCATTGATGATGACACTTTAAAGTATAGAATCTTAAATGGTCAAAAACTCCTAAAAAAAGATTTTACTCTATCATTAGAAAAGCAATTTGTGTTTATTGATAAGATAAGTGAAAAAGCATTAGCCATTTATGAACATCATCCTGACAAAATTAATGAAATAAAGCCTAAAAAAGTATTTAATTAAAGGAGCCTTTGATTGATATGAAAGTGATAGAAATAACACATCCAATACAAAATGAACAACTCATAAAAGAAGATGTTGCAATGGCATTTGGTTTTTTTGATGGTATGCATCGTGGTCACAGTAAAGTATTTGAAGCATTAGATATACGTGCAAAAGAAAAAAATTTAAAAAAGGCAGTAACAACATTTGATCCGCATCCATCAGTAGTATTAAATCCTGAACGTAAACGTACAGATTACTTAACGCCACTATCTGATAAATTAGAAATGATAGAACAGCATGATATTGATTATTGTATTGTTATCAATTTCTCATCACGTTTCGCTAACGTCACAGCTGAAGAGTTTATCAAAGACTATATTATTAATAATCATGTTAAAGAAGTTGTTGCTGGATTTGATTTTACATTTGGTAAATTTGGTAAAGGAAATATGGCCGTGTTAAATGAAATAGATGAATTTAATACTACAATAGTCGGTAAATTAGATTTAGATTCTGAAAAAATTTCAACAACATCAATTAGACAAGCGTTACATGAAGGCAATCTACAAAAAGCTAATGATGAATTAGGGTATTTATATCGAATTAAAGGCACAGTTGTTCAAGGAGAAAAAAGAGGTCGAACAATCGGTTTTCCAACAGCTAATGTCCAACCTAGCGATGATTATGTCCTTCCTAAAAAAGGGGTATATGCGGTAAGTATTGAAATAGGTGCCGAACACAAAATATATCGTGGGGTAGCTAACGTAGGTGTTAAGCCGACATTCCACGATCCATCTAAAGCAGAAGTAGTGATAGAAGTAAATATTTTTGATTTTGAAGAAAATATTTATGGAGAACGTGTAATCGTATATTGGCACCATTATTTAAGACCAGAGGTAAAATTTGATGGTATAGATGCTTTAGTAAGTCAAATGAATGACGATAAAGAACGTGCAAAATATCTTTTAGCAGTTGATTTTGGTGATGATGTATCGTATAATATTTAAAGTTGAGTTTTTGAAAAACTTATTACTATTGAATCCTTTATCTTGGCAGGTTGAAACTCCGACGCCTTGCTCAGATTAAGGTGTAAACAAAAATTAGGAGGAATTTAATTATGGCTATTACTCAAGAACGTAAAAATGAAATTATTAAAGAATATCGTGTACACGAAACAGATACTGGTTCACCAGAAGTACAAATCGCTGTTTTAACTGCAGAAATCTCTGCATTAAACGAACACTTACGTGAACACAAAAAAGATCACCATTCACGTCGTGGATTATTAAAAATGGTTGGTCGTCGTAGACACTTATTAAACTACTTACGTAGTAAAGATATTCAACGTTACCGTGAATTAATTAAATCATTAGGTATTCGTCGTTAATTTTAAATATATTGAAGGGAAAGCACCATTTAGATTGGTACTTTCCTTTTTTTGTATTTTTATCATAAACACTAATATAAAAATATATAAATAAATGATATGATGTAAGTATTAGATTTCAGAGAGGAGATTCATAATGTCTCAAGAAAAGAAAGTGTTCAAAACTGAATGGGCTGGAAGATCGTTAACGATTGAGACAGGTCAATTAGCGAAACAAGCTAATGGTGCAGTTTTAGTACGTTATGGTGATACTGTTGTATTATCTACAGCAGTTGCTTCTAAAGAGCCACGTGATGGTGATTTTTTCCCCTTAACAGTTAACTATGAAGAAAAAATGTATGCGGCTGGTAAAATTCCAGGTGGATTTAAAAAACGCGAAGGTCGTCCTGGAGATGAAGCGACACTTACTGCACGTTTAATTGATAGACCAATTAGACCATTATTCCCTAAAGGTTATCGACATGACGTTCAAATTATGAATACTGTATTAAGTGCGGATCCAGACTGCTCCCCAGAAATGGCAGCAATGATTGGATCGTCAATGGCATTGAGCGTGTCTGATATTCCATTCCAAGGACCAATTGCCGGTGTAAATGTAGGATATATTGATGGAAAATACGTGATTAATCCAACACTTGAACAAAAAGAAGTATCTCGTTTAGATTTAGAAGTTGCTGGTCATAAAGATGCTGTAAATATGGTTGAAGCAGGTGCGAGTGAAATTACAGAACAAGAAATGCTTGAAGCGATTTTCTTTGGTCATGAAGAGATAAAACGCTTAGTTGCTTTCCAAGAAAAAGTTGTTGAGCATATTCAACCTGTAAAAAAAGAATTTATTCCTGTTGAACGTGATGAAGAATTAGTACAACGAGTAAAATCTTTAACGGAAGAAAAAGGATTAAAAGAAACTGTATTAACATTTGACAAACAACAACGTGATGAAAATTTAGATGCACTTAAAGCAGAAATCGCTACTGAATTTGTAGACGAAGCGGATCCAGAAAATGAGTTGCTTATCGATGAAGTATATGCGATTTTAAATGATTTAGTAAAAGAAGAAGTTCGTCGATTAATTGCAGATGAAAAAATTAGACCTGATGGACGTAAACCAGATGAAATTCGTCCGCTTGAATCAGAAGTTGGTTTATTACCACGTGCACATGGTTCTGGATTGTTTACCCGTGGACAAACTCAAGCATTATCTGTACTTACTTTAGGAGCATTAGGAGACTATCAACTTATTGATGGATTAGGACCTGAAATTGAAAAACGTTTTATGCACCACTATAATTTCCCTAATTTCTCAGTAGGTGAAACGGGTCCAGTGAGAGCGCCAGGTCGTCGTGAAATTGGTCATGGTGCACTAGGTGAAAGAGCGCTTAGATATATCATTCCTGACACTACAGAGTTCCCTTACACAATTCGTATTGTGAGTGAAGTATTAGAGTCAAATGGCTCATCTTCACAAGCTTCAATTTGTGGATCAACATTAGCGTTAATGGATGCTGGTGTGCCTATTAAAGCTCCAGTAGCTGGTATTGCTATGGGTCTTGTCACTCGTGAAGATAGTTATACAATTTTAACTGATATTCAAGGTATGGAAGATGCTTTAGGTGATATGGACTTCAAAGTTGCTGGAACTAAAGAGGGAATTACTGCGATTCAAATGGATATCAAAATTGATGGTTTAACACGTGAAGTGATTGAAGAAGCTCTTGAACAAGCTCGTCAAGGTCGTTTAGCGATTATGGATCATATGTTACAAACAATCGATCAACCACGTAGTGAATTAAGTGCATATGCACCTAAGGTAGAAATTATGCATATCAAACCTGAAAAAATTCGTGATGTCATTGGTCCAGGTGGTAAAAAAATTAATGAAATTATTGACGAAACTGGCGTTAAGTTAGATATTGAACAAGATGGCACTATCTTTATTGGCGCTGTTGATCAAGAAATGATAAATAGAGCTCGAGAAATTATTAATGAAATTACCCGCGAAGCTGAAGTTGGCCAGGTATACCATGCAAAAGTTAAGCGTATTGAAAAATATGGTGCTTTTGTAGAATTATTCCCAGGTAAAGATGCTTTATTACACATTTCTCAAATTTCTAAAGATAGAATAAATAAAGTTGAAGACGTTTTAAAAATCGGTGATACGATTCAAGTTAAAATTACAGAAATTGATAAACAAGGCCGTGTAAATGCGTCTCATAAAGTTTTAGATGAATAAATGAATGAAGTTAAGGTTAGGACAAAATGAAGTCCTAACCTTCTTTATATATATAAAGAATGATTTTATGAAAGTATATATATTTTTATTAAAGGTCTTTTACTCCTTAGTTACAACACACTTTAATAGTGTACATCCTTCGTAAATTAAATTATAATAAATTATGAGTTTATATGGACGGGAATTAATTATAGGAGGTAACATTTTGAGTTTAGTAAAGAAAAAGAATGACGATATTCGCATTATTCCACTTGGGGGCGTAGGCGAAATCGCTAAAAATATGTATATCGTCGAAGTAGACGATGAGATGTTTATGTTAGATGCAGGATTAATGTTTCCTGAAGATGAAATGTTAGGAGTAGATATTGTTATTCCTGACATCCAATATGTAGTAGAAAACAAAGATAAATTAAAAGGGATATTTTTAAGTCATGGTCATGAACATGCAATTGGTGCAGTGAGTTATATTTTAGAGCAAGTTGATGCACCAATTTATGGTTCAAAACTTACTTTAGCTTTAGTTAAAGAAAGTATCAAAGAAAGAAATATAAAGAAAAAAGTACGATATTATACTGTAAATCATGATTCAGTGATGAGATTTAAAAACGTCAATATTACTTTCTTTAATACATCACATAGTATTCCAGATAGTTTAGGTATCTGTATTCATACTTCACACGGTTCAATTGTATATACAGGTGAATTTAAATTTGACCAAAGTTTACAAGGGCATTATGCTCCTGATATGAAACGCATGGCTGAAATTGGAGAAGAAGGTGTTTTTGCTTTGATTAGTGATTCAACTGAAGCAGAAAAACCTGGTTATAATACTCCAGAAAATGTCATAGAATCGCATATTTATGATGCATTTGCTAAAGTAAAAGGTCGTTTAATTGTTTCATGCTATGCATCGAATTTTATTAGAATTCAACAAGTATTAAATGTTGCTAGTAAATTAAATCGTAAAGTATCTTTCTTAGGAAAATCTCTTGAAAGTTCATTTAATACTGCACGCAAAATGGGATATTTTGATATTCCTAAAGATTTATTGCTTCCAATCAATGAAGTTGAAAACTATCCTAAAAATGAAGTCGTTATTATAGCAACAGGTATGGAAGGCGAACCTATTGAAGCGTTGAGTCAAATGGCCCAACATAAACATAAGATTTTAAATATTGAAGAAGGCGATTCAGTTTATTTAGCCATCACTGCTTCAGCAAATATGGAAGTTATTATAGCCAATACGTTAAATGAACTTGTTCGAGCAGGTGCACATATTATTCCAAATAATAAAAAAATTCATGCCTCTAGTCATGGTTGTATGGAAGAATTAAAAATGATGATTAATATTATGAAACCTGAATACTTTATTCCTGTTCAAGGTGAATTTAAAATGCAAATTGCGCATGCAAAATTAGCAAATGAAGCAGGCGTTGCACCTGAAAAGATTTTCCTTGTCGAAAAAGGTGATGTGATTCATTTTGATGGCTCACACATGGTATTAAATGAAAAAGTAAATTCAGGTAATATTCTCATCGATGGTATAGGTGTAGGAGACGTTGGAAATATTGTGTTAAGAGATCGTCATCTTCTTGCAGAAGATGGTATCTTTATTGCAGTAGTAACATTAGACCCTAAAAATAGACGTATAGCTGCTGGACCTGAAATTCAATCACGCGGATTCGTTTACGTACGTGAAAGTGAAGAATTAATGCAAGAAGCGGAAGATAAAGTTCGAGAAATTGTGGAAGCTGGACTACAAGAAAAACGTATAGAGTGGTCTGAAATTAAACAAAATATGCGCGACCAAATTAGCAAGCTTTTATTCGAAAGTACAAAACGTCGCCCAATGATTATTCCAGTTATTTCTGAAATTTAAAAGATATACATTTAATAAAGAGGTCGGGACAATATCACTTTTATAAAATAATTAAAAATATAAACGTTTATCATTCTTATTTATAGATTCATTGATGTATTAAATTGAAAGTATATAAAAGATAAGACATTTACCCTAACTTTTATAGTGAACTCTATAATTTTAAAAGATGATTTGACTCATTTATTTTTAATTATTTAAAAATGGGCTTAAAGGTCTATGTGATACATATTGTCTCAACCTCTTTCATACTTTTAACTCTAAAACATAACTTACATTTTTTTATATTTTTGAAAATGTCATTATTATAATTAAAAATAAAAGAAGGTGTAACATTTGCCACGAACTAAGAAAAAAACAACGACTAGAAAAACCAATTCAAAGTCGAAAACGAAAGCACGCCAAACTAAAAAGAAAAAGCAACAAAAAACAGATAGTTCTGTAAGGTATATTATTGCTATTGTAATTGTGATTATATCTATTTTAGGAATATTTCAATTAGGGCTTTTTGGTAGAATGATTGATAGCTTTTTCAATTATTTATTTGGCGCAAGTCGTTACCTTACATATATTTTAGTAAGTTTAATTACAATTTATATTGCAATGCAAAGACATTTTCCAAAAACACGTCGTACATTCGGTCTCATTTTATTACAATTTGTATTACTGATTGTTTCTCAACTCATTTATTATTTTTCTAAAGGAGAAGTTGCGAAAAGAGAACCGGTATTGTCTTACGTTTATAAATCTTATGAACATACTCATTTTCCAAATTTCGGTGGAGGTATTATTGGCTTTTATTTATTAAAATTATTTGTACCTTTAATCTCTATTGCTGGGATTATCATTGTGACTTTGATTTTACTGATATCAAGTTTTATCCTATTACTAAAATTACATCATAGAGATGTGGCGAGAAACACAATTGATTATTTTAAACGTTCTACTCAGAGTGCCTCATCTACTTTAAAAGAAAAAAGAGAAGCAAATAAAATTAGAAGAGAAGAACGATTACGTGAAAAAGAAGAACAGCGTCAAGCATTGGCACACCAAAGAGAATTAGAAGAACAACAAAGGAAAGATGAAGTCATGAAAGATGTGAGTGACTTCCCAGAAGTGAAACAGCAACATGAAGATATTCCTATATATAGCCATCATGCAGCAACGGATGAAGAAAAAGTACGATCTAAACGTAAAAAACGTCAATTTGACATAGACCATCAAGATAAAGAACCTACGCATGTGTCTGCGTCAAATTCTATGAAAAAAGATAAAATAAAACACGTTTCTAATGATGACGATACGAATAATAGTTCGATCATAGAAGCAGGAGAAGTTGGCAATGTAGCCTATCACATTCCTCCTTTATCATTACTTAAACAGCCAACAAAACAAACGACAACTTCAAGAGCTGAAGTACAACGTAAAGGTCAAATATTAGAATCAACCATGAAAAATTTTGGAGTTAATGCTAAAGTGACTCAAATTAAAATTGGACCGGCTGTCACTCAATATGAAGTTCAACCAGCTCAAGGTGTTAAAGTAAATAAAATCGTTAATTTACATAATGATATAGCTTTAGCACTTGCTGCGAAGGACATTCGTATTGAAGCGCCTATACCTGGACGTTCAGCTGTAGGCATTGAGGTTCCAAATGATAAAATTTCTTTAGTTACGCTAAAAGAAGTTTTAGAATCAAAGTTTCCAGCAAAAAATAAATTAGAAGTCGGTTTAGGACGAGACATCTCCGGAGAACCAATGACTATTGAATTGAATGAAACACCTCACTTATTAGTGGCTGGTTCTACAGGTAGTGGTAAGTCAGTATGTATCAACGGTATTATTACGAGCATTTTATTAAACGCTAAGCCACACGAGGTAAAATTAATGTTAATTGATCCTAAAATGGTAGAATTAAATGTATATAATGGTGTTCCACATTTATTAATACCTGTAGTAACAAATCCTCATAAAGCATCACAGGCATTAGAGAAAATTGTAGCTGAAATGGAACGTCGTTACGATTTATTTCAACATTCGTCTACTAGAAACATTGAAGGATACAATCAATTTATAAGACGTCAAAATGAAGAACTTGATGAAAAGCAATCAGAACTTCCTTATATCGTTGTCATTGTTGATGAATTAGCAGATTTAATGATGGTGGCAGGAAAAGAAGTTGAAAATGCAATACAGCGTATTACACAAATGGCCCGTGCAGCGGGTATACATTTAATTGTAGCAACACAACGTCCTTCTGTAGATGTTATCACGGGGATTATTAAAAATAATATCCCTTCAAGAATTGCATTTGCTGTAAGTTCACAAACAGACTCTAGAACAATCATAGGCTCTGGAGGAGCAGAGAAATTATTAGGCAAAGGCGACATGCTTTATGTTGGTAATGGTGAATCCACACAGACACGTGTTCAAGGTGCATTTTTAAGTGATCAAGAAGTACAAGAAGTTGTAAATTATGTAGTTGAACAACAAAAAGCAAATTACGTAAAAGAAATGGAACCTGATGCTCCTGTAGAGAAATCAGAAATGAAAAGTGAAGATGCACTATATGATGATGCATACGCTTTTGTAATTGAGAAACAAAAAGCAAGTACGTCGCTTTTACAAAGACAATTCAGAATTGGATATAATCGTGCATCAAGATTAATGGACGATTTAGAGAGAAATAATGTTATTGGTCCACAAAAAGGCAGTAAACCAAGACAAGTTTTAATAGATTTTGAGAATGAAGAGGTGTGAGTATGACTGAATTGAACTCAGTTTTTAAAGTAAAAGAATATATTTTTAAAAAAATAAAAAATCATTCTTTAAAACCTGGTGATAAACTTCCTAGCAATTTATCCATTGCTAGAGAAGTTAACGTTAAAACAGATGATGTCTATGAAGCGATTGGAGAACTTATTATTGAACAAGTTTTAACTGATAATTTTGAAGAAGGAACAAGTATAAAGGCTCTACAGCCCTTTTATTATCCTTTAAATAAATTATTTAGTATTAGTGAAATGATTAAAAAAGCGGGATATGAAGCAAGTACAGAATATTTGAGTTTAGAGCAGCAACCCGCTTCTTTATTAGATGCAAAAATGTTAGATATTAAAGATAAGCAGCCTATAACAATTATTGAAAGACTACGTACTGCGAATCATCATCCAGTTATTTATTGTTTAGATAAGATTGCTGAACATCATTTAACTTGTACCGAATATCAAGAAAGTGATGGATCGATGCTTAATGCAATTGAACTTAATACTGGGCATAAGGTAGCTTCTGCTGAAACTGAAATTGAAGCAATCAGTTATGAACCTCATATTTCTAGCATATTGAATGCTGAACCACATGAGGGATTAATGTTATTAAAGGTTGTCCATTATGATGAAATGGGTAAACCTATTTTATACTCATTAAATTATATAAAAAGTAGCCTAGTGAAGTTTAAATTAACACGCACAAAAATTTAATAACAGGTAAAGGAGTGATTGATTATTTTGAAACAACATACTAATCATCAAATACATATTGATATTCTTCCAACTGAGAAATTTAAAACAACGATGATCACATTTAAATTTATAGCACCACTTGATTACGAAACAATTACTGCTCGTTCATTACTAAGTAAAGTATTGGTTCGTGCCACAAAAAAATGGCCAACAGATAAATCATTTAATAAACAATTATCAGAGCTTTATGGAGCTTATATTAATAGCTTTGTTTCTAAATTTAAAGATAAACATGTCATTACTATTTCTTTAGAAATTGTAAATGAACATTATCTTAAAGATACTACACCATTATTTGAAAAAGGTTTGAATTTATTAAAAGAAGTCATCATGAATCCACTTGTTGAGAATAATTCATTCAACTCTACATTTGTTACTCAAGAAAAATCATTATTACATAAAAAAATAGAAGCGATGATTGACAATAAAGCGCAATATTCATTTATTAATTTATTAAAATATATGTTCAAAAATGAAGCTTATCGTTATTTAGCTATAGGTCAAATAGAAAATATTGCGCGTATTACAAATGAAAGTTTGTATGATACATATAAATCTATGATAAATAATGACATGTGTTCAGTGTATGTAGTGGGAAATGTAAATGAAAAAGAAGTTACATCACTCATAGAAAATTCATTTAGTCTTAGCTCAACGACGTTTGACTTTAATCATAATGTAAATACTGACTGTACCGACCAATCTACTGAAACAATCATTGAAAAAGATACCGTTGACCAAGCTAAATTAAATTTAGGTTATCGTTTTCCAACTCATTATGGAAACGAAGATTACTATGCACTTGTCGTATTAAATACTATGTTTGGCGGTGATCCTTCTTCAGTACTATTTAATGAAGTACGTGAAAAACAAAGTCTAGCTTATTCTATTCATTCGCAATTAGATGGAAAAAATGGCTATTTATTTGTATTAAGTGGTGTATCTGTTGAAAAATACGATATTGCAAAAACTACAATTATTGAAGAATTCGAGAAGTTTAAAGTAGGAGATTTCTCTGAAGAAAAATTAGCATTAGCTAAAAAAATTATCATTTCACAACGACAAGAAATTGCAGATAGACCTAAAGGTATTATTGAAGTCATGCAAAATCAACTACTTTTAAATCAGCCTCAATCAGATAAAGAATACATGGAATTAGTTAATAAAGTGACTAAAGAAGATGTCGTTAAAATGGCAAATCAAGCCTATTTAGATACGATATATGTATTAACGAAGGGAGGTCAATCATAGTGCAAGAACAATATTATGAATTGATTGATGAACGCGTCTATAAACATGAACTAAATAATGGATTACGCTTATTTGTAATTCCTAAAAAAGGATTTCAAAAAACATATGTGACCTATACAACTCAATTCGGTTCGTTGGATAATACATTTAAACCTCATCATAAAGATCAATATGTGACTGTACCAGATGGAGTAGCACATTTTTTAGAGCATAAGTTATTTGAAAAAGACAATGATGAAGATTTATTTACTGCATTTGCCAATGATAATGCTCAAGTCAATGCATTTACAAGTTTTGATCGTACGAGTTATTTGTTTAGTGCAACTGATCAAGTTGAACGAAATATTCTACGTTTACTTGATATGGTGGAAACACCCTATTTTTCAAAAGAAACAGTAGACAAAGAAAAAGGAATTATTGCTGAAGAAATTAAAATGTATCAAGAACAACCAGGATATAAAATTATGTTCAATACATTGCACGTAATGTATCATCATCATCCAATTAAAGTAGATATTGCAGGTAGTGTTGAGAGTATTTATAGTATCACTAAAGATGATTTATACTTATGTTATGAAACGTTTTATCATCCATCCAATATGGTATTATTTGTCGTAGGAGATGTGGATCCTAAACGTATTTGTAATGTTATTGAAGAACATGAAAATCGTCGTCATAAAACAAATCAACCTTCTATTCAAAGAGGAGCAATAAAAGAACCAAATGAAGTAGTTCAATCATTTATATCTGAAAAAATGAAATTACAGTCTCCACGTTTAATGCTAGGGTTTAAAAATGAACCTTTGGATGAAGCACCTGAGAAATATGTTCAAAGAGATTTAGAAATGACTTTATTTTTTGAACTCGTATTCGGTGAAGAAACAGATTTCTATCAATCTCTTCTTAATGATGATTTAATTGATGATTCATTTGGATATCAATTTGTTCTTGAACCTACTTATAGTTTCTCAATTATTACAAGTGCTACTCATGAACCAGATCAATTAAAGGATAGGTTACTTACTGAATTAAAGAAATATAGAGGAAACTTAAAAGATTCAGAAGCGTTTGAATTATTGAAGAAGCAATTTATTGGTGAATTTATCTCTAGTTTGAATTCCCCAGAATATATTGCAAATCAATATGCAAAATTGTATTTTGAGGGTGTAAGTGTATTTGATATGTTAGATATTGTAGAAAATATTACTTTAGATAGTATTAATGAAACTGCTAAACAATATCTAAATATTGATCGTCTTGTTGATAGCCGTTTGGAGATAGATTAAATATGAAGGCATTAGTATTTGGTGGTTCTGGTAGTATTGGTAGTGCGATTGTAGATCGTTTATTAAAAGAGGGATATGAAGTAGTACTTCAATATTATCAATCTGATATTTCATCCTTAGAAAAAAAGTATAAAGGTGAAGCCGTAGAATTCATTCAAATGGATTTGACTCATGATATTGATTTAAATGATATATTTAGTCATATAAAACAGTTAGACTGTTTAATTTATAGTAGTGGTACATCATTATATGGCATGCTACAAGATATGAAAGATAAAGAGATAGATGAATGTTATCATATTCATGTCAAACAGTTGATTCGATGCTGTCGATATTTCATAGACCTATTGAGAAAAAGTACAAATGGTAGAATTATTGTTATCTCATCAATTTGGGGCGAGACGGGAGCAAGTATGGAAACTATTTATTCAGCAATGAAAAGTGCTCAAATTGGATTTGTAAAGGCCCTCAGTCAAGAGCTAGCATTGACGAATGTCACTGTGAATGCTATAGCACCTGGTTTTGTTTCAGGACGTATGGCTAAAGCATTCAGTGATGAAGAAAAAGCAGTTATCTTATCTGAACTACCACAACAAAGAATGATAGCTCCACAAGAAGTAGCACATGTGTGTGCTTATTTATGCCATCCTAATGCTAAGAGTATTACAGGAACAGTCCAAAAGGTTAATGGTGGTTGGTATATTTAAAAAGTATCCTAAATTTTAAATGCAGATTTGACGATTCGTTTTTTATAATCAATGATATAATAAATTTAATTATATAAGGGGAATATTTCAAATTGTATTTAAACAAGGGGTTGGTTAGATGACTGTTGCTAAAAAAAAGGAATGGTATTTAGAATACGAGATAATTGTTAATCGGGCTGGACTTTTAGGCGACGTATCGAGTTTACTTGGTATGTTAGGAATTAGTATTATTACTATAAATGGTGTTGATCAAGGGCGTCGTGGATTACTTATTAAGACAGATAGTCTTGAAAAAGTCACACGTTTTGAAAATATCATTCATGAATTGAAAGAAATAGAAATAACAAAGTTAAGAATTCCAGAGTTACGTGATCGTTTAGCAGTGCGTCATGGTCGCTATATTGAACAAGATGCTGGTGACAAAAAAACATTTCGTTTTGAACGTGAAGATTTAGGTTTACTTGTCGACTTTTTAGCAGAATTATTTAAAGAAGATGGTCATAAATTAATAGGTATTAGAGGGATGCCTCGTGTTGGAAAAACAGAATCGATTGTCGCAGGTAGTGTCTGTGCGCATAAACGATGGCTATTTATAAGTTCAACATTAATTAAACAGACAGTTCGTAGTTCTCTTATAAAAGGTGAATATGATGCTAATCATGTTTATATTATTGATGGTGCGGTAACTGCTAGAGAAACAAATCCTAAACATCAACAGTTAGTTGAAGAAGTGATGACTTTACCGTCAATAAAAGTAGTTGAGCATCCAGATTTATTTATAGAAACAAATCAATATAGCATCGATGATTTTGATTATATTATCGAGCTACGTGAACATGAGAATCAAAAAATTGAATATGATCACATGAAACAACAAGTTAAACAACAAGCAATTAAAAGCAAAAACACATTAGATTTTGGAGAAGATGTGTTTGGCGGTGGCTTCGGTTTTTTTGAGTAATGAAGGTGGAGGCGTCAAAAGTGAAAACAATTGGTGAAACCTTAAAAGGTAGAAGAGAAAGATTAGGAATGACATTAACAGAATTAGAACAACGTACACAATTAAAGCGAGAAACGTTAAAATATATTGAAGAGAATAAATTTGATCAACTTGCCAAAGTGGATTACGCTGAAGGTTTTATTAGACGTTATGCAAGTGTAGTTAATATGGATGTAAATCAACTCATTAAAGTGCATCATGAAGAAATTCCTAATCAACATAATCAACTCGATACACTTTTACATCATTATCGACACAACGAAGTGCCCGAATATCGTACTAAAAATAAAGAACCTATTCAATTATTGATTATGATTAGTATTGTTATAATTATTACTTTTATTATGTGGGTATTAGCAGTATTATTAATATAATATACATATAAATTAAGAAATGAGGTATTAAAATGAATATACCTAACCAGATTACAGTTTTTAGAGTGATTTTGATTCCAGTATTTATATTATTTGCTCTAGTAAACTTTGGTTTTGGAAGTGTATCTGTATTAGGTGGATATGACATAAGAATAGAGCAACTTATTGCTGCTATTATTTTTATTGTAGCTTCTTTAAGTGATTTTTTAGATGGTTATTTAGCAAGAAAATGGCAACTTGTAACAAATATGGGTAAGTTTTTAGATCCATTAGCGGATAAATTATTAGTTTCTAGTGCTCTTATTGTTATGGTTCAATTAGGGCTAACTAATTCAGTTGTAGCAATTATTATCATTGCTCGTGAGTTTGCGGTTACAGGTTTACGTTTACTTCAAATTGAACAAGGATTTGTGAGCGCAGCAGGCCAATTAGGTAAAATTAAAACAGCTGTTACAATGGTAGCAATTATTTGGATTTTACTTGGTGATTTATTCTCAAACTGGATTGGATTCCAATTAGGACAAGTATTATTATACATTGGCGTATTCTTTACAATATTATCAGGAATTGAATATTTCTATAAAGGTAGAGATGTGTTTAAGCAATAAAAGTATAATCAAATAAAGTGAAATGTAATGAGAGTCGCATAAAATGACTCTCATTTTTTTGAGTTATTTTTTAGATTATATAATAGATTAAGTATAAAATATGAATTAAGACTATATAAGGGAGAGGGACATATGAATATATCTATCATAGCAGTAGGTTCAGAATTATTATTAGGTCAAATAGCAAATACAAATGGCCAATATTTATCAAAACTTTTCAATCAAATTGGAAAGAATATAGTTGAACATACAGTTATCGGTGATAATCCTGATCGTTTAGAATTTATTATTAGAGAAGGACTAAAAAGATTTGACACATTAGTGCTCACTGGTGGATTGGGCCCAACTAAAGACGATTTAACTAAACAGACAGTAGCAAAAGTATTAAATAAAAACTTAGTGACTAATGAAGAAGCATTAAATTATATTGAAGATTTTTTCAAAGAACAAGGGCAAGAAATGACACCTAATAATAAACAACAAGCACTTGTAGTAGAGGGAGCGAAAGTATTAAAAAATCATTATGGTATGGCTCCAGGTATGTTTATTGAAATGGATAATAAAAAAGTAATTCTGTTACCTGGTCCTCCGAGTGAAATGCAACCTATGGCTAAAAATGAGTTGCTTCCATTACTTATAGATAATGACAATACTATTTTTTCAGAGCAACTGAGATTTGCAGGAATTGGAGAATCGAAAGTTGAAACAGAACTTATGGATTTAATTGAAAAACAAACTAATCCTACGATAGCTCCGTTAGCAGGGAAACATGAAGTATATATTAGATTAACAGCAAATGCTTCTACACAAAGTGAATGTAAAACATTGATTCAACCTATAAAAGAAGAAATACTAGAACGAATTGGTCAATTTTATTATGGTTCAGATGACACATTGTTAGAACAATCTGTAATGGAACAAATGAATTCTACAGTAAGTATATATGACGGGGTAACGGATGGAGCGATTTATACTCGTTTAAAACGCTTTGATAAACAAAATATATTAAAAGGAATATTACCAGATAATGATATATTTTTAAATCATCATTCAAGTATTGAAATGCAATTAAGAGACGCCTCTTCATATGTAAAAGATTTATATAAAACTGAAATGGGTATAGCAATATTACATGAGAAAGAGGAAGTTTATCTAGCAATTAATACAAAAGATGATTTTAAAATGACTACATTTAAGATAACACAATCAAGAAATATACTGCCCAACAGAAGTCAAAATTATGTATTAATAAGATTATTAAATTGGCACTAAAATGTACTTAAATTAAAAAATGGTTATAATTTTCGGGCACATTTGTTCGATTTTGTATTCATTGTTCTCTTTTTATACGAACAAATATTCGCAAAATACTTGTGTTTGAATATGGTTAAGAGTATAATATATATATAATATTAAATAGATAACTATCTCATATAGGAGGTTTCGTTTTGGATAATGATCGTCAAAAAGCTTTAGATACAGTTATAAAAAATATGGAAAAATCCTTTGGTAAGGGTGCAGTAATGAAATTAGGCGATAATAAAGGTCGTCGTGTATCTAGTGTATCAAGTGGTTCAGTTACTTTAGATAATGCACTAGGTGTAGGTGGTTATCCTAAAGGAAGAATTATTGAAATATATGGTCCTGAAAGTTCCGGTAAAACAACAGTAGCACTTCATGCCATTGCTGAAGTACAAAAAAATGGAGGCGTTGCTGCGTTTATCGATGCTGAACATGCACTTGATCCAGTATATGCTGAAGCATTAGGTGTTGATATAGATAATTTATATCTTTCTCAACCCGACCATGGTGAACAAGGTTTAGAAATAGCAGAAGCTTTCGTAAGAAGTGGAGCAGTTGACATTGTTGTTGTAGACTCAGTTGCTGCTTTGACTCCTAAAGCTGAAATTGAAGGTGAAATGGGAGATACACATGTTGGTCTTCAAGCACGTTTAATGTCTCAGGCTTTGCGTAAACTTTCAGGTGCAATTTCAAAATCAAATACTACAGCTATATTTATTAACCAAATTCGTGAAAAAGTTGGAGTAATGTTTGGTAATCCAGAAACTACACCAGGTGGTAGAGCATTAAAATTCTATAGCTCAGTACGTTTAGAAGTGCGTCGTGCAGAACAATTAAAACAAGGTCAAGATATTGTAGGTAACAGAACTAAAATTAAAGTTGTTAAAAATAAAGTAGCACCACCATTTAGAATTGCTGAAGTAGATATCATGTATGGTCAAGGTATTTCAAAAGAGGGCGAATTAATTGACTTAGGTGTAGAAAATGATATTGTCGATAAATCTGGTGCTTGGTACTCATATAATGGTGAGAGAATGGGTCAAGGTAAGGAAAATGTTAAAACATATCTTAAAGAAAACCCTCAAATTAAAGATGAAATCGATCGCAAATTACGTGAAAAATTAGGCATTTTCGATGGTGATGTTGAAGAAAATGAAGATAAATCATCACAAACATTATTCGATGAAGAATAATGTTAAATTTTTAATGCTTTAACTAGAATATACTTAAAAATATTAAAATTATTTTGTGTGAGAGTGAATGATGAGTTCGAAATGAATTCAATGTCACTCTCTTTCTTTTATAAGTATGTGTAGTGAAATTGAAGTGAAATTTCATATCTTGACACTACTGAGTACATAAACGTACAATTAATATGTATATTATTTATACAATTTATAAAAAATCATAGAGATTTTAATATACAAGCAAATACCTAGAAAAAGGAGGTGTTTATGTGAATTTATTAGACCTCCTACTCATTTTGCTGGGGATTATTCTAGGGGTTGTTGTAGGGTATTTTTTAGCCCGAAATATATTACATCAAAAGCAAATTCAAGCTAGACAAACTGCTAATGATATTATCAAACAAGGACAAAAAGAAGCAGATAATATCAAAAAAGAGAAATTATTAGAGGCAAAAGAAGAAAATCAAATCATTAGAGAACAAGTTGAAACAGAGCTACGTGAAAGACGTAGTGAGCTTCAAAGACAAGAAGCCCGAAATCTTCAAAAAGAGGAAAATTTAGATCGTAAATCAGAATTATTGGATAAAAAAGATGAGATTTTAGATCAAAAAGAATCCAAAATTGAAGAAAGACAACAACAAGTAGATGCAAAAGAGAGTAGTGTTCAGACGTTAATAATGAAGCATGAACAAGAATTAGAACGCATCTCCGGTCTCACTCAAGAGGAAGCAGTTAATGAACAACTTCATAGAGTGGAAGAAGAACTGTCACAAGATATTGCAGTGCTTGTTAAGGAAAAAGAAAGAGAAGCTAAAGAAAAAGTTAACAAAACAGCAAAAGAATTGTTAGCTACTACTGTACAAAGATTAGCTGCTGATCATACAACGGAATCTACTGTTTCAGTAGTTAATTTACCAAATGATGAGATGAAAGGTCGAATTATTGGTAGAGAAGGTAGAAATATTCGTACTTTAGAAACGTTAACAGGTATCGACTTGATTATTGATGATACTCCTGAAGCAGTGATTTTATCTGGATTTGATCCAATTAGACGTGAAATCGCTAGGACTGCATTAGTGAATTTAGTCTCTGATGGAAGAATTCATCCAGGTCGTATCGAAGAAATGGTAGATAAAGCTAGAAAAGAAGTAGATGACATCATTAGAGATGCAGGTGAACAAGCAACATTTGAAATCAATGTTCACAATATGCATCCAGATTTAGTGAAAATTTTAGGCCGCTTAAACTATAGAACAAGTTACGGCCAAAATGTCTTAAAACATTCTATGGAAGTCGCACATCTTTCTGGAATGTTAGCTGCTGAATTAGGCGAGGATGTTAGTTTAGCAAAAAGAGCTGGATTACTACATGATGTAGGTAAAGCAATTGATCATGAAGTTGAAGGTAGCCATGTTGAAATTGGTGTTGAATTAGCTAAAAAATACGGTGAAGTTGAAACTGTTATTAATGCGATTCATTCACATCATGGAGATGTTGAACCAACATCTATAATTTCAATTCTAGTAGCTGCTGCAGATGCATTATCGGCCGCGCGTCCAGGAGCACGTAAAGAAACACTTGAAAATTATATTCGTAGATTAGAACGCTTAGAAACTCTTTCAGAAAGTTATGAAGGTGTTGAAAAAGCGTTCGCAATTCAAGCTGGTAGAGAGATTAGAGTTATTGTTTCTCCTGAAGAAATAGATGATTTAAAATCTTACCGATTAGCTAGAGATATAAAAAATCAAATTGAAGAAGAATTACAATATCCAGGACATATTAAAGTGACAGTTGTTAGAGAGACTAGAGCAGTAGAGTATGCGAAGTAATTTTTAAAATTAAATAGGGACTCACTGAGTACTAAAAAACCTGAGACATGTTTAAAATGTCTCAGGTTTTTCATTATTTAAGTTGTAAATCAGTTTTTTTGATTTCAGAAAGAATTTCAGCTGTATCATAACAATTTGTAGCAATATTAGAATATCTTTCTGCTAAACGGTATGCGTTAATATATAATTCTAAGCTTTCTTTGGCCATATCTTCTGCATCTTCTGATTTTGATGGGTTTGCTTTTACAACTAGTTCTGCAAATTTTTCTGGATCGATATTAATAGACATTTAATTATACAACTCCTAAATTTTTATAATATTATAATAACATATGCTGTATGCATGCTAAAGTTAAGACTGTGTAATTTTAAAAAATATGAAACTCTACCTTTAATTATATAGTTATTTCAATTACACTATATTGTGAGAGGATGAACATTAATGCGAATTTTATTTATTGGAGATATCGTAGGAAAAGTAGGGAGAAATACCATTGCTGAATATTTGCCTAAATTAAAGCAAGCTTATAAGCCTACGTTGAGCATTGTTAATGCAGAAAATGCTGCTCATGGAAAAGGTTTAACTGAAAAATTATATAAACAATTGCTTAGAGATGGCGTGGATTTTATGACAATGGGTAATCATACTTATGGTCAAAGAGAAATTTATGACTTTATTGATGATGCTAAAAGAATGATAAGACCTGCTAATTTTCCGAGTGAAGCGCCAGGTGTTGGCATGCGTTTTATTCAGGTTAATGATATTAAAGTTGCCATCATTAACTTGCAAGGACGTTCATTTATGCAAGATATTGATGATCCATTTAAAAAAGCAGATCAATTGATTGAAGAAGCTAAAAAAGAAACTAATTATATTTTTGTAGATTTTCATGCAGAAACTACTTCAGAGAAAAATGCAATGGGTTGGTATTTAGATGGAAGAGTCAGCGCTGTTGTAGGCACACATACTCATATTCAAACATCTGATGAGCGTATTTTGCCCAATGGTACAGGCTATATTACAGATGTAGGTATGACTGGTTATTATGATGGAATACTAGGGATTAATCGCGAGGAAGTTATTAAGCGTTTTATTACAAGTTTACCACAACGACATGTAGTGCCTGATAATGGTAGAAGTGTACTTTCAGGTGTTATTATAGATTTAGATAAAAATGGAAGAACCAAACTCATAGAACGCATTTTAATCAATGAGGATCATCCTTTTGATAAATAGTGTATAGTCCATTAGTATGAATTTAAATAAAAGCCACTGTTGACATAGTAAGACGGTGGTTATTTTTGTTATGATTTAGTATGAATTAATTCCACAGGAGGCTAATGATATGAAACCACAAATATCATGGAAAGTGGGCGGACAACAAGGTGAAGGTATTGAGTCAACTGGAGAAATATTTGCTACTGCAATGAATCGAAAAGGTTATTATTTATATGGATATCGACATTTCTCAAGCCGAATTAAAGGCGGTCATACAAATAATAAAATAAGAGTCTCAACTTCTCCAGTTCATGCAATTAGTGATGATTTAGATATTTTAGTTGCATTTGATCAAGAGACAATTGAATTAAATCATCATGAAATGAGAGAAGATAGTATTATTATTGCAGATGCTAAAGCTAAACCTTCTAAACCAGAACATTGTCGCGCTCAACTTATTGAATTACCGTTAACATTAACAGCTAAAGAATTAGGTACTGCACTGATGAAAAATATGGTAGCGATTGGTGCAACTTGCGCAGTAATGAAATTAGATACAACAACTTTCGAAACGTTAATTACAAATATGTTTACTAAAAAAGGTCAAAAAGTTGTTGAAATGAATATAGAAGCGCTTCATCAGGGTTATGAGTTGATGAAGGATAAATTAGATACAGTAAATGGTGATTATTTACTAGAAGATAGTGAGGGTACACCACATTTATACATGATTGGTAACGATGCAATTGGATTAGGCGCGATTTCGGCTGGTTCAAGATTTATGGCAGCTTATCCAATTACGCCCGCTTCAGAAATTATGGAGTATATGATTGCAAATGTTCCAAAAGTAGGAGGAACTGTAGTACAAACTGAAGATGAAATTGCTGCAGCGAATATGGCAATTGGTGCGAACTATGCAGGAGTTAGAGCATTTACTGCGAGTGCGGGACCAGGTTTATCTTTAATGATGGAAGCCATTGGTTTATCAGGTATGACTGAAACACCACTAGTTATTGTTAATACGCAACGTGGAGGCCCTTCAACTGGATTACCTACAAAACAAGAACAGTCAGATTTAATGCAAATGATATATGGAACACATGGAGATATTCCTAAGATAGTAGTAGCACCAACTGATGCTGAAGATGCTTTTTATTTAACTATGGAAGCTTTTAATTTAGCTGAAGAATATCAATGTCCGGTTATCGTATTAAGCGATTTGCAATTGTCATTAGGTAAACAAACAGTAAAACAACTCGATTACAATAGAATTCAAATTAAACGTGGAGAGCTTATTCAATCAGATATTGAACGTGATGAAGATGATAGATCATACTTTAAACGTTATGCACTTACAACATCTGGAATTTCACAACGTCCAATCCCTGGTGTTAAAGGTGGTATTCACCATGTTACTGGTGTTGAACATAATCAAGAAGGTAAGCCAAGTGAAGCTGCTGACAACAGACGTGAACAAATGGAAAAACGTATGAGTAAAACTGCGAACTTACTTATTGAAACACCTGTTGATTATGATGAGAAACATGAGAAAGCAGATATTTTATATATCGGATTTATTTCAAGTAAAGGTGCAATTGAAGAAGGAAGTAAACGATTAAATAATAATGGTATTAAAGTTAATACGATGCAAATTCGCCAACTTCACCCATTACCAAAAGATATTATTCAACAAGCTATTGATAAAGCTTCAAGCGTCATAGTAGCTGAGCATAACTATCAAGGCCAATTATCAAATATCTTAAAAATGAATACTGCCATTCAAGACAAATTAGTTAATCAAACTAAATATGATGGTACACCTTTTTTACCACATGAAATAGAAGAAAAAGGACTTTCAGTAGCTAAAGATATGAAGGAGATGATGTAATTGGCTACATTTAAAGATTTTAGAAACAGTGTGAAGCCAAACTGGTGCCCAGGGTGTGGAGACTTTTCAGTACAAGCTGCAATCCAAAAAGCGGCAGCAAATTTAGGTTTAGAACCTGAAGAAGTGGCATTAATTACTGGAATAGGTTGTTCAGGTCGTTTATCAGGTTATATTAACTCTTATGGGGTACATGGTATTCATGGTCGTGCATTACCTCTTGCACAGGGAGTGAAAATGGCTAATAAAGACTTAACAGTCATTGCTTCAGGTGGCGACGGAGATGGTTATGCGATTGGCATGGGTCATACAATTCATGCATTACGTCGCAATATGAATATTACTTATATTGTTATGGATAACCAAATTTATGGCCTAACTAAAGGTCAAACGTCCCCATCTTCTGCTGTTGGATTTGTAACTAAATCAACACCTAAAGGAAATATAGAAAAAAATGTTGCGCCATTAGAATTAGCACTATCATCAGGTGCTACATTTGTAGCACAAGGTTTTTCAAGTGATATTAAAGCATTGACGAAATTAATTGAAGATGCAATTAATCATGATGGTTTTTCATTTGTAAATGTGTTTTCTCCATGTGTAACATATAATAAAGTGAATACGTATGATTGGTTTAAAGAACACTTAACTAGTATAGAAGATATTGAAAATTATGATCCAACAGATAAACAATTAGCGATGAAAACTGTATTAGAACATGAATCACTAGTTAAAGGTATTGTATATCAAGACACAACAACACCTTCATATGAATCACAAATTGAAGAATTAGATGAAAGTGCATTAACTAAAAGAGATATCCGTCTTTCTGAACAAGAGTTTAATGACTTAACTGCTCAATTTGTATAATTTTTTTAAAGGCATTCTTGAAAGTATCATATGACTTCAAGAATGTCTTTTAATTTAAGTTTAAATTTATAAAAATCTTGTTAAACTTCATTTATTTATTTTTATTAGGGAAGAAAATAATATAGTAAATAAAAGGAGTGGGGATGTTGGACAAATTTAAATCAATGCAAGAATTGGAAAAAGAAACGATAGAAAATGAAGACTGGAAAATAATAACTAGAAATCGAAATAGTAGTGTTTCAATATTAGCAATTCATGGTGGAGGCATTGAACCTGCTACAACTGAATTAGCAAGTATAATTGCTGATGAAGGAGGATATAATTACTTTATTTTCGAAGGTTTACGTAGTAAAGGAAATAAAGAATTGCACGTAACTTCTACACGTTATGATAATAAAGATGCAATGAATCTGGTAACTGAAAGTAACCAAGCTATTGCTATTCATGGTTGTGAAGGGAACGAGAGCATTGCTTATGTTGGTGGAAAAGATGAACGTCTAAAATCACTCATCAAAGAACAATTAAATCATATTGGTATAAAAGCAAAAGAAGCACCAAGCCATATTTCAGGTCAACAGGATAATAATATTGTTAATTGTACAACTAGAGGTAGAGGTGTACAAATTGAGTTAACTACCTCATTACGTAAGGCTTTTTTCAAAAATAATAAAATAAATCGAAAAAGTAGAGAAAATCAGTCAAATTGGGATAAATTAATGTACGACTTTGCAAAAGCCATAAAATCTGCAATAGAAAATATAGAATAACTCAGATTTATAAAGATAATCATGATAAAATAAAATTATAAATAAATCATAGAGGTGAAATTTATGCAAGATACGTTAATGAGTGTACAAATAGTTCCTAAAACACCTAATAATGATGATGTTATTCCTTATGTAGATGAAGCTATTAAAATTATCGATCAGTCGGGGCTACATTACAGAGTAGGTCCTCTTGAAACGACTGTCCAAGGTGATATGAGTGAATGCTTAATTTTAATTCAAAAATTGAATGAAAGAATGGTTGAATTAGAATGTCCTAGTATTATTAGCCAAGTGAAGTTTTATCATGTGCCAGAAGGGATATCTATTGAAACTCTAACTGGTAAATATGATGAAGCATAACATATGTTAAAGTTAAATGAAGTTTAGTTAAAGTGGAGTAAGATTCAAGATGACATCTATTCCACTTTTTTATTCAATATTTAATAATAGAATATATTAATTTGTAAACTCTTTTTGCACTTTAATGCTAATTTTAATATAATGTACTAATGATATTAGGGCATATAGAAAGGATTTTTGTAAAGTGAATGAAGAGCAAAGAAAAGCTGGTACGATAGATATTTTAAACGAACGTAATAAAAAAGCAGAAAAAGACTATAGTAAATATTTCGAACATGTTTATCAACCACCTAATCTTAAAGAAGCAAAAAAGCGTGGTAAACAAGATGTTCAATATAACCGAGATTTTCATATTGAAGATAAATATAAAGGTATGGGGAAAGGACGAACATTTTTAATTAAAACATATGGTTGTCAAATGAATGCACATGATACTGAAGTAATGGCAGGAATTTTGCAAGCTTTAGACTATCAAGCAACTGATGATATTAATGAAGCGGATGTTATATTAATTAATACATGTGCTATTCGTGAAAATGCTGAAAATAAAGTATTTAGTGAAATAGGTAATTTAAAACATTTAAAGAAAAATAGACCTGAAACATTAATTGGTGTATGCGGTTGTATGTCACAAGAAGAATCTGTTGTAAATAAAATCTTAAAATCATATCAAAATGTGGATATGATTTTTGGAACGCATAATATCCATAAATTACCTGAAATTTTAGAAGAAGCATATTTATCAAAAGCCATGGTCGTTGAGGTTTGGTCTAAAGAAGGCGACGTTATTGAAAACCTACCTAAAGTGCGTGAAGGAAGTACAAAAGCATGGGTTAATATTATGTATGGATGTGATAAATTCTGTACATATTGTATTGTACCTTTTACACGAGGAAAAGAACGCAGTCGTAGACCACAAGATATCATTGAAGAAGTTCGAGGTCTCGCTCGTGAAGGTTATAAGGAAATTACGCTTCTAGGACAAAACGTTAATTCATATGGAAAAGATATTAAAGATTTAGATTATGGTCTAGGTGATTTATTAGAGGATATTTCTAAAATTGACATTCCACGTGTACGTTTTACAACGAGTCATCCTTGGGATTTTACAGATAGAATGATTGAAGTGATTGCAAAAGGTGGAAATATCGTTCCTCACATTCATTTACCTGTGCAATCTGGAAATAATGCTGTATTAAAAATAATGGGACGTAAATATTCACGTGAAAGTTACTTGGATTTAGTTGATAGAATTAAAGAAGCTATTCCTAATGTCGCCCTTACTACTGACATAATAGTAGGATATCCTAACGAAACAGAAGAACAATTTGAAGAAACACTTTCATTATACGATGAAGTTCAATTTGAACATGCTTATACGTATTTGTATTCACAAAGAGATGGTACGCCTGCTGCTAAAATGAAAGATAATGTTCCAACTGAAGTGAAAAAAGATCGCTTGCAACGTTTAAATAAAAAAGTTGGTCAATATTCAGAAAAAGCAATGCAACATTATGAAGGACAAGTTGTTACTGTTTTATGTGAAGGAACAAGTAAAAAAGATGAAACAGTTCTAGCAGGTTATACTGAAAAAAATAAATTAGTTAACTTTAAAGGACCACGTGAAGCCATTGGTCAGCTTGTTGATGTTAAAGTTAAAGAAGCAAAACAATACTCATTAAATGGTGAATTTTTACATTTTCATAATCAAGTTATGGTGACTAATTAATATGTATGAGAAAGAAGATATTCTAAAACAAGCAGATAGTGTATCGAACAAAATAAAGGGACTAGAATTGATTAAACAATATCAAAATGTAGAGCAACAAATTCATGAGAATTCATCAATTGACCAAAAAATGAAACAATTAAAATTGCAACAAAAACAGTCAGTAAATTTTCAAAATTATGGCAAGCATCAGGCTTATCAAAAATCTGAAAAAGAAATTTCTCAACTTGAAAAAGAAATCAATGCATTACCTATTGTTGAAGAGTTTCGGTCAGCGCAATTTGAAGCAAATGAGTTGTTGCAATTGATGGTTTCTACTATGGAACAAAGTTTAAATAAGCATAATGAAAAAGCACATCATGACTCATAAACAGAAGGGAATATTCAAAGATGAAAACTAAAAAACTTACCATTACAGCTTTACTCATTGCTTTTAATGTCGTATTTAGTAGTTTTATTATTATACCTTTAGGTCCAGTAAAAGCAGCCCCAGTACAACATTTTGTAAATGTACTATGTGCTGTTTTTGTAGGACCATGGTATGGTTTAGCACAGGCTTTGATTTCTTCTTTAATAAGAATAATATTTGGAACTGGCAGTGCATTTGCCTTTCCTGGTAGTATGATTGGTGTGTTTCTAGCTAGCATCTTCTATATGTATAGAAAGCACATATTTATGGCTGCAGTTGGAGAAGTGATTGGAACTGGAATCATTGGTAGTTTAATGTGCATTCCACTATCTTGGATATTAGGTTTGCAACATTTCTTTATCAAACCATTAATGCTTGTATTTTTAGTTTCAAGTTTCCTTGGTGCGGCGATTAGTTATATCTTACTTATAGTGTTAAAAAAACGTGGATTATTAGATAAATTCAAATAAATATTTTATTTAAGATTATCATTTCATACGCTTAATAAGTTTAGTGTTTATTAAGCGGAATAAAGAGATGATAATCTTTTATTTTTAAGTTGTAGAATAATATTCTAATTTAGATAACGAGCGCTTCAGTATGACATATGTTAAAATATACAAGTTAAAATGTGAGAAACAAGTATATATCAGTAAGGTTGTGAAAAAAATATGGCTAATGTGACACCTATGATGCAACAATATTTAAAAATAAAATCTCAATATCAAGATTGCTTATTGTTTTTTAGATTAGGTGATTTTTATGAAATGTTCTTTGAAGATGCTAAAGAAGCATCTAGAGTATTAGAAATTACTTTAACTAAAAGAGATGCTAAAAAAGAAAATCCAATTCCAATGTGTGGTGTTCCGTATCACTCAGCAAATAGCTATATTGAAACACTTATTAACAATGGATATAAAGTTGCTATTTGTGAACAGATGGAAGATCCAAAACAAACTAAAGGCATGGTTAAAAGAGAAGTAGTTAAAGTAGTCACACCTGGAACAATGATGGAACAAGGCGGAATGGATGAAAATCAAAATAATTATATTCTTAGCTTCATTCAGAATGAAAATGGATACGCATTAAGTTATTGTGATGTTTCTACTGGTGAATTAAAAGCTACCAATTTTGAAGATGAAAGCACGTTAATTAATGAAATCATTACGATTAACCCAAATGAAATTGTAGTACGAGAAGACATAAATGAAGATTTAAAAAAACAAATTTCACTTACTACAGAAACGATTACAGTTAGAGAAGAAATTTCTGATATGGAATATAGTGTCAATACATTAGAAAATAATTTAATGTTTTTGACAACACAATTATTGTTAGATTATATTCATCATACTCAAAAAAGAGATTTGTCTCATATTGAAGACGTGATAACCTATGCGGCGATTGACTTTATGAAAATGGATTATTATGCAAAACGCAATTTAGAGCTTACTGAAAGCATACGTTTAAAAAGTAAAAAAGGAACATTGTTATGGTTAATGGATGAAACAAAAACACCTATGGGTGCAAGACGCTTGAAACAGTGGATTGATCGCCCACTTATTCATAAAGACAATATTGAACAACGATTAGATATCGTAGAATCATTTATTGATCATTTTATAGAAAGAGATACTCTAAGAGGTTACCTTAATCAAGTATATGATATTGAAAGATTAGTAGGACGAGTAAGTTATGGAAATGTAAATGCTCGTGATTTGATTCAACTCAAACATTCTATTTCTGAAATTCCAAATATTAAATCACTTCTTGAACAAATGAATAGTGTGACAACAACGCAGTTTAGCACATTAGAACCATTAGAAGATTTACTGACAGTCTTGGAAGATAGTTTAGTAGAAGAACCACCTATTTCAGTTAAAGATGGGGGGCTGTTCAAACAAGGATTCAGTAAACAACTAGATGAGTATTTAGAAGCATCTAAAAATGGAAAAGATTGGCTCGCACAACTTCAAGCGAAAGAACGTGAAAGAACAGGTATCAAATCTTTAAAAATTAGCTACAATAAAGTTTTTGGTTACTTTATTGAAATCACACGTGCTAATCTTCAAGGATTCGAACCAAGCGAGCATGGCTATCATCGTAAACAAACTTTATCTAATGCAGAAAGATTTATTACAGACGAATTAAAAGAAAAAGAAGATATTATTTTAGGTGCAGAAGATAAAGCAATTGAATTAGAATATCAACTGTTTATTCGATTGAGAGAGCATGTTAAATCATATACTGAAAGATTACAAAGACAAGCAAAAGTGATATCAGAGCTTGATTGTTTACAAAGTTTTGCAGAAATTGCACAAAAATATAACTATGTTAGACCAAAATTTAGTGATGATAAAACATTGAACTTAGAAAATTCTAGACATCCTGTTGTAGAACGTGTGATGGATTATAATGATTATGTACCAAATGATTGTTATCTTGATCAAAATAACTTTATTTATTTGATTACTGGCCCAAATATGTCCGGTAAATCAACTTATATGCGACAAGTGGCAATCATTAGTATCATGGCACAAATGGGAGCTTATGTACCATGTGATAATGCAATATTACCGATTTTTGATCAAATTTTCACAAGAATTGGTGCAGCAGATGATTTAGTATCCGGTAAAAGTACCTTTATGGTTGAAATGCTAGAAGCACAAAAAGCATTAACATACGCAACAGCAGATAGTTTAATCATCTTTGATGAAATCGGACGAGGAACGTCAACATATGATGGCTTATCTCTAGCGCAAGCTATGATTGAATATGTATCTGAAACATCACATGCTAAGACGCTTTTTTCAACCCATTATCATGAATTAACAACATTAGATCAACAGCTATCTAGTTTAAAAAATGTACATGTAGCAGCAGATGAGTATCAAGGTGAACTTATTTTCCTTCATAAAGTTAAAGAGGGTGCTGTTGATGATAGTTATGGTATTCAAGTTGCTAAATTAGCAAATCTTCCTGAGAAAGTAATTGAAAGAGCTCAAGTTATTTTAAATGCGTTTGAACAAAATGGAGTATTAGATGAGAATGTCCATCGTCAACATTATAATGACAACTCTAAAGATATTGAAAATAAGAATCATTTAAATAATAAGGAAGAACACTCAACTATTAAACAAACAGATGTGTTTGAACAAACAAGTTTTGACTTATTTAATTCGAATGAAACACAAAGTGAAATAGAAGCACAAATTAAAAATTTAAATATTTCAAATATGACACCTATTGAAGCATTACTTAAGTTAAGCGAATTACAAAATCAGTTAAGATAGAGGTGTTAATACATGGGTAAAATTAAAGAATTACAAACATCTTTAGCAAATAAAATTGCTGCAGGAGAAGTGGTTGAACGTCCTAGTTCAGTAGTAAAAGAATTACTTGAAAATGCAATTGATGCTAAGGCGACTGAAATTAATATAGAAGTAGAACAATCAGGTATTTCCTCAATTCGTGTAGTCGACAATGGAACTGGAATTGAGCAAGATGATTTGCAACTTGTTTTTCATCGCCATGCTACCAGTAAAATAAATGATGATGACGATTTGTTTCATATCAGAACATTAGGGTTTCGAGGTGAAGCACTGGCCAGTATTTCATCTGTAGCTAAAGTGACACTTAAAACGTGTACAGATAATGAAAATGGTCACGAAATTTATGCTGAAAATGGTGAAATATTATCTCAAAAACCAGCAAAAGCCAAAAAAGGAACAGATATTAAAGTAGAATCATTATTTTATAATACGCCAGCTCGGTTAAAATATATTAAAAGTTTATATACAGAATTAGGAAAAATTACAGATATTGTTAATCGAATGGCAATGAGTCATCCAAACATTCGCTTTTCACTTATATCTGATGGAAAAACGATGTTAAAAACGAATGGTTCTGGAAGAACAAATGAAGTGATGGCTGAAATATATGGTATTAAAGTTGCAAAAGATTTAGTTCACATTTCTGGCGATACTAGTGACTATCATTTAGAAGGATTTGTTGCTAAACCGGAACATTCTCGTAGTAATAAACATTATATTTCAATTTTTATTAATGGTCGATATATCAAAAATTTCGCTTTAAATAAAGCTATTACTGAAGGATATCATACACTTCTAACCATAGGTCGTTACCCTATTTGCTATATCAATATAGAAATGGATCCAATTTTAGTAGATGTCAATGTGCATCCAACGAAACTTGAAGTTAGACTTTCAAAAGAAGAACAACTTTATAATTTAATTATTGAAAAAATTAGACATGCATTTAAAGATAGAATATTAATTCCTAAAAACGATTTAGATCGAACACCTAAAAAAAATAAAGTATTGCATACATTTGAACAACAAAAAATCGATTTTGAACAAAAACAACAAAATATTTCAAATGAGACAAAACAATTAGAAAATAAAAATGACCCCAACATTTCGACTAACAATACCTTTTCAACAATAAGTCATCAATATGATGAAGCACATACCTCTGATGATTCTTACACTAGAGAAGATAACGAAAATTCTAGTGTCTATAATAATAAACGTAGTATGGATAAAGATTACTTCGACATTCAAAAAGATATTTTAAATAGTTTAGATCGTGCCGAATCTTCAATCGATAACACTCGACATGATGAAACCAATATTTATAATTATGATGAAAATGATGACTTTCAAGAGAATGTTACAAATCAAGAAGAACAAGATATTAAAGGTAAAGTAAGTTCAACACCGTCTCGACGTGTGCCATATATGGAAGTAGTTGGCCAAGTACACGGTACCTATATTATTGCTCAAAATGAAAATGGAATGTTTATGATAGATCAACATGCTGCACAAGAACGTATTAAATACGAATATTTCAGAGAAAAGATAGGCGAAGTATCAAATGAAGTACAAGATTTGTTAATTCCTTTAACATTTCACTTCTCAAAAGACGAGCAATTAATTATTGATCAATATCGAGAAGAACTTGATAAAGTAGGGGTCCATTTAGAACATTTTGGTGGATATGACTATATTGTAAATAGTTATCCAGTATGGTTTCCTAAAGTGGAAGCAGAGGAAATTATTAAAGATATGATTGAACTCGTATTAAATCATAAAAAAATTGACGTTAAAAAAATGCGTGAAGACGCAGCTATTATGATGAGTTGTAAGAAGTCAATTAAAGCAAATCATTATTTAAAAAAGAATGAAATGGCAGATTTAATTGATCAATTAAGAGAAGCGGAAGATCCATTTACTTGTCCTCATGGTAGACCAATTATTATTAACTTTTCAAATTATGAATTAGAGAAATTATTTAAACGAGTAATGTAGAAGGGATGCATAGAAATGAAAGAACACGTACTACCAGCAATTCGAAATATGAAAGATTTAGAGAAATTAATTCAAACGGATTATAAAGTGTGTGTCCTTTTAGATATGCATGTAGGTCATTTAAGAAGCATTATAGAGTTACTTAAAAAACATGACATTGAAGCATATATTCATATTGATTTAATTAAAGGAATGGCACATGATGAATATGCATGTGAATATATCATTCAAACTTATAAACCAAAAGGGATTGTTTCAACAAAAACAAAAGTTATTCAAAAAGCAAAATCATTAAATGTACTTACTATTTTTAGAGTTTTTATTATTGATAGTCAAGCACTCAATCGTAGTATACAACTCATAAAGAAAGTGGACCCAGATTATGTTGAAGTACTACCAGGTATTGCTCATAAAATTGTTGAAAATGTAAGAGAAGCAACGACTGCTAAAATTATAGCAGGTGGGCTAATCGAAGAAGAAAAAGAAGTGAATGATGCAATTAATAGTGGTGCAAGTTATGTAACCACAAGTAACAGAAAATTATGGTAGAAATTATATTTTTAACCTGAGACAAAATTGATGTCTCAGGTTTTTTTATGTATTGATAAAAAATAATTATAATACGCTCTTTTAATCTATAAAATAAATTGTGACAATTTTTTTACAAAAATCATTGACAACGCTTACAATTATTTTGTATGATTTATACAAGTTAATATTTGAATGAGAGATGAAGAGATTTCTGCAACCCTAATTATATAGTTTGTAGAAGTCTCTTTGCCTTGTAGGAGGTTAAAACATGAATGCTTATTTAGCAGAGTTTTTAGGCACGGCCATTCTTATTTTGTTCGGTGGAGGCGTATGTGCAAATGTAAATTTAAAACGTAGCGCTGGACAAGAATCTGATTGGATCGTTATTGCCGCTGGATGGGGCTTAGCTGTAACTATGGGAGTTTATGCAGTAGGACAATTTTCTGGAGCCCATTTAAATCCAGCTGTGTCAATTGCTTTAGCAGTTGAGGGAAGTTTTAGTTGGATAAAAGTACCAGGATATATTGTTTGTCAAATGTTAGGAGGAATTGTAGGAGCTACACTTGTTTGGTTAATGTATTTACCACATTGGAAAGCAACTAAAGATCAAGGTGCAAAATTAGGCGTATTCTCTACTGCACCTGCTATTAAAAATTATTTTGCTAACTTTTTAAGTGAAATTATTGGAACTGCTATTTTAAGTTTAGGGATTTTATTTATTGGGGTAAATAAAATTGCAGATGGATTAAACCCATTAATTGTGGGTAGTTTAATTATTGCAATAGGTTTAAGTTTAGGTGGGCCTACAGGTTATGCCATTAATCCAGCTCGTGACTTAGGACCAAGAATTGCACATGCGATTTTACCAATTGCTGGTAAAGGAGGATCTAATTGGTGGTATGCTATTGTACCAGTACTAGGACCAATTGCTGGCGGTATGCTAGGTGCTGTAATTTATCAAGTTTTTTATAAAAATGAATTTACTTTTATGAGTGGTGTTAGCATTGTAGTTGTAATTGTTACATTACTTATTGGTTTATCTCTTAATAAATCAAATAACAATAAAGATATTGAATCAATTTATTAAAAGTAAAAATTTAGTTTTAAATCATATAATATATTGACTATGTGATTCAAAGGATACTTAACACATACAGTCAGAATGAAAGAAGGAGAAAAATTATGGAACAATACATCATGTCAATAGACCAGGGCACAACTAGCTCTAGAGCAATTTTATTTGATAAAGAAGGAGAAATTCAAGGCGTTGCGCAAAGAGAATTTAAACAATACTTTCCTAAATCTGGTTGGGTAGAGCATGACGCCAATGAAATATGGACATCAGTATTAGCAGTAATGGCTGAAGTGATAAATGAAAATGAAATTGACCCTGAACAAATTAAAGGTATTGGTATTACTAACCAACGTGAAACTACGGTCATTTGGGATAAGAAAACAGGCCGTCCAATTTATCATGCAATTGTTTGGCAATCTCGTCAAACACAACATATTTGTAATGAATTAAAAGAACAAGGTCACGAAAAAACATTTCGTAATAAAACAGGTTTATTATTAGACCCTTACTTCTCTGGAACAAAAGTAAGATGGATATTAGATAATGTTAAAGGTGCAAGAGAAAAAGCAGAAAATGGGGATTTATTATTCGGAACTATCGATACTTGGTTAGTGTGGAAACTTTCTGGTGGAGAAGCACATATTACAGACTATTCAAATGCTAGCCGTACATTAATGTATAACATTCATGAACTTAAATGGGATGATGAATTATTAGAATTACTAGATATTCCTAAAGCAATACTTCCAGAAGTTAAAGAATCTAGTGAAATCTATGCACATACTAAAGATTATCATTTCTTTGGTCAAGAAGTACCAATTGCTGGTATTGCTGGTGACCAACAAGCAGCATTGTTTGGTCAAGCTTGTTTCGAACGTGGTGATGTGAAAAATACGTATGGTACTGGCGGATTCATGTTAATGAACACTGGTGAAGAACCTGTAACGTCTGAAAGTGGATTGTTAACTACAATTGCTTATGGTCTTGACGGTAAAGTAAACTATGCACTTGAAGGATCAATTTTCGTATCTGGATCAGCAATTCAATGGTTACGTGACGGTTTAAGAATTATTAATTCTGCACCGCAAACTGAAAACTATGCAACACGTGTTAATTCTACTGATAATGTCTACTTTGTTCCTGCATTCGTAGGACTTGGTACACCATATTGGGATTCTGAAGCACGTGGTGCGATTTTCGGATTAACTCGTGGTACTGAAAAAGAACATTTCATTCGTGCAACATTAGAATCTTTATGTTATCAAACACGCGATGTTATGGAAGCAATGTCTAAAGATTCAGGAATTGAAGTAAATAATTTACGTGTTGATGGTGGCGCAGTAAAAAATAACTTTATAATGCAATTCCAAGCAGATATTGTTGATACATCAGTTGAACGTCCGGAAGTTCAAGAAACAACAGCACTTGGAGCTGCTTATCTAGCAGGTTTGGCTGTAGACTTTTGGGAAGATAAAAAAGACATTGCTGATAGATGGAAATTAGAAACAGAATTTAATCCAGAAATGTCTGAAGAAACAAGAACTAAGTTATATAAAGGTTGGAAGAAAGCAGTAGAAGCTACTCAAGTCTTTAAATTAGAAGATTAATTTTTAATTATGGCTTAGTTACAAAGAATATGTTATGATGTAATTAAGTTAATACATTAGTCGAGATTTGAGAGACCTGTTATCATGCAGTATGCTTCTGTGTGTATAGGTCTCTCTTTTTTTAATATAAATTTTGGAGGGTATATTATGGCATTATCTACTTTTAACAGGAACTTAATTAAAAAGAATTTAAGAAATAAAGAATTTGACGTTGTAGTTATTGGTGGAGGAATTACTGGTGCAGGTATTGCATTAGATGCTACACAACGTGGTATGAAAGTAGCTTTAGTAGAAATGCAAGACTTTGCGCAAGGTACAAGTTCTCGCTCAACTAAATTAGTACATGGTGGTTTACGTTACTTGAAACAAGCACAAATCAAAGTTGTTGCTGAAACAGGTAAAGAACGTGCAATAGTTTATGAAAATGGTCCCCACGTAACAACTCCTGAATGGATGTTATTACCGATGCATAAAGGGGGGACATTTGGTAAATTCACAACTAACATCGGGTTAACAATGTATGATCGTTTAGCAGGCGTTAAACGTCATGAACGTAAAAAAATGTTATCAAAACAAGCTACTTTAAATAAAGAACCTCTTGTGAAAAAAGATGGTTTAAAAGGTGGCGGATACTACGTAGAATATCGTACTGATGATGCTCGCTTAACAATTGAAGTGATGAAACGTGCTGCTGAAAA
>NZ_KV813756.1:499650-538986 GCF_001813735.1 Staphylococcus sp. HMSC068C09
AAAAGGCGCTGAAGTCATTAATCACACTAAATCTACTGACTTCGTATACGATGCTAAAAATAAAGTAAGTGGTATTAAAGTAAAAGATATGCTTACAGGTGAAGAGTATCAAATCAATGCTAAAAAAGTAATCAATGCTGCTGGTCCATGGGTAGACGAAGTGAGAAAGAAAGATTATACACGTAACAATAAACAATTACGTTTAACAAAAGGTGTTCACGTAGTTATCGATCAATCAAAATTCCCATTACGTCAAGCGGTTTACTTTGATACTGAAAAAGATGGTCGTATGATTTTTGCTATTCCTCGTGAAGGTAAAGCATATGTAGGTACTACTGATACATTCTATAATAATGAAAAAACAAAACCTTTAACTAATCAAGAAGATAGAGACTATTTAATTGATGCAATCAATTATATGTTCCCTGATGTACATGTTACTGATGCTGATATTGAATCAACTTGGGCTGGCGTACGTCCATTAATTTTAGAAGATGGAAAAGATCCTTCAGAAATTTCACGTAAAGATGAAATTTGGGAAGGTAAATCAGGATTATTAACCATTGCTGGTGGTAAATTAACTGGATATCGTCATATGGCATTAGAAATTGTTGATTTATTAGCTAAGCGTTTAAAACAAGAATATAGTCTAAAATTTGCGGATAGCAAAACTAAAAATACACCTATTTCTGGTGGAGATGTTGGTGGTAGTAAAAACTTTGAAAATTACGTAAATCGTAAAGTTCAAGAAGGTAAAGCACTTGGATTAAGCACAGATGTGGCACATAATTTAGCTTCAAAATACGGTTCAAATGTAGATAAATTATTCGCAATTGCACAATTAACGAATGAAAAAGATTTAAATATGCCATTAGAATTATACGTTCAATTAGTTTATAGTGTACAAAACGAAATGGTATATAAACCAACTGATTTCTTAATTCGTCGTACTGGTAAATTATACTTTGACATCAATACAGTTAAACAATATAAACAAGCAATTATTGATGAATTAGATAAATTATTAAATTATACTGCTGAACAGAAAAATGAATTTTCTAAAGAAGTTGATGAAGCTATTGAAGAAGCAACACATGGTAATCATCAACCTGCAGAAAAATAAATATAGTTAAAATAGTATAGCAACTGAGATTGGGTAAAAGCACTCAATCTCAGTTTTTTATATTTTGATAAAATTTTTAAATTTAAAGTATATATAACCTATTAAAAAGTAACAAACTATTTGATAACATTAAAGAGTATAGGTATATTAGTAGGAATAGTACGTTGTTAACATACCATTATAGAAAGAGATTGGAGGCATATCTATGGGGCAAAGTGCTTATAAAATAACTGTAGAAGATGGAACAACTTTAGAAGTTAAAGTAGATAAAGCAAACATAGCGACTTATGGTATTATACATATATTTCATGGTATGGCTGAACATATGGATCGATACGAAACACTTGTTAATGCTTTAACGCATCAAGGCTATGATGTGATTAGACATAATCATAGAGGACATGGGAAAGAGATTGATGAGAAAGAACGTGGACATTACGACAGTATGAATCAAGTTGTTCAAGATGCGTTTGAAATTGCACAAACATTATATGATAGTGAGAAAGGATTACCCTATATTGTATTAGGCCATTCAATGGGATCTATTATTGCACGTTTATTTGTTGAAACTTATCCAAATTTTGCTAATGGATTGATATTAACTGGAACAGGACAATATCCGAAATGGAAAGGAATTCCTACAAGAATCAGTTTGAAATTAATTTCTATTTTTACTGGGAAGCGCAATCGTTTAAAATGGGTCAATCAACTCGTTTACAAATCATTTAACAAAAAGATTGATCAACCACGAACTGAAAGTGACTGGCTTTCATCACAATCTACAGAAGTTGATAAATTTGTAAACGATGAGTATACCGGCTTTTTAGTTTCAAACCAATTAATTTATGAAACAGTAAAACATATGACACGTACTGCAAATTATACTCAATTAAAAAAAATGAATAAACAGTTACCAATATTGATGATTTCAGGAAAAAATGATCCTTTTGGAGAGTATGGCAGAGGTGTTAAATCCTTGGCCAGAAAATTTAAAAAAGCTGGTATTAAACATATTACGGTACAACTTTATGCAAATAGAAGACATGAAATATTATTTGAAGTTGATCAACAAATGATATGGAATCATATGTTTGATTGGATTCAAAAACAAGTATTGAAAAATAATCAGAGTGAGGCGTAATCATTGCAAGCATCAAAAAAACCTTTTCTAGTAGTTATTGTAGGACCGACAGCTTCGGGTAAAACAGAATTGAGTATCGAATTAGCTAAAAAAATGAATGGAGAAATCATTAGTGGCGATTCGATGCAAGTATACCGTCAAATGAATATAGGTACTGCAAAGGTAACAGAAACAGAAATGGAAGGGATACCCCATTATTTAATAGATATCTTAAATCCTGATGAATCATTTTCTGCATACGAATTTAAAAAAAGAGCAGAAGTGCTTATTGAAGATATTACAAAAAGAGGTAAAGTACCTATTATTGCAGGAGGTACAGGTTTATATATTCAGTCTTTAATTTACGATTATCCATTTGATGATGAAAATGTATCAGTAGAAAAAGAATTAAGAGTAAAAGAAAAATTAGATGCATTAAATCAATTGAATAATGATGACTTACATCGTTACTTAGCATCGTTTGATGAAACATCAGCTAAAGATATTCATCCAAATAATAGAAAAAGAGTACTTAGAGCGATTGAATATTACTTAAAAACAAAAAAACTTTTAAGTTCTCGAAAGAAAGTTCAACAATTTACAGAAAATTATGATACATTATTAGTAGGGATTGAAATGTCGCGCAAAACATTATATACAAGAATAAATAAACGTGTTGATATTATGTTGGGCCACGGATTATTTAATGAAGTGAAAGCACTAGTTGAACAAGGTTTTGAATCTAGTCAGAGTATGCAAGCAATTGGTTACAAAGAACTTGTCCCTGTTATAAAAGGAGAAATGGAATTAGAACCAGCTGTAGAATTATTAAAACAACATTCAAGGCAATATGCGAAAAGACAACTCACATGGTTTAAAAACAAAATGAATGTTCAATGGTTTGATAGAGAGACAATGTCACTTCAAATGATGTTAGATGAGATTACAACCCAAATAAATAAAAGGAGTTCTAAACATGATTGCAAACCAAAACATCCAAGATCAAGCACTAGAGAACTTTAAAGCAGAACAAACGGAAATTACTGTATTTTTCTTAAATGGTTTTCAAATGAAAGGTGTTATTGAAAACTTTGATAAATACATGATTAGCTTAGTTTCTCAAGGCAAACAACATTTGATTTACAAACATGCGATCAGCACTTTCACTGTGGATACAGAATCTACTGATTCAGAAGCTACAGGCGAAGGTGAAGAATAAGTTGTAATTAAAGTGCCAAGTTACTGAATTTTAGAGCGTAGTCCACGGTCGAAATGTATACGTAGCTTGCAAAATTCTCATCAATTTTTGCACTTTTGAACAAATAAAGGAAATGTTTGTAATAAAACAAAGCTTCAATATAGAACGATTGTCTATGACATAGTCATCTATATTGAAGCTTTTATTTAATTTATAGAAGTTTTTCAATATCTTTTTCAATTTGAGCAGGTTTTTTCTGAGGTGAGAAGCGTTGAACAATATTACCTTCACGGTCAACTAAAAACTTAGTGAAATTCCATTTAATTTTTTCACTTAACATGCCTTTAGCTTGACTTGTTAAATAACGGAACAATGGATGCTGGTTATCGCCTTTAACGTCAATTTTTTCATGAATAGGGAATGTGACACCGTAGTTAATTTTACAATTTTGATTTGCTTCAGCACCAGAACCAGGTTCTTGACCTCCAAACTGATTGCATGGGAAACCTAAAACAATAAATCCTTGGTCCTTATATTTATTATATAGTTCTTGTAATCCTTCAAATTGTGGTGTAAATCCACATTCACTCGCTGTATTAACGATAAGCATAACATCGCCTTTATATACATCTAATTTATAATTTTCACCATTAGATTTTTGAACTTCAAAATCATAAATATTTTCCATACTATCACCCTTTCAATTTAGCTTTAATTTAACATAGTTTTAGTCGTTAGTCTTTAAACTTGCTCTATGATAGAATATGTAAGACATGTTAGAAAAGGAGATGTATATCATGGCTCAGCAACACACTTATGATACAAAGAAAAAGCTAGAAACTGCTGTATTAGTTGGTGTACATGCTCAAAGTGATCATCAATATAATTTTGAATCTACAATGGAAGAATTAGAAGCTTTAGCGTTGACTTGTCAATTAGATGTTAAAGGACAAGTCACTCAAAATAAAGATCAATTTGATTATAAATATTATGTTGGCAAAGGTAAGATTGATGAAATTAAAGCTTTTATAGAATTTCATGACATCGATGTTGTTGTGACAAATGATGAATTAACAACAGCACAATCAAAAACATTAAATGATAATTTGGGCATTAAAATTATCGATAGAACACAGCTCATTCTTGAAATTTTTGCTTTAAGAGCGCGTAGTAGAGAAGGTAAATTACAAGTTGAATTAGCTCAACTCGATTACTTACTTCCTAGATTACAAGGACATGGAAAAAGTTTATCTCGTTTAGGCGGGGGAATTGGTACGCGTGGTCCTGGTGAAACAAAATTAGAAATGGATAGACGTCATATTAGAACACGTATGAATGAAATTAAACTTCAACTTAAAACAGTGGTCGAACATCGTGAAAGATATCGTAATCAACGCGAACAAAATCAAGTGTTTCAAATTGCACTTATTGGCTACACTAACGCTGGAAAATCTTCTTGGTTTAATGTTTTAGCAAACGAAACGACTTTTGAAAAAGATTTACTATTTGCCACACTTGACCCTAAAACACGACAAATACAAATTAACAATGGGTTTAATTTAATTATTTCTGATACCGTAGGCTTCATTCAAAAGTTGCCTACAACGTTAGTAGCAGCATTTAAGTCGACATTAGAAGAAGCGAAAAGTGCTGATTTACTTCTACATGTCGTTGATGCAAGTCATCCAGAATATCGTGCTCAATATGATACGGTTAATCAATTGGTAAAAGACTTAGATATGGATGACCTTCCACAAGCAATCATTTTTAATAAAAAAGATCAATGTTCTGAAGAAACTGATGTACCGGTATCAGGCCATCCGTCTGTATTTGTATCAAGTCGTAATAGTGAAGATAAATTAAAAGTGAAGCAGTTACTGTTTGATCAAATAAAAGCGACTTTGTCATATTACGTAGAAACTGTATCTAGTGAAGATGCAGATAGATTATATTTTTTAAAACAACATACACTTATCGAAGAAATGAAATTTGATGAAAATAATGAAAGCTATATCGTTAAAGGATATAGAAAATAATTATATATAAAGGAAGATAAATTGCATGTCAGATATTCAACACATCGTTTCTAAAGTAGAAGAAACGTTAACACCCTTATTTAAAGAAATTGAAGAAACTGCTTATATCAATCAGGAAAAGGTTCTTAATGCATTTCATCATGTTAAAGCGAGCGAGAATGATTTAGTAGGTTCTACAGGATATGGTTATGATGATTTTGGACGTGATCATTTAGAAGAGATATATGCTCATACGTTTAAAGCAGAAGATGCACTTGTTAGACCTCAAATTATTTCGGGTACTCATGCAATTACATTAGCATTGCAAAGTACACTCAAATATGGCGATGAACTGATGTACATTACAGGTAGTCCCTATGACACCTTACTTGAAGTGATTGGTGTTAATGGTAATGGTATTGAAAGTCTCAAAGAGCATGGCGTGACATATAAAGAAGTTGCATTAAAAGATGGAATGATTGATGTTGAAACTGTTTTAAATACTATTTCGAAACAAACGAAAGTTATTGCTATTCAACGTTCAAAAGGGTATGGACAACGACCTTCAATTACAGTAGATGAAATAGAAACTGCTATTTCTCAAATTAAACAACGATATCCCAATGTAATTATTTTTGTGGATAATTGCTACGGAGAGTTTGTAGAGCGTCGAGAACCAATAGAAGTGGGTGCAGATTTAATTGCAGGGTCATTAATAAAAAATCCTGGTGGTGGATTAGCAAAAATTGGTGGTTACATTGCAGGACGAAAAGATTTAATCGAACGATGTGGTTATCGTTTAACTGCACCTGGGATTGGTAAAGAAGCGGGTGCTTCATTATTTTCATTGCAAGAAATGTATCAAGGATTTTTTTTAGCACCGCATGTAGTGGGTCAAAGCTTAAAAGGCTCACTATTTACAAGTTTACTTCTTGAAAAAATGAATATGAACACAGTTCCCAAGTACGATGCTAAGCGTACAGACTTAATTCAAACCGTTCAATTTGATACAAAAGAACAGATGATTGCATTTTGTCAAAGTATTCAACATGCTTCACCAATTAATGCACACTTTAGTCCTGAACCTAGTTATATGCCTGGTTATGAAGATGATGTCATCATGGCAGCAGGAACGTTTGTGCAAGGATCCTCTATTGAATTATCAGCAGATGGTCCGATTCGTCCGCCTTATGAGGCATATGTGCAAGGTGGTCTAACTTATGAACATGTTAAAATTGCAGTAACACGTGCGGTTATGAATTTAAAAGAACAGAATTTAATTTAAGTAGTATAATACAATATTCAAAAATAGATAGTAATAAACATAATGAGAGTGAATTTCCTTTTGTATATGGATTTATTTTATGATAATATATCATGGTTAATTATACGAGATACTAATGAATAAGAAGGTTTAAATCAATTATGAAAGAAAATTTTTGGAATGAATTACCACGTCCATTTTTCATTTTAGCGCCGATGGAAGACGTGACAGACATTGTTTTTCGACATGTAGTAAGTGAAGCAGAGAGACCGGATGTATTTTTTACTGAATTTACAAATACGGAGAGTTTTTGTCATCCAGAAGGGATACATAGTGTACGAGGACGTTTAACATTCAGTGAAGATGAACAGCCTATGGTTGCTCATATATGGGGTGATAAGCCAGAGCAATTTAAAGAAATGAGTTTTGGTTTAGCAGATATGGGCTTTAAAGGTATTGATTTAAATATGGGCTGTCCTGTCGCAAATGTTGCCAAAAAAGGTAAAGGGTCTGGGTTAATTTTACGACCAGAAAGAGCAGCTGAAATTATTCAAGCAGCCAAGGCAGGTGGACTACCTGTTAGTGTTAAAACACGTCTAGGTTATTATAATATAGAGGAATGGAAAGAATGGTTAAGACATGTGTTTAAGCAAGACATTGCAAACTTATCTATCCATCTTCGTACACGTAAAGAAATGAGCAAAGTCGATGCACATTGGGAATTAATTGAAGCCATTAAAGAAATGCGCGATGAAGTGGCGCCTCAAACATTATTAACTATCAATGGTGATATTCCAGATAGACAAAAAGGTATGGAACTTGCGACGAAATATGGTATTGATGGAGTTATGATAGGAAGAGGCATTTTCCATAATCCTTTTGCATTTGAGAAAGAGCCACGCGAACATACAAGTAAAGAACTCTTGGATTTATTTAGATTACATTTAGAGTTATTTGAAAAGTATTCAAATGAAGAAACACAACAATTTAAAAGTTTACGACGTTTCTTTAAAATTTATGTGCGAGGTATTAGAGGTGCAAGTGAATTACGGCATCAATTAATGAGTACAGAAACTGTGGATGAAGCTCGAGCATTACTTGATGACTTTGAAGCAAATATGGAAGATAACCATTAATGAAACTTAAATTTTTAAAACTTAACAATAAGAATACGCTATCGTATTGATGTCTTGAAAAATAATTTTTAAATAGTAAAAAGCCTGTAGATAACTGTATCTATGGGCTTTTACGTTTATATGTAAGAAATATTTAATTTTCATGTCAGAAAACCTAACATATTTTTGTATTTCATATTAATCTATGCTAAATTATAGACAAGTTCAAAAGTAGAGGTGAGGTTATAGTGTCTAACGATACAATAAGACGTAATATGGCCGTGTTCTCTATGAGTGTTGTTTGTAAATTGACAGAGCTCACAGCAAGACAAATACGTTATTATGAAACACATGAACTCATTAAGCCCGAACGTACCGAAGGAAATAAAAGGTTATTCTCGATGAATGACTTAGAGAGACTGTTAGAAATTAAAACGTTAATTGAAAAAGGTTTTAATTTAAAAGGTATTAAACAAATAATTACAAATAATCAAGGGCACTTAACTACTGATGAACAAGAGACGAGAAAAAGAATGATTGTAGATGCAACTCAGAAACCGCGCAGTGAAGCTTTACCGATAAACCGTGGCGATTTATCACGATTTATTAATTAATAACTTGGAGGATGTCTACCATGCCAAAACATACTTTTACAAAAGAGGATATTCGCAAATTTGCAAAAGAGGAAAACGTAAGATATTTAAGATTACAATTCACTGATATCTTAGGTACAATTAAAAATGTTGAAGTTCCAGTAAGCCAATTAGAAAAAGTGTTAGATAATGAAATGATGTTTGACGGATCTTCAATCGAAGGTTTCGTACGTATTGAAGAATCAGATATGTATTTATACCCAGATTTAGATACTTGGGTTATCTTCCCTTGGACAGCAGGTCAAGGCAAAGTAGCACGTTTAATTTGTGATGTTTATACAACTGATGGTGAACCATTTGCTGGGGACCCACGTACGAACTTAAAACGTATATTAAAAGAAATGGAAGACTTAGGTTATACAGATTTCAACTTAGGGCCTGAACCAGAATTCTTCTTATTCAAATTGGATGAAAAAGGTGAACCAACATTAGAATTAAATGATAATGGCGGTTACTTCGACTTAGCACCAACTGACTTAGGTGAAAATTGTCGTCGTGACATCGTCCTTGAATTAGAAGATATGGGCTTTGATATCGAAGCAAGTCATCATGAAGTAGCACCAGGTCAACACGAAATTGACTTCAAATATGCAGATGCAATTTCAGCATGTGACAACATTCAAACATTTAAATTAGTTGTTAAAACAATTGCACGTAAACATAATTTACATGCGACATTTATGCCAAAACCATTATTTGGTGTAAATGGAAGTGGTATGCACTTCAACGTATCTTTATTCAAAGGTAAAGAAAATGCATTCTTTGATCCAAACGGCAAAGATCAATTAACTGAAGATGCTTATCACTTTACTGCAGGTATCTTAAATAATGCACGTGGATTTACGGCAGTATGTAACCCATTAGTCAATTCATATAAGCGTTTAGTACCTGGTTACGAAGCACCATGTTACATTGCTTGGAGTGGTAAAAACCGTTCTCCATTAGTACGTGTACCTACTTCAAGAGGTCTATCAACTCGTATTGAAGTACGTTCAGTTGACCCTGCTGCTAACCCATATATGGCTTTAGCTGCGATCTTACAAGCTGGTTTAGACGGTATTAAAAACAAAACTAAAGTACCAGAACCAGTAAACCAAAATATCTATGAAATGAATCGTGAAGAACGTGAAGCAGTAGGTATTCAAGATTTACCATCTACACTTTACACTGCATTAAAAGCAATGCGTGAAAACGATACAGTTAAAAAAGCATTAGGCAATCACATCTATAATCAATTTATTAATTCTAAATCTATCGAATGGGACTATTACAGAACTCAAGTTTCTGAATGGGAACGCGATCAATATATGAAACAATACTAATCGCTAAGCAAAAAGGGGAAAGACTTAGGGACATAAGAAGTTAAGGCATTTGCCTTAGCTTCTTTTTTATTTGAAAATAATCTATTTTTACTTGACCACTTTCTTCAAAAGTAGTGAATTGGTCAAGTTTTGGTCAAGTAAGTTAAAAAATATTCTTTATATACTTCTCGAAATTTTCTAGTTTGATCATAGATTGTTTAGCTTTTTTTGTTTTTTCATGTTCGTCTACCACTAAATATTTTTTCATAATATATAGCTCCTATTTTTATTAAATATATCAATAAAACCTATATGAATTATAAAAATATTATGTAAACATAAAAATATAGACCCGAAGTATGTCACCTTAAGGTCTATATTAAATAAGTTTATAATTAAATTAATTCTAAAAGTTTGTCAACATTTTCCTCAGTTGTGGCCCAACTTGTTGCGAATCTAACAACGCGATGTGTATCATCGTATTTTTCCCAAATTGCAAATTTCACTTTACTCTGAAGATCTTTAATCTTATCATCATTTAATACGAAAAACTGTTGATTAGTAGGAGAATCAAAATATACTTTATATCCTTTATTGATAAATCCTTGCTTCATTTTATTCGCCATATTAATAGCATGTCGACTAATATCAAAATACAAGTTATTAGTAAATAATTCTAAAAATTGAATACCAACTAAACGTCCCTTAGCTAGTAGGGCACCATGCTGTTTAATACGTGTAGTGAAGTGTTTAGGTTCATTATTGTTTGTAAATACAATCGCTTCACCACATAGTGCACCAATCTTTGTACCACCAATATAAAAAATATCACAGTAATTAGCAATATCTTCAATTGTGACATCTGTTTCATTACTCATCAAACCATAACCTAATCGGGCGCCATCCATAAATAATGGAATATGATGTTCCTTACAGACTTCTGATAAATTCCTAAGTTCTTCTTTACTATAAAGCGTTCCATATTCAGTAGGATGAGAAATATACACCATACCAGGAAATACCATATGTTCACGTTTGAAATCATTATAAAAAGTTTCAAGATAGGTATTTACTTCTTTAGGTGAAATCTTACCTTCATGAGATGGTACTGCTAATACTTTATGACCACTAAATTCTATAGCGCCCCCTTCATGTACTGCCACATGACCTGTATCTGCTGAAATAACCCCTTCATATGGCTCTAATACAGTATTAATAACAACTTGATTTGTTTGTGTACCACCAATTAAAAAGCGAACAGTGGCTTCAGGACATTGAATCGTTTTTCGAATTTGATCAGCGGCTTGTTTTGAAAATTGGTCATCCCCATAACCCGAAGCTTGAATATAATTTGTATCAATAAAACGTTGTAAAACTTTTGGATGTGCACCTTCTAGGTAGTCATTTTCAAAAGATATCATCGAATTCCTCCCTAACTTCCTTATGCTTATTCTAAACTGATTATTCTGAAAATTTGAATAGAATGTATTTAGTATACACTACCTTTTTAGTAATGTGAATTTAAGAGAATAAAAATAAATATGTAAACGCTTTTAAAAGACGTCCTATTATCATTGCAATTTAGTTGATAAACACATGTAAAAAGACTATGATTTAAACAAATATATGAAATGGAGTGTTATAAATGAGTAAAGTAAAATTTAAAAGAATTCAAGAACAAACAATTGAAGAATTGGAAAATGAAATTAATCAATATTTAGCAAGTGAAGAAGGTCGTCGCTATGAATTATTAAATGTTTCAATTGATAAAATTGAAGAACGCCAATTTCCTAACAATGAAGAAATATTAAGTGCCTTTTTAATATTAGCCGATAAATAAAAGTTGAATTTGAGAAGTAGGAGTTTAGAATTATGATAAGTCTTTTTGGCCCTAAAATTGGCACAATATTGAATATAATTTTAGTGCTTGGATTTTTAGGCAATTTAGTGTTGGCTTTTATTTTAATTTTTTTAGAGCGTAACAGACGTAGTGCATCTTCAACATGGGCCTGGATATTTGTATTATTTGTATTACCAGTGCTTGGATTTATTCTTTATCTATTTTTCGGTAGAACTGTTTCAAAAAGAAAAATGGAAAAAAATAATGGTAAAGAGCTAGATGTTTATAAAGATTTGATTGATGAACAAGCTCATAAAATTGATCATTACAACTATCATACAGAAAACAAGCAGCTACAAAATCATCAAGATATGGCAAGAATGCTATTAAAGAAACAAGATGCTTTTATTACTGAAGACAATAAAATTGATTTATTTATTGATGGTCATGAATTATATGACAAAGTACTCGAAGATATTTATAATGCGAAAGATTACATACATTTAGAGTACTTTGGATTTGAAATCGATGGTCTAGGAAAACGAATTATCGATGCCCTAGAAACAAAGTTAAAAGAAGGTTTAGAAGTTAAATTACTTTACGATGATGTGGGTTCAAAAAATTTAAAACGTCACAAATTTAAACATTTTGAATCATTAGGTGGAGAGGTAGAAGCATTTTTTGCATCTAAACTACCAATTATTAACTTTAGAATGAATAATCGTAACCATCGTAAGATTATTGTTATTGATGGTCAAATCGGGTATATTGGTGGATTTAATGTAGGTGACGATTATTTAGGTTTAGGTAAACTAGGATACTGGAGAGATACGCATTTAAGAGTACAAGGTGATGTTGTAAATGCACTTCAAATTAGGTTTATTCTTGATTGGAACTCTCAAGCACATCGTCCACAATTTGAATATGATGATAAGTATTTTCCTAAAAAGAAAGTACAGGATGGTCATTCAGCCATTCAAATTGGTTCAAGTGGACCTGCATATGAATTACACCAAATTGAGTTTGGATATACCAAAATGATTATGAGTGCGAAAAAATCTATTTATATTCAAACACCTTACTTTATACCAGATCGATCTTACATTAATGCATTGAAAATGGCAGCAAATACTGGTGTTGATGTTAACATAATGATTCCATGTAAACCGGATCATCCATTTGTCTACTGGTCTACATTTTCAAATGTTGCTGAATTGCTTGAATATGGAGTAAAAGTGTATACGTATCAAAATGGATTTATACATTCTAAAATGTTAATGATTGATGATGAAGTCAGTAGTGTAGGTTCATCTAATATGGACTACAGAAGTTTTGTATTGAACTTTGAAGTTAATGCATTCGTATATGATGAACAATTAGCTAAGAAGTTAAAAGAGGCGTATAAAGAAGATATAAAAAAATCTAAACAACTTACACTTGAGAAATATAAAAAACGACCATTATCAATTAAATTCAAAGAAGATATTGCCAAATTATTATCACCAATCTTGTAAAAATAATAAAACCGACAAAGCTTTGTGCTTTGTCGGTTTTATTAATATGACAAATGTCATTTGAAAATAGTGACATTTTTATCTGAAATTATAACTTGTTTGTTGATAAATTATTTATATTAACAAAAGGAAGTGATGAGTTATGATTCAAATTCGACATTTATCCAAAAAATATAATGGAAAAACAGTATTGAAAAATATATCACTAAATATAGAAAAGGGTATGAGTACTGCATTAATAGGAAAAAATGGAGCCGGAAAATCAACTTTAATTAATATTTTAATTAATCATTTGAAAGCAGAAACGGGAGAAATTATAGATATAGATCATTTATTAAATTTAAATCATATTGGTGTATTATTTCAAAAAACGTCTTTTCCTAGGTTAATAAAAGTAAAAGAATTATATAAATTATTTTGTCAACTATACAAGGATGCAATTTCGATAGATGAATTTAAAAAAATTACAAAATTGAATGATAGCCAATTGAATCTGTATGCAAATCACTTATCTGGTGGACAACAACGAATATTAGATTTTGGGTTATGTTTAATAGGAAAACCAAAGCTTCTCATTTTAGATGAACCTACTGCAGCTATGGATGTTGAAATGCGAGAACATTTCTGGACAATGATAGGGAAATTAAAAAAAGAAAATGTATCTATTTTTTATACTTCTCATTATATTGAAGAAGTAGAACGAATGGCAGATAAAGTTATATTTCTTGATCAAGGCATTATTAAGTTAAATGATTCACCTAGAAATATATTAACCAACCAACAATATTCAATAATTAAAGTACCAAATACAGTAGACAATAATTTACAGAATTTAACAAATTATTTTGATGTAAAAATTGAAGATACTATTTTAAAAATTAAAACATCTGATGTTAAGAAAGTAATATATTATTTGGAAAAATTAAATATAAATTTAAATGACATGACTATTGAAAAGCAAACATTGTTAGAAACAATTTTATTTGCTGATGTAAAAGAGGGAGGGACTAAAAATGAATAATATCGCTTTATTAAAAACAGAATTTAAAATTATTTTTCGAAAGAAACTAACAACATTCTTATCAATCATATTACCGGTAGGCTTTTATTTATTATTTACTTCTTTACTAGACTTACCAGAAGAGGCGAAACAGCAGTTCTATAAAGAATATATGTATAGTATGACAGTGTTTAGCTTGATGAGTTTTTGTTTAATGCAATTTCCTATAGAGATTATTGAAGAAAGAAACACAGGTTGGTTTAAACGATTAATGGTAACGCCTTTATCTAGTAAAACCTATTTTACTACTAAAATGATAAAAACAATATTGTTATTTTTATTGGCTATTATTTTGATTTTTACTGTTGCTCATCTATATAAACACGTAAATATGAGTATACAACAATGGTTGCTTTCAGGTGTTTCATTATGGATAGGTGCAAGTTTATTTTTAACATTAGGACTAATCATTGCTCAATTTAATGAAACACAAAAAGCAAGTAGTTTAGCCAATATAGTTAATATGGTATTAGCGATATTAGGAGGATTGTGGTTTCCAATTCAAACATTTCCGAGTTGGTTACAAAGAATTTCAAATATTACTCCAACATATCATTTGAAAAATTTTGCATTAGAATTAGCTAAAAATCAAGGTTTAAATATTACTTCATTATTTATTTTAATTGTATATAGTATACTATTTTTAATTATTACAGTGTGGATCAATCACAGAAAAGAAGTGAGTTAGATGAAAAAAAGAAAATGGAGCGTTAGATTAGGAGAGCTGTCTACGCTTATATATTTGTTATTTCCAATTATAAGTATCTTTAATGAAAAACGAGGTTCTCAAACTGTATATTTAATTGTTTTAGCTATTTTTATTGTGTCATATCTTATGCTAGTAATATATTATTATCGATTTAACAATAACGTAATATATAGCCTATTAGTGGTTCATTATGTAGGAATTATATATTTTGTTTATGCAATTAATCCAATGAATAGCTTATTCTTTTTCTTTAGCGCATTTGCATTACCTTTTATGTTTGAAGTAACAATTAAGTCAAAAGAATTTATCACATTTATAATTGCAATATTTTTATGTCTTATAATTACAAGTATTTATCAAATACAATATATAACTGTATTAGTTATCTTTTATTTAGTTATTTTAATTATTACTTTAGGGAATTTTAAAACTAAAAAAGATGGAGCATTAAAAAATGAAATAGAAGAGAAAAATAAGTATATTAATACATTAATTGCAGAACAAGAACGTCAACGTATAGGGCAAGATTTACATGATACACTAGGTCATGTATTTGTAAGTCTTAGTTTAAAATCAGAATTGGCATATAAGTTGATTGATAAAGATCAAGAAAAAGCTAAAAATGAAATATTGGCGATTAATCAGATATCTAAAGATACCTTAATTAAGGTAAGAAATATTATTGAAAATTTAAAATCTCAAAGTTTTGAAGAGGAAGTTCAATCCATAAAAAATGTTTTAAAAGATGCAAACATTCAATTTGAATTAAAAAATATAAGAAAGGTAAATGTTTTAACTCCAACAAAGCAATCGATACTATCAATGATTTTGAGAGAAGCAATCAATAATGTCATTAAACATGCAAAGGCTAGTAAGATTTATTGTGAAATGATACAAGAAGATAATAATCTATACCTAATTATTCAAGATAATGGAAAAGGTTGTAACACCACTGAAGACTTTAAATTAAAAAGTATAGAAAATAGAGTTCAACTTCTTAAAGGAAAATTAGAAATTAAATCTAAAAATGGTATGCATATACGTATTATGATACCAAGAGAGGATATTAAATGATTAGCATTATAATAGCTGAAGATCAATATATGTTGAGAAAAGCGATGGTTCAACTGATTGAATTTAACGAGCAAATGAAAGTAGTTAATGATTGTAATAATGGGGGTGACGCATTTGAGTTTATTGAAAAATATCATCCAGATATTGCAATTTTAGATATCGAAATGCCAGGGCTAACAGGTTTAGAAGTATTATCTAAAATAAGAGAATTTAAAATTGATACTAAAGTAATAATTGTAACTACATTTAAAAGACCAGGTTATTTTGAAAAAGCTGTGGCAAATGAAGTAGATGCTTATGTATTAAAAGAACGTTCCGTAGAAGATTTAATACAAACTATTAAACATGTCATGAATGGTGAAAAGGAATATAGTACTTCATTAATGACTACTTTATTCAAAGAATCTAATCCCTTAACACATAAAGAACAAGTGGTATTACGTGAAATTGGAGATAATTTAAGTAGTAAAGAAATTGCAGAAAAACTTTATCTTTCAGATGGGACAGTGAGAAATTATACGTCTAATATAATTGATAAATTAAATGCAGAGAATCGATTTAATGCTTGGAAGAAAGCAAAGGAAAAAGGCTGGATATAAAAAGTAAGAAAAATATTTAAGGAATGTATAAAAAAGACTGAATTGAATAATATTTAATGTTTTCAATTCAATCTTTTATTGAGAGTGACATTGTATGATACTCCCTTATTTACCTTTTCGTTTACGTATAATACTTTGAATAATATAAACAATAAATCCAACTAAAATGCCTAACAATACTGCTATAACAACCGAAACAATAATAGGCAGTTTATAAACGATTTGTAAAATAACGCCAACGATAATAGCAATTACGACAGCAATCATCGTGACTAAATTTTCATTACGTTCGCTCATGTATTTCACTCCTAACATGTATAATTATATCATGTTGAATATCAATTAATCATTTTTTGAAAATAAATTCAATATAGGTAGACTTTTTAGGTCGAAAGTATTGATTGATTATTAAATACATATTATATATTATATTTGAGTATTAAAAATATAATATAGGAGGCACCTATGAATTCAAAGAAAAATTTAACAATAATTGTTCTTGCTATCATTGTTATTGGCGTATTAGCATTTCAATTTTTAAATCATACAGGGCCATTTAAAGACGATAGTCAACATTCTTCATCTAATTCAACACAGATAGAACTTAAAGGAAAAGAAAAAGTCCACGTTAATCGGGTTGTAGATGGAGACACATTTGTGGCTAAGAAATCAAATGGTGAGCAAATTAAGGTACGTTTAATTGGTGTTGATACACCAGAAACGGTTAAACCTAACACACCAGTTCAACCTTATGGAAAAGAAGCTTCTAATTACAGCAAACAACATTTAAATAATAAAGATGTGTATTTAGAATATGATAAGGAAAAAGAAGACCGTTATGGTCGTACATTAGCCTATGTATGGTTAGATGAAAAAACAATGTATAACGAAGAATTAGTTAAAAAAGGATTAGCTCGTGAAAAATACTTCTCACCTAATGGTAAATATAGAAGTACATTTGAAAAAGATGAACAGCAAGCTAAAAAAGATAAAGTGAATCTTTGGAGTTAAAAAATGAGTATGGGAGAACATTCTTGACGAATGTTCTCCCATACTCATTTTTTAGTTATGAAAGTTTTCAACAATAGTATTAACTTGAGTTTCAGATAGAGGGTGTTTAGATAATTCAATAGCATTATTAATAACAGATTCTAAAGAAGATTTAGTGGATACTGTATCAATATATTTTTCTCTTTCTTCAGCACCTTCAATTATATTAACACTACCATCACTAAAATAAATGACACCAATACTTTGAACTTTATGATTAAAATATTTTTCAATGCCATCTTTTAAGATTTTTGCGTTAATAGCGGCTTGTTCATAAGGGTCATGTTGATAAAACTCATAGATAACTCGATTGTTTTGAATTTTTTCAATAAAAGTATATATTTCATTACGATTTGAATCAAATTGACTATGATATTGTTTACTAATATAATGCCCTACAATTTGTTCTACACTTTGATTATCACCCTCTAAGTGATCAGAAGTAGGTAAATCAAAATGATAAAATGTTTTTTGTTTCCAACTTTTAACGTCAATATTAATAAGACCTACGTCAGACACAACTATATAGTCAAATGTTCTTGCATACTCAAACAGTGGATGTTTAGTAGCTAAATTACTAGTCGTAATAATATTATAATATTTTAATTTTCCTAAAGCTTTAAAACGGTCTAAGATATCTTGTAATTCACGTTTAGCATTACGTTTGGAATGAGGACTAATCTCGTTATTAGAACTTAATATTTTATTTTTAAGTTCTAAATTTTCTTTACTGAGTAAAGAATTTTTAGAGACCATTTGATTTTTAGCGTAAACTTCAGTATCTATTCTATCTTGCATGTATCTTTGATTGAGTACAAATGCAAGTATAAGAATAACAATAATAATAATTAGAATAATCGTATGTGTCATATGCTCACCTCCTATTTAATATTTGTAAATTAGAAGATTAATGATTAAATTAATTTTCTATAGAAATCAATAATTAATTATAAACAAAATATATTTATTGTTCAATAAACAAAAAATGATAATTTAAGTTGAAAAAGAACATAATAACAGGATATAATTTATTCATTATTATAAATATAAAATTGTGTAAAATTATATCTCACACCCTAAAGAAGAATTAGAAGATTTACAAATTTTTCACAAATTAAAAATTGAAAACATTAAATTGTGTCTGTATAATTAACTTATGAAAGCGTTTCCTTTAAGGAGGACAGTTGTATGTCTCATCACCAAAATCATGTAGAAGAACTAGTTGGAATATTAAAAAATCAATGCCGTACAGCATTCAAATTTCACGGTGAAGTTGCTATTCAACTATTTTTAAATGAACTTTTTGAATTACCTTCGAAAGTCGATATTTGTGTAGAAAGAAAACGAATAGTAGAGGTTTTAAAAGTTATTCCTTCAAGTTATACATTTAAATATTATGATACGTCCAATCATAACATGGATAAAGATAATTTAGATATTCCATCTATTTCTCATATAAACGTTGTTAATAATGATAAAGTTATTTTAAGTATTTTTATTTATGATGTTATAAATGAGGAATGGATATTTAGACTAAACACTAATATCCGATTACCTAAAAATAGTATTTATTTTCATTCATTAACCTGGGATGTCGATTATATCAAACCTGAAATCGTATTAATGTATGATTTACTAGATTATCAACAAAACAATTCAGAAGCCAATTATAAGTCAGTTTTAGATGCTCTAAGCTATTATCAATTTGTGATTTTAAAAATGGTAGTGGGAGAGCATAAAATTAAAAAAGCACTTACACAAAAAGTTTAATATAAAAAATCTGAGACAAAATAGATGTCTCAGATTTTTTTATGTAATTGTTATTTAGGACATAAATTTTTTAAGCATACACCATGATAGCAATACTCATAAGTTGATAACACAGCTTTATCTGCATTTTCTCTTGAAATACCAAACATCATAGAAATTTCAGAAGCACCCTGATTAATCATTTTTAGGTTGATATTTGATTCTGCTAGAGCATGTGTGATTTTGTTAGCAGTTCCGACAGATTGAGTCATTCCTTCACCGACAATCATTAAGATGGCAAGGTCATGGTCAATGCTTAATTCATCAATATCACATTTTTTTCTAATCGCACTTAATACTTCATTCTCTTTATTTTTAATTTGATTAGAACGCATTATAATACTAATATTATCAATACCTGATGGCATATGATCGAAAGAGATATGATAGTTTTCTAATATTTCTAAAATTCTTCTTGTAAAACCTATTTGTCTATTCATTAAGTATTTCTTAATATTTATAACTGTGAAATCTTTATCGCAACTAATGCCAATAATTTGATTTTTATCTGTGACTTCACGATCATGGCGAATAAAGGTTCCTTTGTCCTCTGGATGATTTGTGTTTTTTATGACTACGGGTATTCTATGTTTATATAAAGGCTGTAATGCTTCATCGTGAAATACACTAAAGCCGGCATATGATAACTCACGCATTTCTCTATATGTAATTTCTTCAATAAGTTCAGGATTTTCAATTACATTTGGATTTGCCTTAAAAATACCAGAGACATCTGTAAAATTCTCATATAATGATGCTTTAATACCACGCGCTATGATTGCACCTGTGATATCCGAACCGCCTCTCGGAAATGTAACAACATAGTTATGTTTAGAAACACCAAAGAAACCTGGGATAATAATTTTTCCTTCAATTTCTCTTAATTTATAAATTTTATCATAAGCGTCTTCTAAAATTTGTGCTTGTTGTGGTAAGTCAGTTACTAAGATACCAGCATCTTTTGGTGAGAGATATGTTGTTTTAATGCCTTGTGAATCGTTGTATTTAGCGATAAGTTGAGCATTAAAATTCTCACCACATGATAACAATGCATCGTATAAACGATCATGCTTATCGTTTAATTGTTTAATGATTGTTTCAAGTGTTTCATCTATTGTTTCTAAGAGTGTAGACTCCATATGTAATTCTTCTAAAATATCTGCATAACGTTGAATAATCTCTCTTTTTTTATCTTGATAATCCAATTGATTGATTACTTTTTCATATAAACGAATAAGTAAGTCAGTCGTTTTAACATCATTCTTATGTCTTTTACCAGGTGCAGATACAATAATAATTTTTCTGTCTGGGTCATCATTGACAATATTTAGGACTTTTTTAATTTGTGTTGCATTTGAAACTGAACTTCCACCAAACTTAGCAACTTTCATAAAATTTACCAACCTTTCTAAAAAATCAGAAAATTCTATTTAATTTCCTGATACTACATGATAATATATATCTACATATTCACTTTTTCTTTTAAAAGTCCTATTCAATTAATTTGATTTAATAGTATAATAAATTTAAGTGTTTTTCAATAAAACAATTGTACTTCTCAATAATACAAATGGGAGGAAGATAAAAATTATGAAGGAATTAAACGTCGCGTTACTAGGGTTAGGAACAGTAGGCTCAGGTGTAGTAAAAATTATTGAAGAAAATCGACAACAAATTAAAGATACTCTAAATAAAGATATTGTTATTAAACATATTTTAGTAAGAGATACCACTAAAAAAAGACCTATTAATATTAGTCAATATCATTTAACAGAAGACATTAATGAAATTTTAAACGATGATGATATTGATATCGTTATAGAAGTAATGGGAGGAATTGAACCAACTGTTGATTGGTTAAGAGAATCTTTAAAAAGAAAAAAACATGTCATTACAGCAAACAAAGATCTACTTGCTGTGCATTTAGAATTACTAGAGAATCTAGCAGAACAACAAGGCGTAGCCTTAAAATTTGAAGCAAGTGTTGCAGGTGGTATTCCCATTGTTAACGCGATTAATAATGGGTTAAATGCTAATAATATCTCTAAATTTATGGGAATTTTAAATGGTACGTCAAATTTTATTCTTTCAAAAATGACGAGAGAACAAACTTCATTTGAAGATGCACTTGCTGAAGCACAAAGATTAGGATTTGCTGAAGCAGATCCTACTGATGATGTAGAAGGTATTGATGCAGCTAGAAAAGTAGTGATTACGTCTTATTTATCATTTAACCAAGTAATTAAGTTAAATGATGTGAAAGTAAAAGGTATCAGTAAAACAACATTATCTGATATTAATGTAGCTGACAAATTAGGTTATAAGATTAAATTGATTGGTAAAAGTACATATCATCATAGAGAAGTTAATGCATCCGTTGAACCAACCTTAATACATAAATCACATCAGCTTGCAGCAGTAGAAAATGAATACAATGCAATTTACGTTATTGGAGATGCTGTAGGGGATACAATGTTTTATGGTAAAGGAGCAGGTAGCTTAGCTACTGGTAGTGCAGTAGTGAGTGATTTATTAAATGTAGCACTCTTCTTTGAATCAAATTTACATACACTTCCACCTCATTTCGAATTAAAAACAAATAAAACTCGAGAATTAATGGATAATGGTGACGCAATTGCTATTGGAGAAAAATTAAATTACTATGTTGTCATTCATAGTGATGAATCAATTGATAAACTTAAAGATCAACTTAAATCAGATTTACCATTCCACAAATCACTTCAAATAGAACAACGTGATTCTAGTTCTTATGGAGTTGTGGTTATCGGATTAGACCAATCACCTGAATCACTACTTAGTAAAGCAAATTACAACATTGAAAAAATTTATCCAGTTGAAGGAGTTTAATAATTATGAAAAGATGGCAAGGTTTAGTAGAAGAATTTAAAGATTATTTACCGGTGAATGAAGATACACCTAAACTTACTTTAAATGAAGGACATACACCACTGATTCACTGTGCTAATATATCAGAAATGCTAGATATTGATTTATATGTTAAATATGAGGGTGCTAATCCAACTGGTTCTTTTAAAGATAGAGGAATGGTAATGGCTGTAACAAAAGCGAAAGAACAAGGTAAAAAAGTGGTGATTTGTGCTTCAACAGGAAACACTTCTGCCTCAGCAGCAGCTTATGCTGCACGTGCAGGTTTAAAAGCAATTGTAGTGATTCCCGAAGGAAAGATTGCTTTAGGTAAACTTTCGCAAGCGGTCATGTATGGTGCAGAAATTGTCTCAATTGAAGGTAACTTCGATGAAGCATTAGAAATCGTTAAAGAGATTGCACAAAATGATGATGATATTGAATTAGTAAATTCTGTTAATCCATTTAGAATAGAAGGACAAAAAACAGGTGCATTTGAAATTGTCGAACAATTAGAAGAAGCTCCAGATGTTCTAGCAATCCCAGTAGGAAACGCAGGAAACATTACTGCTTATTGGAAAGGCTTTAAAGAGTATCATGAGAAAAAAGGAAGTCAACTTCCTCAATTATTTGGTTTCCAAGCAGAAGGAGCCTCACCAATTGTTCAAAATAAAGTCATTAAAAATCCTGAAACAATCGCTACAGCAATCCGTATCGGTAATCCAGCAAGTTGGAAAAAAGCAACTGTTGCGTTAGAAGAATCAAATGGCCTCATTGATAGTGTGACTGATGATGAAATTTTAGAAGCATATCAATTAATGACATCTAAAGAAGGTGTATTTAGTGAACCAGCAAGTAATGCTTCAATTGCTGGTTTAATCAAATTACAACGTGCTGGAAAATTGCCGAAAGGTAAAAAAGTAGTAGCAATATTAACTGGTAATGGACTAAAAGATCCAGACACTGCTATCTCAATTTTAGATAATCCAATTCAACCGCTTCCAAACAATAAAGAAAGTATTATCAATTATATTAAAGGAACACTTTAATATGAAGCCATCACTTCACCTGAAAATACCTGCATCAACTGCTAACTTAGGAGTAGGATTTGATTCTATTGGTATGGCAATTAATAAATATTTATACCTATATGTTGAGGAAGCGGAAGGCAGTAACTGGGAATTTAAATATTTAAATGAAGAGTTAGACTCATTACCGAAAGATAAAAGTAATTATGTCTATAAAGTTGCACAACAAGTAGCTGAAAAATATAATGTAACTTTACCTAATTTAAAAGTGTCGATGAGAAGTGAAATTCCATTAGCAAGAGGGTTAGGATCATCTGCATCCGCTTTAGTTGGAGCATTATATATCGCTAACTACTTCGGTAATATTCAATTATCTAAGTATGAATTACTACAACTAGCTACTGAAATAGAAGGGCACCCTGATAATGTAGCACCTACAATTTATGGTGGATTACTCGCAGGATATTATAATCCTGAAACCAAAGAGACAAATGTGGCACATATTGATATACCTGATGTAGATGTAATTCTTACTATCCCAACATATGAACTCAAAACAGAAGACTCACGTAGGGTACTTCCAGATAATTATTCTCATGAGAAGGCAGTTCAAAATAGTGCGATTAGCAATACAATGATTTGTGCATTAATTCAACATAATTATGACCTTGCCGGAAAAATGATGACACAAGATGGTTTTCATGAACCTTATCGTCAACACTTGATTCCTGAATTTGAAAAAGTAAAAGTACTATCCCAAAAATATGATGCTTATGCTACAGTGATTAGTGGAGCAGGTCCAACGATATTGACATTGAGTCGTAAAGAAAAAAGTGGAGAACTTGTTAGAACATTAAAATCAGAAATAACAACTTGCGATTCTGAACATGCAACAATTAATAATGTAGGTGTTATTGAAGAAGTTGTGTATCCTTCATAAAATTATTGTAAAATAGATAAGAGCAAAAATGAAAGGAGAGCAACTAAGAAATGAGTAACTATAAAATGATTGTTATGGATATGGATGACACTTTAATGACAAGTGATAATGTAGTTAGTCCTGAAACCAAAGACTATTTAATTCAACTACAAGAAGAAGGATATAAAATTGTTTTAGCTTCTGGAAGACCAACTGAAGGAATGATTCCAGTAGCTAAAGAATTAAAGTTAGATCATTATCAAAGCTATATCATTAGTTATAATGGCGGTAAAACAATTAACGCTAAAACAGAAGAAATTGAAGTAAGTAAAAGTGTAACTAAAGATCATTTTGATAAAATTACAGACTATTGTCGTAAAAAAGGCTTTTTAACATTAACGTATCAAGACGGACAAATTATCTTTGATACAGAACATGAATATCGTAAAATTGAATCAGAATTAACTGGTCTACCTATGAAACAAGTGGATGATATTAAAGCGTATATTCAGTCTGATGTACCTAAAACAATGGGCGTTGATTATGAAGAAAATATTTCAAAAGCACGTAACGAATTAAATGGAACATTTAATTCTGATATTGATGTGACGACGAGCAAACCTTTCTTCCTGGAATTCATGGCTAAAGATGTTTCTAAAGGTAATGCAATTAAAGCTTTATGCGAAAAGTTAAATATTTCATTATCAGAAGTGATTTGTTTTGGAGATAGCCTCAATGACCAATCAATGTTTAAAGTTGTAGGATATGCTGTAGCAATGGGAAATGCGAGTGAAGAATTAAAAAAAATTGCAGATAAAGTTACATTAGATAATGATTCTAATGGTATACCAGTAGCGCTTAAAGAATTGCTATAAAACATTTATATAAATTAAAAAGGAAGCGGAATGAATTCGTATTGAATCATGTTTCGCTTCCTCTTTTTTATTATCATAACTAATTATTTAGCAGTATGTGTCCAGTCATGTTTACCTTTATTTCTTTTTACATGAGCATATACTTGATCAGCTGCATAATCTAAATTTGTATATACTGTTATTGTATATGCAGATTGGTTAACGTGAAATGGCTCATCTCGAAATACATCTTTTAAGTGTGTAAATAAGTTTTCCATTTGATCATGAGTTAGACTAGGATACTCACGCAATGTACGTTTCAGTAATTGTCCATTTCTTTCTTCTAAAGATTGTACGACAATAACAAAACGTTCATCACTCTTTATTACGTCATCAAATAAATTTGTTTGACCTACCATACTCAGTCACCTCTAAGTCGTTATCGTTATACTCATTATACAAAATAAACGACTATTAGAAAATATACATATTATGTTTAGTAATAAAAATAGGAGTAGAATTGTATTTAATTCTACTCCTAAATAAACGATGATATTAATCATGATAATGATGGGTTGTAAGATCCATGTGATCTAATTTTACAAATTTAGTTTTACGAATCAATTTATGCACGATAAAGATAATTGCTAAGACAATTAAAGGCATGATATTAACAAAAAAATCGCCTATATTACCATTAAATAAATCACCGATAGAATTACCAAGGTATAAGAAAATTAATGTAGCAAACACAATGATAGGGCCTAGAGGGAAAAGTGGTGATTTGTAAGGCAATAATGTGTTAATATTTTTGCCTTGACGTTTAATCCCTCTACGTAAACGTATTTGAGCCCATGCACTTATTGCCCATACAATAATTACTAAAGAGCCAATGATATTTAACAAGCTAAATACTGCATTAGCATAGAAATTAGCTAGAATAATAATTGCTACTACTAAAATGTAAGTAGTGACTATTGAACGCATCGGTAATTTCGTTTTATTATTTAATTTACTTAAAAACTTTGGTGCTTGCTTTTCATCACTCAAAGAGAAAAGCATTCTACTTGTTGTATACATTCCAGAATTCGCTGCAGATAGTAACGATGTAAGAATGACAGCATTAATAATTGATGCTGCAAATGCTATACCGATTCGATCGAAAACTATAGTAAATGGACTTTGAGATACCGATTGATTTTTATTTAATAATAAAGGATCAGTATAAGGAATAATAGCTGCAATGACGACAATAGATAAAACATAAAACAATAAAATTCTCCAAAATACTTGCTTAACAGCCCTTGGCATAGTTTTTTCAGGATTATCAGATTCACCTGCAGTGACAGCTACAACTTCCGTACCACCCACAGAAAATCCTGCTACAAGTAATACTGCTAAGAAACCAGATAAACGACCTACAAAAGGTGCTTCACCTTTGGTATAATTCTCGAATCCATATGTATGTCCACCAAGAATACCAAAAATCATTAATATACCAACAACAATAAATACAATAATTGTGATTACTTTAATTAATGATAACCAAAACTCTGTTTCGCCAAATGCTTTAACAGTAAAGATATTTAATAGGAATATAATCGTTATAAAAATTAAACTCCATACCAGAGGACTGAAAATTTTAAATACATCCCAATAAAATAAAACATTAGAAGCTACCATTACATCAACGCTTGATACTAAAGACCATAGAATGTAATACAACCATCCCATTGTAAAACCGATAGACGGATCAATGAAACGGGTAGCATATGAACTAAACGAACCAGATACAGGATAAAATGTAGCAAGTTCTCCAATAGACGACATTAAAAAATAAAGCATGATTCCTATCAATAAATAAGCTAAGATAGCTCCTCCAGGTCCTGCCTGAGAAACGACACTACCTGTAGCAACAAAAAGTCCAGTACCTATTGCGCCTCCGATAGCAATCATAGATATGTGTCTTGACTTAAGACCGCGTTTCATATTGTTATCTTCCATATAATATCTCCTAAATTAAAATTTAAAATATACAAATCATTTTAATCGTTTTAGGTCAAGTATTCAATAACTTTTGAACAATTTGTTTTAAAAATTTTAAATTTTCTGATTTTTTAAAACGATTAGTTTTTGGTACGTAGAAGGAAACTGATTAAATTAAAAGAAACTTATTGCTTAAAAATAAAGGATATGATAGAATTTTAAATCGTAAGAATTCCTAATTATATATAACAAGAAAGGATGTTATTGATGCGCGTTAATGTAACTTTAGCTTGCACTGAATGTGGCGATCGTAATTATATTACAACAAAAAATAAACGTAATAACCCTGAGCGTATTGAAATGAAAAAATATTGCCCAAGATTAAATAAATACACGCTACACCGTGAAACTAAATAATTCCTTATCTTTTAAATACGACAAAAAGATAAACTATTATAGACTCATACATGTTTAAGATGAATAACATGTGTGAGTCTTTTAATTTTAAAATAATTGTCTTTGTAATTTTTTAAAAGTATGTTAAGATATAAAACGTAATTATTACGATTTGTAAAAAGGAGATATTATATGGCTAAAAAATCTAAAATAGCTAAAGAATTAAAAAGAGAAAAATTAGTAAATCAATATTATGAATTACGTAAAGAACTGAAAGAAAAAGGAGATTATAAAGCATTAAAAAAATTGCCAAGAGATTCATCTCCAACTCGTTTAACAAGAAGATGCAAAGTTACAGGACGCCCAAGAGGTGTAATGAGAAAATTTGAAATGTCTAGAATTGCATTTCGAGAACATGCTCATAAAGGTCAAATTCCTGGTGTGAAAAAATCTAGTTGGTAACTGAAACTAATACTTTAGTCCATTTACATTGTATTTAAAAAATTGTAAAGTATATAAGGATATAAATAATAAGAGCGAGGAAAAGGTGATTTCTCGCTCTAGATTACGTTATAAATGATTTTTTAAAGCGTCAGATATTTTATTTATGTCTACAGTGTCTTTTTAATTTTTAATGTATAGGGGAAATTTAAAGTATGAAAATTTTTGATTATGAAGATATTCAATTAATTCCAAATAAATGTATTGTTAATAGTAGATCTGAATGTGATACAACTGTACAATTTGGACCTAAAACTTTTAAGTTGCCAGTGGTTCCTGCTAATATGCAAACAGTTATGAATGAATCTTTAGCTGAATGGTTTGCAGAAAATGATTATTTTTATATTATGCATCGTTTTGATGAAGCAGGTCGCATACCTTTTATAAAAAAAATGCAAAATAAAGGACTTTTCGCTTCTATTTCAGTGGGTGTAAAGGAAACTGAATTTGAATTTATAGAAAAATTAAAAACTGAGCATTTAATACCTGAATATATTACAATTGATATCGCCCATGGTCATGCTAATTCGGTTATTAATATGATTAAACATATTAAAAAACATATTCCTCAATCATTTGTTATTGCTGGTAATGTAGGAACGCCTGAGGGAGTAAGAGAATTAGAAAATGCTGGTGCAGATGCTACTAAAGTTGGTATAGGACCAGGACGAGTGTGTATTACTAAAATTAAAACTGGATTTGGTACAGGAGGATGGCAATTAGCTGCATTAAACATTTGTAGTAAAGCTGCACGTAAACCAATTATTGCTGATGGAGGTATTAGAACACATGGTGATATCGCGAAATCTATTCGTTTTGGAGCCACTATGGTTATGATTGGTTCATTATTTGCAGCGCATGAAGAATCTCCTGGCAAAACAGTTGAGTTAGATGGTAAACGTTATAAAGAATATTTTGGTAGTGCTTCCGAATTCCAAAAAGGAGAACATAAGAATGTTGAAGGGAAGAAAATGTTTGTGGAACATAAAGGTTCATTAAAAGATACCTTAGTTGAAATGCAACAAGATCTTCAAAGTTCAATTTCCTATGCTGGCGGCAAAGATTTAAAATCACTAACTACTGTTGACTATGTTATTGTAAGAAACTCAATTTTTAATGGTGATAGAGATTAATATATATTTAGTAGGTGAATGTTATTAAAAAATTCCTTTTATTTACTGCAATATTTCTGTTATTTATCATTATAAAACCCATCGAAGAAAACCAGTTTTTTATTCATTTGCAAAATAATGTAAGAGATAAAGTAGAAGTTTTATTAAATGAAGATACAAGCTATAAAAATAATGTGCTTAAAGTTCCAAAAAAACAAGAATTCGCAGTTAATAATATTCAATTAAATATGTCACAAAAGGAAGTAGAAAATAAGATAGGGCGACCAAAAAGAGTGACTTCAAATGAATATGGTACAAAATGGTACACTTATTATAATGATGATTATCAAAATTTTTTAATGGTAAGTTATATTAATAATAAAGTTAATGCTTTATTTAGTAATCAAAACATTATAACTTCTAAATCTAAAATTAAATATAATACCCCTAAAAAAGTGGTTGAACAACGTCTTGGTAAGCCAGTAGATAAAATTGCAAAAGGACGTAATCGTTTTGTTGTAAAAAATGATGAATATGATGTTTTTTATAAAGATCACATTTATACAACTGCATTTTACGATAAACATAATAAAAATAACTTAACAGGGTTGTTGCAAGTGAGTGAATCGATGGAAAACCGATTACAAAAGCAATATGGTGCACCTTCTACAACGCTAGAAAAAAGCTTTGAATATCAAAACTTTGATTTAGTTAATGCAGAAAGAAAACAACACGGATTAAATACATTGGATTACTCTAAAAAAATATCTAATACTGCAAGAAAACATAGTGAAGATATGGTTAAAAATAATTATTTTGAGCATACTGATTTAAATGGTCATTCACCTTTCGATAGAATGAAACGTGATGGTATACAATTTAATGTTGCTGCTGAAAATTTAGCTTATGGTCAACAAAGTAGTATTTATGCTCACGAAGGACTTATGAATTCTCTAGGACATCGGGAAAATATTTTAAATACACACGTTAATACATTAGGTGTAGGTGTAGATTTTAATAATAAGCGACAACCATTTTGGACAGAAAACTATGCTGGATAATGTTTGATTTATAATATATAGGGGTATGTTCTTTTTGCAAGGAAGTTGATATTATGCCTACAAAGAAAAATAAGAAAAAAGATATACTTGATAAAGTTAAAGAGATTTTAAATAAAAAATAAAACTAGAAGTGCTTAGGCACTTCTAGTTTTTTGTATATTAAACATATATATAAGAGATTTTAACGTAACAAACAAGAGATAAACTACAATTCTCTATAAAGACCAATAACTTTACCGATAACTGTTACATTATCTAAGTAAATAGGACTCATAGCACTATTTTCTGGTTGTAAACGATATCGATTTTTTTCTTTAAAAAAACGTTTTACAGTAGCTTCATCATCTTCAGTCATTGCTACGATAATATCTCCATTTTCAGCAATAGTTTGGCTTCTTACAATTACTTTATCTCCGTCTAAAATACCCGCTTCAATCATACTTTCACCGATAACATTTAAAATAAACACATCACTATTGTGTGTGGATGTTAAATGTTCTGGTAATGGAAAGTATTCTTCTATATTCTCTACTGCTGTAATTGGAACTCCAGCTGTAACTTTACCGATAACAGGAACATAGATAGTTTCTTCTCTAGTCATATCATTATTTTGATCACTCACGATTTCAATTGCTCTAGGTTTAGTAGGATCTCTTCTAATATATCCTTTTTCTTCTAATCTAGATAAATGACCATGCACAGTTGAACTTGAAGCAAGACCAACAGCTTCACCAATCTCTCTTACACTTGGTGGATAACCTTTTATTTGAACAACATGTTTAATATAATCATAAATCTCACTTTGTCTTTTAGTTAACTCTCTCATATATAGGCACTCCCTAAGTTTATTTTAATATAGTATAGCATTTTTTGATTTTTTAAACAAACATTTGTTCGTAATACTATTGACTAGGAACACTCGTTCTGTTAAAGTATTTATACAAACAAATGTTCTAGGAGTGAAAATAAATGCTTAGTAATTATACTAGTAATATCATTAAAAATATAATTGTTCTAGTAGTATCTTGCATCGTTTTTCTGGTGTTTTTTACTAACTTATATCAGAACGCTCATACGGAACACATGTACGAAATTACCGATCATACGATCCCTAAAAAAGCGATTTTAAACGATGATTATAAGAACGATATACCCGATAATACAGAACAAACAGACTATAAAGTGTTCGCCTTAGTTAAATAAATATTTAAGAGATATAGATAAAAAGTTATTACTTCTAAGAAATGGGAATATGAAGTATTATATAAAAATACTTCATTTATTTTAGAAAGAGTTTATGATGCTTAGATTTTTTATCTATGTCTCTTTTTGTTATATTAATTAAGTATTTTATATGTATTAAAGAAAAGAATAGAAAGTGTGATGACATGTCAAATAATAATTTAAATATAGATAGAATTAATGAATTAGCAAAAAAGAAAAAAGAGCAAGGTTTAACAGAAGCTGAAGCAAAAGAGCAATCTAAGTTGCGTAAACAATATTTAGATTCTTTTAGAGAAGGATTTAAACAACAAATTGAAAGTACCAAAGTCATTGATCCAGAAGGTAACGATGTAACGCCGGAAAAACTTAAAAAAATTCAAGAAAGTAAAAAGAATGATCAATAGTTAATAACATTTTAATCATTAACATTATAATCTTATCATTTACTATATTTTTAAGTTATAATATAAAAAAGATGATTAATTCTAGAAGGGAAGTATGTAAGATGTTTAATGAAAAAGACCAATTAGCTATTGATACTATACGTGCATTAAGTATTGATGCAATTGAAGAAGCAAATTCTGGTCATCCTGGTCTGCCTATGGGAGCTGCACCAATGGCCTACACGCTTTGGACTCGCCACTTAAACTTTAATCCACAATCTAAAGACTACTTTAACAGAGATAGATTTATATTATCTGCAGGTCATGGTTCTGCTTTACTATATAGTTTATTACATGTCTCTGGAAGCTTAGAATTAGAAGAATTAAAGCAGTTCAGACAATGGGGTTCTAAAACACCTGGACATCCTGAGTTTCGTCATACAGATGGTGTTGAAGTTACAACAGGTCCATTAGGACAAGGATTTGCTATGTCTGTGGGAATGGCTTTAGCTGAAGCGCATTTAGGTGGTAAATTTAATAAAGATGATATTAACGTTGTAGATCATTATACTTACGTGTTGGCTTCAGATGGAGATTTAATGGAAGGTATTTCTCATGAAGCAGCTTCATTTGCTGGTCATAATCAATTAGATAAACTTATTGTATTATACGATTCAAATGATATTTCACTTGATGGTGAACTTAACAAATCTTTCTCAGAAGATGTAAAACAACGTTTTGAAAGTTATGGATGGAACCATATTTTAGTAAAAGATGGCAACAATTTAGAAGAAATTGATAATGCGATTACTAAAGCTAAACAGCAAAATGGTCCTACGTTAATTGAAGTTAAAACAATTATTGGTTACGGCGCGCCAAACGTTAGCGGTACAAATGGTGTTCACGGAGCGCCACTTGGTACTGATGAAAGAAAACTTACATTTGAAGCATATGGATTAGATCCAGAAAAACGTTTCAATGTTCCAGAAGAAGTATATGAAATCTTCCAAACAACAATGCTAAAACGTGCAAATGAGCATGAAGATGAGTGGAAAGAAAAATTAGAAACATATACAGAAAAATATCCAGAGTTAGCTGAAGAATTTAAATTGGCAATCAGTGGTAAATTACCTGAAAATTATAAAGATGAATTACCAAAATTCAGTAGTGATCATAATGCAGCTACTCGTGCAGATTCTGGAGAAATCATTCAAGCAATTAGTAAATCTGTTCCTTCATTCTTTGGTGGTTCTGCAGATTTAGCAGGATCTAATAAATCAAATGTTAAAGAAGCTACAGATTACAATCCTAATACTCCAGAAGGTAAAAATGTTTGGTTTGGTGTAAGAGAATTTGCTATGGGTGCTGCAGTAAACGGTATGGCAGCACATGGAGGTTTACATCCTTATGGTGCTACATTCTTCGTATTTAGTGATTACTTAAAACCAGCATTACGCTTATCTGCAATTATGGGATTGAATGCAACATTTATCTTTACACATGATTCAATTGCTGTAGGTGAAGATGGTCCAACACACGAACCGATTGAACAGTTAGCAGGTTTAAGAGCTATTCCAAATATGAACGTCATTCGTCCAGCAGACGGTAATGAAACAAGAGTAGCATGGGAAGTTGCATTAGAATCTAAACAAACACCAACATCTCTAGTTTTAACTCGTCAAAATCTTCCTTATTTAGATGTAGATGAAGAAACGGTTGAAGAAGGCGTACGAAAAGGTGCATATGTTGTATTTGAAACTGAAACTAAACCTGAATATCTATTACTAGCAACTGGCTCAGAAGTAAGCTTAGCTATTGAAGTAGCTAAAGATTTAGATAAACAAGGTAAAGGTGTAAGAGTCGTTTCTATGCCAAACTGGTTCGCTTTTGAGCAACAAACAGACGAGTATAAAGAATCAGTTATTCCAAAAGAATTAACTAAACGTGTTGCAATTGAAATGGCTTCACCACTCGGTTGGCATAAATATGTAGGCACTGAAGGTAAAGTAATTGGAATCGATGGTTTTGGTGCAAGTGCACCAGGAGACTTAGTTGTCGAAAAATATGGCTTTACTAAAGAAAATATTTTAAATCAAATTCGCACTTTTTAATATTATGATTTAGTCAACATAGAGAGAGAGCGGGGAATGAATTCAAAATGAGTTCTTTCTTGCTTTTTTTTATTTTGTGCATAGCACTTTATATGAAGTTATTTATAAATATTAGTATTCGTGTTAAACAGTTTGTTAATATAAAAGCGAAGAGGTGTTATTCTAAAACTAACTCTTGAAATCAAGGTAGTTATTTAGTAAAATTCAGTAGGATATAGAAAGTGGGTGAAACAATGGCAACTTGGTTAGCAATTTTATTAATCATTGTAGCACTTATCATCGGACTAGTTGGTGGTTTCTTCTTAGCAAGAAAATATATGATGGACTATTTGAAAAAAAACCCACCTATCAATGAAGAAATGTTACGTATGATGATGATGCAAATGGGACAAAAACCGTCTCAAAAGAAAATCAATCAAATGATGACGATGATGAACAAAAACATGGATCAAAACATGAAGAGTTCAAAAAAATAATAGTTATTAAAGGATTGTATGCCATAAGGGTTTACAATCCTTTGTTTTTGTTGTAAAACATTTTTAGTTGGAGTATTTAAGAAGTATAATAGTATTAAACTTTTAGTTATGTGAGTATAAGAAGGTGTAAATTTGGCATATTTAGTTTTTTCCATAGTATTTGCATTGTTTATGGGGATTGTTGTCATAGTTATTCGTATGAAAGCACAAAAGTTCCCTGTAAATGAAAAGAAAATTATTTTACCTCCTATCTTTATGTCGACAGGGGCTTTGATGTATGTTATTCCATATTTTAGATTAACTGGGGCTGAAATTTTAGAATCTATCATTTTAGGTGTGATATTTTCATCTGTACTTATCTGGACAAGTCATTTTGAAGTTCAAGGCGCTGAGGTATATATGAAACGATCAAAAGCGTTTCCAATCATTTTAATTTCACTTTTAATTATTAGAACAATCATAAAAATATTTATTAGTAGCTCTATTGATCCAGGAGAAATCGGAGGCATGTTCTTTTTATTGGCATTTAGTATGATTGTTCCTTGGCGTTTAGCTATGTTATATAAATATAAAAATGTTAAAAAATCTTTAGTCTCATAATAGAGATTAATATTATTAGCTTATCTAAAATTAAATAAAATATTATTTTTTGATATTAAATTGAATTGAAGTTTAGAGCGAGTATGTGAGTTCATTGAGAATTCAATCTCGCTCTTTTTTAAAATTAAAGTATAATGCTTTAAAAAGTAAGGGGAATGTTATGAAAATTATACATACTGGAGATTGGCATTTAGGAAAGATACTTAACGGAAAACAATTTCTTGAAGACCAATCATTTATTTTAGAACAATTTATCCAATGTTTAAAAGATGAGAAACCTGATGTAGTTGTGATTGCTGGGGATATTTATGATACAACTTATCCAAGTAAAGAAACTATTCATCTTTTTGAAAATGCTATTCATACTATTAATATAGATATGAATATCCCTATGATTATTTCTAATGGTAATCACGATGGTAAAGAACGATTGAATTATGGAGCTTCATGGTTTGAACATTCCAAACTCTTTATTCGTACAAAATTAAAACATATGAATCAACCTATCGAATTTAATGATGTACATTTCTATGTACTTCCATTTGCTACTATTAGTGAAGTAAAAGAATTTTTTAAAGATGCTTCTATTCAAACTTATCAACAAGCAACAGAAAAATGTATTAATTATATAGTAGAAAATTTGAATAAAGAGAAAATAAATATTTTAATTGGTCACTTAACGATAAATGGAGGAAAAACATCGGATTCAGAAAGACCTTTAACAATTGGGACTGTTGAAAGTGTTACTAAATCATGTTTTAACGTATTTGATAAAGTGTTATTAGGACATTTACATCATCCATTTAGTATTAAAGATGACATTATTGATTATTCTGGTTCACTGTTACAATATTCATTTTCAGAAATAAACCAGCCTAAGGGATATAAACGTTTAGTGGTTCAAGATAAAAATGAACTATCAACATCATTTGTGCAACTTAAACCTTTAAGAGAGCTTGAAGTGGTTGAGGGCGAGTATGATGAAGTGATTCAAGGACATATTCAACCTAAAAATAAAGATAATTATATACATTTCAAACTTAAAAATATGTCGCATATTAGTGATCCAATGATTCATTTAAAACAACTATTCCCCAATACTCTTGCGCTTAGCAATATTACTTTTGAAAATGAGGGGCCTTTACATCAGACACAAATACAACAACAAGACGACCAAACTATTATTAAGCAATTTTATAAGATGATTACAGATAATGAGATGACCAAGTATCAGGAAGAAAAAATAAATAATTTAATCACTTTGGTATCGAATAAGGAGGTCTAAAATGAAACCAATAAAATTAACGTTAAATAATTTTGGCCCATTCTTACATGAAAAGATAGATTTTACTCAAATTAAAAATGATCAGCTTTTTTTAATTAGTGGTAAAACTGGTTCGGGAAAAACCATGATATTTGATGCAATTGTATTTTCGTTATTTGGAAAAGCTTCTACAGAAGGCAGAAGTGAAGCGGGATTAAGAAGTCATTTTGCAGAGGCAAAATCTCCTATGTGGGTTGAATATGAATTTCAACTTAATGAAAAATATTTCAAAATTATTCGTCAAGGTGCTTTTACTAAAGAGGGAAACACTAGTCAAACACCAGGAAAACTAGATGTGTATGAATATGATTCTAAAAGTGAAACATATGAATTAAGAGAAAGTAAAATCAGTGCTGGAAATCAATATATTAAGTCATTACTAGGCGTTAATGCTGAACAATTTAGACAGTTATTTATTCTTCCACAAGGTGAATTTAAAAAATTTTTAGTATCCAATAGTACAGATAAACAGGGGATATTAAGAACTTTATTTAATAGTATACGTTTTGAGGAAATTCAAAATTTGCTCAAAAATGAAATGAAAGAAGAGAAAAAACAAATTGAAAAAAGATACGATCAAATTAAATTACTATGGGAAGATATTGACGCATTTGATGATGAGCAATTAATTCAATTGAAACAAATCCATCATATAAAAACTCAAGAATTATTGCAGGCTATTCCCAACTTCAAAACGATAGGTCATCAACTCGAAGAACAAAGACTACATATAAAAAATGAGCAAAAAGAACAATTACATTCTATAATAAAACGCATTGATTTAAATAAAAAGTTAGAACAACAACTGATTGAATTAGAAGAATACCACCAATTAAAACATCAATTAGATGAACAGATTGAAGACATACAAGCATTAAAAGTAAAATTAAATCGATTAAAAGATACTGGCATGCTATTTAATTTATATGATCAACAACGTTTGAAAGAAGAGAAGTATCAAATAATAAAAACCAAAATAATAGAGACTGAGAATAAAATATCGCAAATAAATAATAAAATAAACATACTTGAAAAAGAACATAAACAATTAAACAAGATGAGTGACTCATACCACTTAAAAAGTGAGAATTTAGAACAATCGAAGCCTTTTTATCATCAATTGGATAAATATCAACAAGCATTTGAAGAGCAAGAACATATTATTCATAATTATAATGAAATGATGAAAGAGCAAGAGCAGTTAATTAATAAAGGACATAAAATGAGTCAATCTATTGATAGCTATAAAGTGGATAATAAAGCTATTGATGAGCTGACTGAACAAATATATCAATTACAAAAACAATTAGATGAACAACAAAGTTTAAAAGATAAGTATGAAAAGCAAGTTTCCCTAAAACAACAATATCATCAACATTCAAAAAAGATACAAAATTTAAAAAATGAGATTGATACACTCAATCAACAGTTAGAAAGCATTGATAAACGTAATATTGATTTAAATGATAAACAAACCTTTATTATTGAAATACAGTCAGCGTTACGTATTGGTGATACATGTCCAATATGTGGAAATGAAGTTGAATCTTTAAATCAGCATATTGATTTTGAAACTATTAATCAAAATCATCAATTACTTGATAAACTTTCTGATGAAATTAATGAAAAAAAACAGCATTTAAGTAAAAGCGAAACGACGTGTGAATTACTCTCTCAAAACATATCAGATTTAGGAGAGATAGAGTATGAATCGATTAATTTAGACCAAATCAAAGAAAAGTTACAATGTGCAAAGTCTGAAAAAATACAATTACAACAACAATTAGAAAAGTTAGATAAATTACAACAACAATTTCATGCGTTACAGCAAGAGAAGCATCAGCAGGAACTTAAATTAGAGAAATTAGCTTCTCAAAAACGTCAGAATCAAACTTTAATTCAAGATTTTGAAATAAGCACAGGATATTCAAGTATTGAAACTTTTAAAAATTATTACTTAAGTCTTCAAAAAGAGATTGATGAGTATCATCAACATGTTGATGATACTAATAAAAATATGCAATCATATCAAAATGCGCTAGCTTTAGAAAAAAATAGTGTTGATAATTATTTGACTACGAGTAAAGAACTACAAAAAGAATTAGATTATTTTACAACAACTATCCGAAAAGAAATGAAACGATTAGGTTTAGAAAATGAAGATGAAATAAAAAAATTAAAACATGAACTTCAAGATATAGAGCATATTGAAAAAAGAATTAATCACTTCGATAAGGAACAACATAAATATAACGTTGAAATAGAACGATTAACACGTCTTACAAGTGAAAAAGAACTTGAAGATATATCTAATCTTGAAATGCAAAAAGAACATATCGAAGAAAAATATAATCAGTATGTTAATGATGTTGTATCAATACAATATAAAATTAAGAAAAATGATGAAAAATTTGCAAAAATTGAAAAACATATTCACTATTTAGATGAAGAGTTAAAAGAGCAGCAACAAATTTTTAATTTATCTGAGGTTTTATCAGGAAAGAATCATCAAAAATTATCGCTTGAAAACTATGTATTAATCTATTATTTAGAAAGAATTATACATCAAGCAAATATTAGATTAGATATAATGAGCGGGCGAAGATATCAACTTAAACGAAGAGAATCAATATCACAAGGATATAGTGGATTAGAAATCGATGTATTTGATTTATATTCTAATAAGTCAAGACATATTAGTTCATTATCAGGAGGAGAAACGTTTCAAGCATCACTGGCTCTAGCATTGGGATTAAGTGAAGTCGTACAACAAGAATCTGGAGGGATAACGTTAGAATCAATGTTTATCGATGAAGGATTTGGCACACTTGATCAAGAAACTTTAGAAACATCTCTTGATACATTATTAAATTTAAAAACATCTGGACGGATGGTAGGAATTATCTCTCATGTGAGTGAGTTAAAACAACGAATCCCATTAATACTTGAAGTAAATACAAATCAGTATCAAAGTTACACAAAATTTAAATGGAAGTAACAAAAGAGGCTGGGACATAATTCCTAACAAAAT
>NZ_KV813757.1:0-263 GCF_001813735.1 Staphylococcus sp. HMSC068C09
CAAACACCAGATGCGACAACAGAAGAAAAAGAAGCAGCTAAAGCGAAAGTAGACCAAGCAGTAACGGAAGCCAAAGCTCATATCAATGAAGCAATAAATAATTCAGGTGTGGATGAAGCAAAAACAAATGGTACAACTACAATCAATGCAATCCAACCAGAAGTAATCAAAAAATCAGAAGCAAGACAAGCAATCGATGATGCTGCAAGAGCCAAGAAAGAAGCAATTGATCAAACACCAGATGCGACAACAGAAGAAAAAGA
>NZ_KV813758.1:0-407 GCF_001813735.1 Staphylococcus sp. HMSC068C09
AAAAACCGCCTACGCGCGCTTTACGCCCAATAATTCCGGATAACGCTTGCCACCTACGTATTACCGCGGCTGCTGGCACGTAGTTAGCCGTGGCTTTCTGATTAGGTACCGTCAAGACGTGCACAGTTACTTACACGTTTGTTCTTCCCTAATAACAGAGTTTTACGATCCGAAGACCTTCATCACTCACGCGGCGTTGCTCCGTCAGGCTTTCGCCCATTGCGGAAGATTCCCTACTGCTGCCTCCCGTAGGAGTCTGGACCGTGTCTCAGTTCCAGTGTGGCCGATCACCCTCTCAGGTCGGCTACGTATCGTTGCCTTGGTAAGCCGTTACCTTACCAACTAGCTAATACGGCGCAGGTCCATCTATAAGTGATAGCAAAGCCATCTTTCACTATCGAACCATG
>NZ_KV813759.1:0-22975 GCF_001813735.1 Staphylococcus sp. HMSC068C09
TATCTAGATACTTTATGTCCCGGACTCTTTTTTTAATATGCCATTTTAGACGATTACAGAGTTTTAAAATGATGAGCACACTTTAACTTTATTAAAATTCCCTTCTATTAAGAACGTTGAACGACTCAATGTGAGTTATTGCAATACACTATTTTTAATTTTCACTTTCTCACCGGTTTTAATTTTATCATATTGCTTTTTCGGGACAACAACTAAACGTTTGCCTTTATTAGTTTGAACGGTAATGGTATATAATTTCTCATGCGCTTTCATTTGTTGTTTCAACATATTTTTTTGGTATTCAACACGATTGGTTTTATTTTTATACATACCGGATGTAATAAAATAAAAATATAACCAATTATTATAATATGAAGTGGCCATAAATTGTGACGTATATGAAGCTCCTGGTCTATATCGATGTCTTGTAGACACCATTGATCGTGCTTGTTGAGACTGAATTTTACCAGTGTCTTGTTTGAATTTTGATGTCTTGTTATTATATGTAATACTATTTGTTCGACTAGCTTGTTGAGCTGCACGCTGACTTGATTGTTTTGCAACTCGTGAAGCATTCATTGTACTTGAACGACTCATTGACGAACTTGAAGACGTTGAACTTCTAACCGCAGAAGATGACGAACTACTACTCGAACTTGAGCTACTAGTGCTTGAGGTTACAGCTTCTAAATTTGTAGACAATATACAAAGCGAAGTCACATTAAAGATTATCATTATACTTATCATTTTTAATACTTTATACTTCACCCACTCACCTCTTACTCTTTAGACACTTCATCTTTAGCAGTAACTTGTCCTTCAATATCGTCATCGCCATAAATCATATATGGTGGACGATAGACATGAATCTTTTTGCCATCTTTAATTATATAAGGCTTTTTATTTCCATCATTTAAAATATGTTCATAAACGTGTTCTAAATCCGTCTTTTGTAAATGTGATTTACCATTTTTATCTTTATATTTTATTTCCACATTGGGTGTATCTTCTGAACCATTATTTAGCACTTCATAATACTCATATGTATATTTCTCTGACTTTTGACTATCTTTAGAAGGTTCTTTCTGCTCTCCTGATGTTCCGCAAGCCGCTAAAATAAAGGATAAACCCAATAGACTAGCTAATAATATTATCTTTCTCATAAACACCCTCCTCTACTCATTTGCATTGTAACATTCTTAGTCCATTCATTTCCAAGTGAGTGATACATAACTTATTTTATCTTTAACACTTTTATATACATTTTAATATATCAATTGTGAGTTATTTCATTTTTAATTATTTTTGTTAAACTATATTTAAAATCATCGATCACTTTTACTTATAAGTTTAACTTTTAAATACAAAATATGATGAGTAAGGAGAGATAGCTATGTCAATATGGTTTGTTTTATTACCTTCACTATCTTTTTTAGCCGTTATGATCATAGGGTATATTTGTACTAAAATCTTTATTCGCTAATATACGGGTCGCCTTATACTATCGCTATACTTCACTTATTGTGTTTGCTTATTGATCACACATTGTAAGTAAATGGCTAGTAATATTTCTTTCTCTACTCTAGTGCTGTGAATGTGTATAGTGTGTTTTTCGCCTCTTTTTTTAGTTCGCTTGCTTTTTGAAATATCTAAAAAACTACGCTTTGCGGTTAATACTACGTCATTCTCAAATGTAATTTTGGTTTCATTACTAAAAAATGGATTGCTTACATCAAACACCTCAGATTTGTAATTAAACGTGTAAGGAATTTGTTGCTTTCCCCCACTTTTAAAGAACTGTTTCATCTCAAGTGTACCTACTTCTTCATTATTCAAATACATCGTATATTGATGTCTATTCGCTACCCCATGTTTACGAATTATTTTTACATCGTTCTCACTAGAAGTCATATATATACTATATTTTGTTTGAATACCAAAGAGACTCAATAATTTATGAAATATATTAACAAAAACGGGTTTATACGTTATTGTTTCGTTACCATATATCACATTGCTTTGATTCTCAATGATATATAAAGGCATTTGTACAAAGAATTCTCCCGCTTTAAAATCTTTATTATTGAGACGTTTATTAATGAGTGGATGCTTTTTTTGTAAATGTTTTCTAAAAAGCAAAACGCCTACTATAATTATAGTAACTATTCCCCAAACTAACCATGTACTCCAAAGCGGAACCTTGAATAATGATGATTTTCCCATAAGTACTAAAAACGTGTTTATTAAGTTAAATATGAGAAGCACTATCCATATCAGTGCTTCACGAAACATCGTCATTATTCATTTCTCCTTTATTTAATAAGTAAGTTTATAATATATCATGCAATCTATTTTTTTATTGCTTTTGTGAGGTACTTTTGCGTATCGGTTAATGAGGCGGTTTTTATACTTATATGAATTTTAATGGTTCTTATACTTTTTTATATGAACTTATTGTATCACTAACTAATCATCTTATTGAAAGACAGAAACGTAATTATTAGTTATTGCGGAATCCGGAATGTAAAGTTTCTGAATACGTGAAAAAAGACAAATTCTATTGAGTTGTATAAAATTTATCTCTACCTGTTAATTATATTTTTGGTTAGATTATTTATTTTTCATGTGTTCTTCTTTCATTCTCACAAATATCACGTCATGACCTGTTTTTAGAATAACTATTTCTATCATTTTTACCAATTTCAATATATTTTTCTAAATCTGTAAAATTCATATTTCTATTTCTTGAATCCAATGTTCACTTAAAAATAAAGTTTAAAACTTTTTCTAAAAATTCCATTCTAGACAATTTCTATGTATGTTTTGAATAATAGTAGAAGTCTGAAGAAAAACAATTGAGCATTATATCAACCTTAAAAGTCAAGACTTTCAATATTCTTTTTTTAAATTGCAATTTAATCAAATCAGCTAGTGAATGATAAAATGGAATATGGATTAAGGATCCAGCAGGGTTTGAGGACTTTTCAATAAACGATAGAATTGTAAAGTTTGTCTCTTTTAAATTCAAAAAATAGCTTAAAATGCCAAAAACACGTTAATAAGGAGAATTATTTCTATGTTTTTCTAAATACGTATCAATTTCTTGAAATATAGCTTCAACCTACTTGTCCATAACTGATTCGCATAGACGTGCCTTGCTCTCAAAATGTCGATATAATGTCCTCCCACCTACACCAGCATATTTAGCAATATCTGACATCTTCATTTTTGTAATATCTATATTGCTATGTGATAACTCAATTGTTGATGACATAATTATATTTTTATTTCGTCTGCATCACTTCTAATTTTTTTTGGTCCCCGTGTCAAACTTAATATCCCTTTCCTTATTTAATGTTTTATTTCCAACGATACTTAACAATGATTTACAGGCAATTATTAACCAATCTCTATTAAAATGAATATCATACTACTTACAATAAAACTAGAGCATCCTTCACTTTTACGGTGAGGGAAGCCTTATTATTTATTTTTTTATTATTACTATTAATATATTTATTCTTAATACAATCAAATATGAGAATTTTATAGGTTTCATAGTAAGAGTAATCAATCGAGAATAACAAGAAAATGAGAATTAGTATGTGATGAATTAATTGTTAAAATAAAGTGTTCACAGTGAATGATGACTTATTCGTTATTTATATTTATAATGCAAATATATGAGAAAATTTTGGGAGTGGAATTATGAAACTAAGAGCATTAGAGTATAGTGATTTACTTTTTGTTCATGAATTAAATAATGAATATTCTATTATGGCTTATTGGTTTGAAGAACCTTATGAATCCTTAACGGAACTTCAATATTTATTTGATAAGCATTTATTAGATGAATCGGAGAGACGTTTTATTGTTGAAGATGAAAATCAAGTCGTAGGGATTGTTGAATTAGTAGAGATTAATTACATCCATCGTAATTGTGAAATACAAATAATTATTAAACCTGAGTTCAGTGGTAAAGGTTATGCAAAATTCGCATTCGAAAAAGCGATAAATTATGCATTCGATATATTAAACATGCACAAAATTTATCTATATGTTGATACAGATAACAAAAAAGCTGTGCATATATACGAGTCACAAGGATTTAAAACTGAAGGATTACTCAAAGAGCAATTCTACACTAAAGGTAAATATAAAGATGCCTATTTTATGTCATTATTGAAATCTGAATATATTTTATAGCATTAAAAACAACTCATATATTCATTTAGGTAGGTTCAAACCTAAATTACTTCTAATAAAATTGAAATGGGCTTCACTCGAATGTCCGTAAGAGGAATAAATAAAGTTAAAAGAGAATTTGGATTTGTATGAACGGCACTCAATATGAGAAAAGTAGCAGCTCAATTGATCTGAAAATAATCAAAAAATTATAAAAAAGACAATTTCTATATTATTTCAATAGAAATTGTCTTTTTTGACTTATCCAGAGACTTTATGTCTCAGACTCATCATCCCACTCTCACATGAATGCATTGAGTTGACATTTTGTATAAGCACACAATCATTATATATAAATATTTAAACGCTTTTTTATCCGTTAATTACCATGACGAAGTATCCCTTTTTATCTATACCCTAATCCACCATCAGTTAAAATGAATTGACCAGTAATATAGTCAGAATCATTAGAATGATACTAAGTTTGCAACAGCGGATGGTGCTTGATATCTTCCAAGCGTAATTTCTGAAGAAAAGGCTTCAAACGCATCTCCTATTTTAAGACTATCATAAAGTTTAACTATTTATTCATCATTCATCATACGATCAAAATTCAATTAATAATATTTACTGCGCCAACTCCCAATTTAAGCATCTACATTCTTTCTAGGAATTAAACAATACGCGGCAATAAATGCGATAAACACTAAACCTGCCCCTACGATAAATGCGATTGTAGCTGCAAATTGTGCTGGGTGATTGACAGATAATGCCGTATAAATTGTAGTTATAACAGCGATACCGAATGCTGCACCGAGTGTAGAAGTCATTTTGATAATTCCTGATGCAGTACCAGCTTTTTCTGCCGGAACATTAGATACAGCTGTAGATAGCGCTGGTGTCGCAAAGAAACCTAATCCTAGACCTATAAAGATAAATCCGATGCACGCCACAATATAGTAAATCATGTTAGGCAACGAAGTGAAGGCTAAAAGTATAATACCCACTGTAATTGATAAAGGACCTAACATAAGTGGCAATTGTGGCCCTCGATTTTGCATAAAACGTTCACCTACACGTATCATTAACAAACTACACAACATATATGGAATTGTAATTAAACCCGCTTGTGCGCCTGTTAAATGTTTATCATCTTGAACATAGATATTAAATAATGCAAGTGAGCCTATATCCATATTCACCATTAAATTAGCTAATGTTGTGCCAATATAAATATTATTTGAAAATAAACTAAAATCTATGAAAGGTTCATTTTGACGTTTTTCAAATATATAGAAAGCTATTAATGTCACAATGAATATGGCAATTAATATTACAATAATAGGATTTAACCATCCAATTCTATCACCTTGCGTTATTACTATGTTAATACTTAACATCATAATGACAAAAATAATGATACCGATAATATCAAATTTTTTATTATGTGCAGATTCATCTTTAGATTCTGGTATGCCTTTAAGCAATATTAAGGCAAGAATTGAGAAAATGATTGACAACACGAAAATCCAACGCCACCCAATAAAAGTGGCTATCATTCCAGCAAATAGTGATGCTAATCCTGTTCCACCATATGAACCAAATGACCAATAACTTAGTGCCTTTTGTCTTTCTTCACCATGAAAGAATGAATTAATTAACGCAATAGTTGCCGGAAGTAGGCATGCTGCAGATAAGCCTTGTAACACACGACCTACCAATAATAAAAGTGGCGCATGAGATATAATCAATGCAATAGACCCAAGTATACTAAGTATCAAACCTGCGTAAGTAATTTTAACTCGACCTATCTTATCAGATAAACCTCCTGCTACAACTATAAACACACCAGTTAAGAGTGATGTAAGACTGACCGCAATGTTAACAATACTCATATCTACATCATAGAAACGTTGCACATGTGGTGCGATATTCAAGAAAGACTGTGCAAATAACCAATATGTGAGAATCCCTAAAATAATCGCTACAATGAGTTGTTTTCCTTTATTAAACTGTTCACTCATCATTAAACGCCCTCCTGTTCTCCTTTATTTCATTACAGCACTTTGACCGGCAATGCGACCAAAAGTGAAAATATCTGCCAGTGCATTACCACCTAAACGGTTACCTGCATGTATACCACCAGCAACTTCACCAGCTGCATACAATCCTTTAATGATATGACCTTCTACATCAACGACTTGTGCATGTGTGTTGATTTTTAAACCACCCATAGTATGATGTATTGCAGGTTTTCGTGGTGTCGCATAGAATGGTGCTTTTTCGATTTTTAAATCAAATGCATTTTTATTAAAATCTTCATCATGTCCTTGTTCTACGAAAGTATTATATCTTTCAATCGTATTCACAAAAGTAGTTGTATCTATGTTTAATTTTTGAGCTAACTCTTCTAAGGTATTAGCCTTTATTAAAGTGCCATCTTCTAATTCTTGATTGATTTTGTCTTCAGTCGTATTCATAGCTAGCGCTTTAATATTTGCGTCTGCAATAATATAGAAGATACCGTCTTTTTGTTCTAATGCTGCCTTAGATAATACATCTCTACTTTCAAATTCGTTAACAAAACGATGTCCTTCCTTATTAATGAAGACGAAGTTTGAAGGTGTCACGATTAATCCTGTGAATAATGCACCTGTTTTAGGATCAGAAATCGGCATCATTTGAGAGAATCCCATACCTACAATGTCAGCGCCTGCTTGCACACCTAAACGTATACCATCACCTGTAATTGCAGGAGAATTTGTTGTTTTAATATCATCTGGAATGTTATCCCAATACGTATTATATTGTTGTATCATTTTAGTATTCGCTCCAAAACCACCTGTGGCCAACACTACGCCGTGACGAGTGTGAATCTTAACTTTAGCACCATTTGCTTTACGTGCTTCAATACCAACAACTTGATTACCTTCTTTAATTAATTTTTCTGCAGTAGTTTCTGTAAAAATACGACCATGATGATGTTTAACGTAATCTCCTAGATTTTCAATGTACTCTAAACCTTGTGCTTTCATTGGTTTATGACCACGACGCCATAGTGCACCAACAGGCATATCTACAAATGAACGATCAAAATGTACCCCTTTATCTTTCAACCAGTATACTGATTCCAAAACATTATCTGTGAGTGTTTTAACTAAATCATAATCACCTGAAATTTCGACATTATTACGATCTTTACGTCTTCCACCTAGATACGTTTGAATGCGATGTAATTCAACAGAATCGAAAAGATAATCATCTTTATTGCTACTTTTTTCAAGGTAATCTTTAATTTGACGCTTTAAAGTATTGAAATCTTCAAGATAAGCCTCATCTATATCCTTTTCATCATGATTTAATAACTGTATCAATGTGTCTTTTTCACCAGCGAGTGCAGGGAATGCACTTTGCCATTTAGGCTCAGCAGCATTGACTTGACCACCTGTTCGGATGGTATTGCCACCTATAGCCGCAAATTTCTCAAGCATGATGACTTCTTTTCCTTCGTCTAAAACCGTAGCTGCTGCACTTAAACCAGCACCACCTGTACCAATCACGACTACGTCAGTCGTCTCTTCAACGACCTCATCAGACCACTGAACAACTGGTTTAGGACGTGCTCGTAAAATATCTGGATCTTCGCCTGCTTGTTCAATTGCATCTGCAATGCCCTGCACGATGCCTTCACTTGTTACTGTCGCACCTGATATGACATCGACATTTAACGTTTGTCCATTGATGATATCTTGAGGTAAACGTTCAAAAACTGGGTTCGCTATACCTTCAGACTCTCCACTATCATCTACTTCAATACTTACAATTTTATCTTCCGACAATTGAACTTTCATTGGTAGATTGCCATTATGACCTTTTGCATAAACATGATACGTGCCTTTGTTAAATTTCACTTTTTTATTTTGTAGTGCTTTTAATCTTTCATATTTACGATGTTCTTCTTCTTTATCTAAAATCATGAAGTCCATCACTTTCCACAGAGGAGATGGTATGTGAAGTACTTTTTGGTCATGTATATCGACAAATTGTTCAACTTCTTCGTTTTGTGAAATTTTATCCGTCCATTGAGGTTCTATTAAATAGGCTTTTCCAACGCTTAAAAGATCATAACCGAGTTCAAGGGCATGTTCTGCATCTTTTCGTTGCGCAATACTACCAACACCAATTAATGGAATTTGTGCCAACTGTGCACTTTTCATTTTATGATATTTATTAATTAAAGGTTCTGTATCTTCTTGATTCACTATGGACGTACGTTGGTAACTGTTTGCTGATATATGGAAGTAATCGGGTTCATATTTTGCTAAAGTATTTAGTAAAAACATTGTATCTTCAAAACGTATGCCTGGCTCTTCAATTTCTTCAGGTGAGAATCGATATCCTATTATAAAATGAGAGGCTTCATTTTCAGCAACGACATGTTGAACTTTTGTTAGTACTTCGATTGGGAATCGCGTACGTTTTTCACGACTGCCTCCCCATGTATCTTCTCTTCGATTAGAATGCGGAGAGAAAAATTGTTGTAATAAGTATGTGTTGGCACCATGAATTTCAACACCATCAAATCCTGCTTCTATAGCACGACGTGTCGCTTCTCCGAAATCTTCTATCATCTGATTGATTTGAGCATGTGTCATTTCTCTTGGTGGTACCGCATCAGGTCTTAATGCTGCAATAGGACTCGCAGATATGGGTTGTTCACCTTCATTGAACTTAGGATTCGCCATTCTTCCAGCATGATAAAGTTGTAAAATCGCTTTTGACCCCTTAGATTGAATCGCTTCTGCTAGACGTTTAAGTCCAGGTATTTTGTCATCGTTATCAATACCTATAGCCCCTGGGAAGCCTCTCCCATGGTTTTCAACAAAACAACTTTCAACAATAATTGCTGAAGCATCACCAGCCCTAAATTGATAATAATCAATCATTTCTGATGTAACACTTCCATCAAAATATCCAGCTTGGATAGTCATGGGCGCCATTAATACTCTATTTTTTAATTCGGCACCACATTTAAATTTAAAAGTATCAAATAATTCTTTACTCATAGCAATTCCTCCTAAGACATTGTGATTTTTTTCACATTTATACTTAAAAATAAAATACTCTTTATGAGTATTCTTTAAAATTTTATAAATACCTCTGCATTTTTGAAGTCATTAAAACGTTTCCATCTCTTGTCACAATGATGCCTTCAACACCATCTATGAGGTTTAATAATTCAATATTTTGTTGTGATTGACCAAAACTACAAATTGTACTCCATACCTCGCCATCAATCCCATGATCAGATATGATTGTCACGCTAACGATATCATTATCTACAGGATATCCTGTATTGGAATCCAAAATATGATGAAATAATTGATGTTCCTGTATGAAATAGCGTTCATAGATGCCGGAAGTAACAACTGATTGATGCTCTACATTTAATGTAACGAGTGATAATGCATCTTTATAAAAAGGATTGCGTACACCTACATGCCATTTTTCTAAAGTTTCCGGTTGTCTACCAATTGTTAAAACATTACCACCTAAATCGATAATGGCAGAAGCTACACCATGAGATAAAAAGTATTGCTGTAATTGATCAGCAAAATAGCCTTTTACAATGGCTCCTAAATCAATCTCCATTCCTGGTTGTGTAAGAAATACTTCATGTGTCTTTGAATTTAGAACAAGATTTTCAGGATTCATACACATTAAAGCGCGTTGTATATCTTCTTCTTTAGGTTTCAATGCATCTTTGAAACCAATTTTCCATAATTTAACTAATGGCCCTATCAATATGTTCATCTTAAAATTAGAAGATAGTGTAATTTCATAACCATAACGTATCATGTTAAACATCTCAGGATTAACCTTGACTGGTGCGATACCTGCATGTTGATTCACATTCATCAAATCTGATTTTGGATCATTAGCACTAAATTGAGATTCCCAATCATGAATTTTTAATTCAGCTTCTTGAAGTAATGTGTTCGAATGTTGATGTTCAATCGATAAACGTATCACCGTCCCCATTGCTTTAATCATTAGCGTTTCCACTTTTGATTCCCCCTCTATACGTGTATCACAACGCTAATATGTATATAAAATTTAAAAGTTATTTTAAATGAAATTATTACTTTAGTTTCTACATTCATATTAACACAATTTCAAATATTTGATTTTTACTTATTTAGATGTTCATAATTATGTCAAAAGTTAATCAAAGTATAAATTTTACTATTTTAAAAAATTCTTTATTATATATTTTTAATAAAAAAGAGTAGAACAGAAGCCATACAGAATTCTTTATTCCACTCTTCACACAGTACTATGATCTGTAACAACAATTATTGATATTCCATTAGTATATATGCTGTATACCAAAATAAAATAAGAAAGCATTTCCTTTAGATTCTTATAGTTCTTAAAAATATCTAATTCCTTTAAATCATTTATATTAGAATACCCACTGTAAAGAATACTTTCTTTTTTAGCAATTCTAAATATTTCATCTTCGCTAATAGATAGAAATATTGTTTATTCCATTCATCATATAATTTGAAATCATATGAGCTTAGAGTATGTATATGTAATAGTGTCTTATGGTATTTACCAAAATTTATTTTATCCTGTTCTTTCATCATCTTATAGGCTTTTTTCTACTTCTATGTCTTTCATTCGACACTCTCCAAAGATATATTTTCCATAATCTATTTTTTAGTTTTATTTATGATATGCTTCTGCGTATCGTTTTATACTGGGGTTTTTATAATAATAATGGTCCTTACATTTTCAAAGACTAAATTCACGTGTAGACATATTGAATGCGTCTTATTAGGATCTAATCTAATCAAACAAAAATTTAAGAGAGAAATCATATCTACAGGTTTTTTAACCAGAAGATTATTTTGATCTATTTCAAAAATTTTCAAACCGTTCTTAAAAGTGTATTTTTATAAAAGTATGATAAAAGAGAAATTTTAGTCGCTTACTTCGTTTCAAGATATTACTGATACAATAAGGTTAAAAAATCGGTACGTTTAACAGAACAAGTGTAGGTATTATAATAAACGTTTTTGATTTTGATGAAAAATAAGCTGTTCAATTTTTGATTGAACAGCTTTACCTAGTTATCCTTACTTTTATTCTTTTACCCTCAAAAGGCGGAGAGCATTCAGTATTACAATAATAGCAGCTCCTGTATCACTTAATACGGCCATTCATAGTGTAAGTATTCCCAAGAATATCAGAACAAATGCCGCCAACTTTATTGTGATGGAAAACCAGGTGCGGTTGGGAAAATCCCCTTCCTGCGATTACCGTTCACAAACGCCCAAAAAGAGCAACTGGCTCTTTTAGCTCTGGGACTGTCTTGGCATAGAGAAGGTAAAACCTTTCCCACTTAAAAGAACGGAAAAAGACGCTCTGTCCTGGCATTATCTTTGGCTCGACGCTTGCCCCCATACGGATATTAATCGTTTCGAAACTTTTAATACAGTCAATTTAACTTTTGAATGTAAACTGGCTGCCTTAAGTCACTGTTTATGATTTTATGCTTCCCATGCTCTTTAATTGCTTATTTGACCGCCCGTATGATAAAAACGGTATGCAAGGCATTGTTTTTACTCATAACATCTTTATTAGATTGCTCTGTTTTTTAGTGTCCAATGTTATGGGAACATTGTAGAATCCACACTTCAAAGTTCATTCATGTCAATCGATTCGTTCATTATTTAGATCTTAATAATCGAAGTCCATTTAGTATAACAACTAAAGTACTTCCTTCATGAACAATTACACTGATTGTAATATCAGTTAATCCTAACAAACTAACGACAACTAAAAAGGCAACAACTGCCATTGAAAAAATAATATTTTGCCTAATAACACGACCCATATTTGAGGAAATTTTATGAGACTGTACTAATTTAGATAAATTGTTCTGCATTAAAACCAAATCAGATACTTCTACTGCCACATCAGTACCGCCCCCCATAGCTATACCAACATCAGCATTAACAAGGGCCGGTGCATCGTTCACACCATCTCCAACCATGGCAGTAACTCCAAATTTTTCTTTTTGTTCTTCTATAATTCTGGATTTATCTTCAGGCATTACATTAGCGATAACTTCGTCTATTCCCAATTGTTCGCCTACAGCTTTTCCCGTCATTTCCGAATCACCAGTAATTAAAGTCGTGTGGATACCAAGTTTCTTAAAGTAATTAATTGTTTCTTTAGCATGCTCATTCGGAATATCCATTAGAGCTATAATCCCAATAACTTCTTCATTTTCTGCTACGTATACAACCGTCTTTCCTTCTGATGCCCAATCATGATTGAACTGGGTATACTCTTCAGAAGCACTTTCAAAAGAAGTAGGCTTACCAATACGATAATTTTTTCCATTATAATCTCCTGTCAGACCTTTTCCAATTTGATTAGTAACTTCGATGTCTATTTTATTTTTAACTTCAAATTTTTCTAAAATAGCATTAGCGAGTGGGTGATTGGATTCCTTTTCAAGGGCGACTATAATATCAATAATATTTTCTTCGTTCACAGAATGAGTGAAATAGTAATTTGTTACTTTAGGTTCTCCGTTCGTAAGGGTTCCTGTTTTATCGAAGGCAATTGCATCTATATCCGCTAATTGTGATAGGTAAGTACTTCCTTTTGAAAGCACGCCTTTTTTAGCTAGGTTAGATGTTGTAGACAATGTTACAGATACAGTAGCTGCTGCCAAAGCACACGGTGAAGCTGCGACTAAAATCACTAATCCCCTGTAAACACTTTGCGACCATGTCCAATCAAATAGAAAAGGAGCAAGTAACATTACTAATGGTATTGCGATTAAAACTATATTAACATATTTAGGCTCGAATTTTTGAATGATACTGGCAGCTTTTGTTTGATTATCTTGGTTTTGACTAACTAATTGTAAAATTTTAGAGAATACAGTATCCTTGTTTTCCTTAGTGACTTCCATAGTAAAAGTACCTGTTCCATTAATCGTACTTCCAAAAACTTCGTCACCCTTAGATTTCTCTTTCGGTATACTTTCTCCATTAATAGAAGATTCATCAATTGAGGTAGTACCGGATAAAATAATCCCATCAATTGGAACTTGATCACCGTTCAGCACTTGGAGTTGATCTCCAACTTTTAATTCACTGACATCAACAATTTTTGTGTTTCCATCAGGTAGGATTAATTTAGCTGTCGTTGGGTTCATTTCGAGTAGCTTAGTAATTTCTCTTTTACTTCTTCCTTCAGCGTAATCTTCAAGAAAATGAGCGCCGGAAAAAATAAGTATCAAAAGGGTTCCTTCCCAAAAACTCCCTATCAGAGAAGCCCCGATTGCAGCTAATCCCATTAGAATATGAGAATTAGGAGTGAATTTTCCCTTTAATTTAGTATTTTCAACTGTCTCTCCAATTCCTTCGAGAATAATTACATGGTAGCCGGCTGTGATTGTGGCAATTGAAAATAAGATGTTTTGTATTAATAAATTTGCATCACTTAAAAAAAGCCCAATTATAGCCAACACTAAGCCAATAAAATATGAAATAATTGGCATTTTTCCGTGATCATGATCATGACTATGATCGTGGCTATGACTTTCGTGTGCTTGTTGCTCTTGAATATTTTTCATTTCTATCACCTTTCTAAATAAATATGATATATCGGGTTCCAATATATTCGCAGTAAGCTTTACTAAACCAGGACGTTAATTGACCACATCCAAACTTTTTGTATCCAATAATACATCCTATGAATTTATCAACCGTATTCACTAACCCTCTCTGCTACACCCATCTCACTTTCCTTCGAGATATCATACAACGCTTTCCATTCTGTTTTTTTGTTTTCCATATCCATTGCAAAACCCCCTTTTCATATGCCTATAATATTGTTATATGATCATATAACAATATTAATGACGTGAATTATTATTAACACTCATTACTGGTTTACGGAATACTAGTGATGACAGGCGTGATCGATCGCCTGTTTTAGCATATTCATAGTATGTTCATCATCATGGGAATAAAACAATGTTGTGCCTTCCCTTCGGAATTTTACTAACCGTAAATTTTTCAAGAACCGCAATTGATGGGAAACTGTTGATTGTCTAAGATGTAGCGTTTCAGCAATACCGTTTACCGAATACTCCTTATAAAAGAGCAAATGGAGAATCCGGATTCTCGTAGGATCACCTAACGCTTTAAATGTTTGCGATACGACAAATAATGTTTCATCATCTAAATCCTTATTATTTACTTCCTCTAATTCCTTTTTTTCTTCCATTATCCTTCCCTCACTTTAGGTTTCAATTCAAAACCTTATATATAATAATCACTATTTATCTACATATATTAATATATGTTCATATATATGATATAACCATCTGAATAAAAAATCAAATAATATTTAATATGAATTCATATATTTTGTTTTGATTTTTTAGAGTAAAATAAACAAAGCCTTTTTAAGAATAGTGGGATGAGTGCAGTATGGATGATCGGGCGTTAGCTTCCGCACTTGTAATTGGTGTTGGCGGTGGACTCGCTTGGATAATGGAAGGTTTTCAAAGTGGTCATGGCTTTATTTATTCATTATGTGCAGGCCTTATAATTGGCTTATTATTTTTTGAAATGATTCCGGAAAGTATTGAATTAGGCGGGTGGGTAATTTTACTCGGTGGAATAGCAATAGGCTTAGTATTATTCCAATCCATTCATCTATTAATGGATAAAATTACAATTATCACTAATAGTCATCAAAAAGATATTTTCGTTCGATCGGGGGTACTTTTAATTATCAGTATAGCAATTCATAATTTCCCTGTTGGCAATATTCCTTTATTTGTGTAATTTGACCATTAATACTAAATTTATCAATGTCTTGAGAAATTATTGAAACTCTAACATAACATCCTACAGATTTTCTTTTCATTTCTTTCATATTTTTCATCCTTTCATTAATTAAGCAATCGATGATTGCGTAGCTTGGTTTACAATGTTTAGCGGTTCATTTTTGAAATAGATTCCCACAAGGCTTTTGTTTTTAGAAATATGAATTTCATCAATATATCGGTATAACATGCTTAACGTGAAGTGTTGTTGAATTACATTTTCAAAAGACTTTTGAATTTGTTGCTCATTTATTGATAGTGTTGGTTTTGATTGTTGAAGTAACGATTGAGATTGTTTTCTGAACGTTTCTGCATCGATGGCTCCTTTAGCTAATTTATCTATCAATTGTTCTTGTGTAAGTGTGCTCCTAGTTTCTAGGGCCCTTTGTTTTTTGATCCGTTTTTGAATTACATCATTGGTTTAAAGATAAATTGAAGGATGAAACAAATAATACTGGTATTCGTATGTTTGAGCGCTATGCGGCTATCACTACTTCGGCCAAGATTCTTAGTCATGTTTTATCTACAGATATTGATATCACTAAAATAAAAGATTACTTTATTGATTATCATACTCATACAGTCTCTGAACGATCACTGGCAGATAAAGCGATTGAAGTCGTTACGCAATTTGTAGCACAAAATCGTGGTAAGTTTTCTGATGACACAGCGTTAAAGAATATGATTGAGAATTATGGACTAATTGCCTTAAAAGATGATTATATCGAAGTCAAAATCATTGCGACTGTATTTAAAGATATGCTGAAAGAACAGCACTTTCAGGATGTCAACAATGTCGTGAATGCACTAAGAGATAAAGGTTTTATTGAATCTGACCGTGATCGAATTACGACAAAACGAACAGTTAAAGATGACTATGGTAAGAAACAGTCACTTGTCTTTTACCATTTAAAACTAGATTCAGAATATGCATCTATTTTTGGTCTAACTAAAGATGCTGAACCTATTAAAGCTAAAATTAACTTGGATAACAAAAAGATGCTTGAATCATGGAAAAAACAGAATGATGATTTAATTGATTTTTAATAACTTAAAGATGCAATCGTACAGGAGTAGATAAAATGGATGAATTGATTGAATTACTAGCTGATTTAGTTATTGAAGAGTTACAGAACGATAATTAATCATTGCGGTCCAACGTGCTTTTAACACGTTGGACCTTTCATTCTAATTCATTCATAAACATATATTATCTCTATGGAGGTGTATAACATGGAAGAAGCCGTTGCTTACGTACGTCAAAGTACACTCAAACAACAAAGCTTAGCCACTCAGAAATCCCTCATTATAGACACTGCTAAGCAATATGGATGGTCCAATGTAACATTTTATGATGATAAGAAAACAGGTCGACATACAAAACGTTCGGGCTATCAAAAAATGGTAGAAATGATTACATCTGGAAAATGTAAAGTATTATGTTGTTATCGTCTGAATCGACTCCATCGTAATTTGAAAAACGCTATACAATTCTTTGAAATTTGTAAAAAGAATCATGTCACAATCATCAGTGTGAACGATGGATATTTTGATTTGTCTAAAGAGTTTGATTGCTTTCGCTTAAACATACTCATGAGTCTAGCAGAAATGGAGTCTAATAATATCAGTGAACAAACACGAAATGGAATAAGAGAAAAAGCCAAACAAGGTAAACTAATCACAACTCATGCACCTTTTGGCTATCGTTACAGACAAAGTCATTTTGTTGTACATGAAGAAGAAGCGTATACAGTCAAAACTGTCTATCGCTGGTACTTACAAGGTCTAGGCTACAAAAAGATTTCCCAACATTTAGATAAAAATCCTAAGCTTATTCCTCGTAAACCCTATCAAGTTAGAAATATTCTCTTGAACCCTAACTATTGCGGTCGTGTCATCAATAAGTATGGCACGTTTAATGATATCGTTCCATCTATTGTCGACGTTGATACATTTGAAGAAGTACAGCAACGTCGCTTGAATAAACATCATAAACAACACATTTCTGAAAACAAATTAAAGAAACTAATTAGATGTCCGTACTGTCAATCAACATTAACAAACTTAACGATTAAAAAAGCGAATCATTCTCTACGTTACTACGTCTGTCCTAGAAATATGAATGAAGCCTATCATACGTGTCCATTTAAAGGTATGAATGCACTAGAACTTGAAAGTAAAGTGCTCGACACTTGTAAAAAGTATTTTGAAGAACAATCGTTTCATAATCGACTGAATGACACAATACTCAAAGTCCTAAAACAGCAACAAATGAAGCATAAAGAAACCCATCTAACACAAGCACAATTGATTGAAAAGCTAGCTCAAAATCGTATTGATGTAAAAACGTTCAAACGTTTATCTGCTAGTTGTAAAAGTGAAGAGAATTATCCTACTTATTCAACCTACCAAATCGATGACAAATTAAAATATGTCATAAAAAATAAAATAACTTTACAGGATATAGCACCTTTGATTGATGACATTACAATAACTCAAACTAAACAGTTACAAGGAATCTACTTTAAAAATAGTCCACTCAATATCGTTGAACAATCACATTTAATAACTCCCGAAAGGAATGAAGTAATATGAAACAACTCAAAAAGAAACGTATTGGATTATATGCACGTGTATCAACTGAAATGCAAACGGATGGTTACAGTATTCATGGTCAATTAAATCAACTTACAGAGTATTGTCAATTTCAAGGTTATGAAGTCGTTGATGAATATACCGATCGAGGTATATCGGGTAAAACAATGCAACGTCCAGAATTACAGCGTATGTTAAAAGATGCCAACGAAGGTAAATTAGATTGTATTATGGTCTACAAAACCAATCGTTTAGCGAGAAATACCTCAGATTTGTTAAATATTGTCGAGGAATTGTATAAGATTAATGTCGAATTTTTTAGTCTCACTGAAAAAATAGAAATTGCCAGCTCAACAGGTAAATTGATGCTCCAAATTTTAGCCAGCTTCGCAGAATTTGAAAGAAATACGATTGTAGAGAATGTCTACAATGGCCAAAGACAACGAGCGATTGAAGGTTATTATCAAGGTAATTTGCCTCTAGGCTACGATAAAGTACCTGACAGTAAAAAAGAGCTCATAATCAATCAACATGAAGCGAATATTGTTAAATATATTTTTGAGTCATACGCTAAAGGTCATGGTTATCGTAAGATTGCGAACGCATTGAATCATAAAGGTTATGTGACTAAAAAAGGTAAACCGTTTAGTATTTCGTCCATTACTTACATCATCTCAAACCCCTTTTACATTGGAAAGATACAGTTTGCGAAGTATAGACACTGGAGCGATAAAAGACGAAAAGGACTCAATGAAGAACCGATTATTGCAGATGGTAAACATGCGCCTATAATTGATAAAGCTTTATGGGATAAAGTACAGTTTAAACGCAAAGAAAGTCGTAAGAAACCACAAGTTCACGGTAAAGGGACAAACTTACTGACTGGCATTGTAAAATGTCCAAAATGTGGCGCAGCAATGGCGGCAAGTAATACAACCAATACATTAAAAGATGGCACTAAGAAAAGAATCAGATATTACTCATGTAGTAATTTTAGAAACAAAGGTTCTAAAGTTTGTTCAGCCAATAGTGTTAGAGCAGATGTATTAGAAAAATACGTTATGGACCAGATATTAGAAATTATTAAAAGTAAAAAGGTATTGAAACAATTGGTTGAAAAAGTAAATGAACAAAGCCAAATAGATAAATCCTCTTTGAATCATGACATCGCTTATAAACAGTCACAATGTGAAGAAATCAAAGCCAAAATGCATACACTAACGAAAACAATCGAAGACTCACCTGACTTAGATAGCGTATTGAAACCAACAATACTTGGCTACCAAGATGAATTGAATCAAATAAATAATCAAATCCATCAACTAGAACGAGATAAACAAGCGGAAGCTCCACATTATGATGCTGATATGATTGCCAATATACTACAAACAATATTCAAAGATATAGATAAATTAGAGAAATCTCAATTGAAATCACTATATCTAACAGTCATCGATCGCATTGACATAAGAAAAGATGAGCATTGTAAGAAGCAATTTTACGTTACACTCAAACTGAATAATGAGATTATCAAACAACTATTTGATAATCATCCACTTGACGAAGTGCTCCTCAGCACTTCGTCTTTATTTTTGTCCCAAACATTATATATAACTATTGAATAAACAATGACTATTCTGTTATTCTTTCACTTATTTTATCTAACCAGTTTTAGAATTCTCTTTATCAATTTCAATAACACTTATCTAATGAAACAGTCATTGTCGTAATTTTTTTCATAACTACACGATGCTTATATTGAAATTGCTAAAGAACATCCCACAATGATTTTTTACCGGGAAAGGAATGGGATTTGCAGATTCGAAGAAGCAGAAGGATTGTGCAAGCACAATCCCAAAATCCCGTTATTTTTTATAAATAAATAATATATATAAGGAAGCAGAGAGACCTACACATATCATCAATACTTATAAATAATGAGTTGATTGTTCGTCAAAATGAGTGGGATTTCGGGATTTCCTTGTTACACCAACGTTTGTAGCGGGTTTTTATATGGAATTTTCTCATATTGTCAACGGGATCCGTAATAAATGGCAAATCAAATATATATTATCCCAATGATGTATATCAACTACATCACTATCACACTATCTAGGAGGCAATGATATGAAAACAACCACTCAAGAACTCAAACAATATATAACTCGTCTATTCCAACTATCTAACAGCGAAACATGGGAATGTGAAGCACTTGAAGAAGCAGCAGAAAATATTCTACCAGAACGTTTTATTAATAATTCTCCACTTGCGCATCTTACACTTGAAACTTATACCTACTATAATGATGAGCTACATGAGCTAAGTATCTATCCATTTTTAATGTATGCTAATAACCAACTCATCAGCATTGGTTATCTGGATCATTTTGATATGGACTTTCTGTACCTCACAGATACTAAAAATACGATTATCGATGAACGTCATTTATTAAAAGAAGGAGGGAAAGACCATGAATAATTGGATCAAAGTTGCACAAATATCTGTTACGATTATTAGTCAAGCAATTATCATCATGAAAGAAATTCAAGACGAGGTAAAATAACATGAAAATCAATCGATACATCACAAGAGGCATTAGTGAACAACTATCTCTAGACCTTCAAATCTTACTTTGGAATATGGTAAAAGAAAGAGATAATCAACCTCATACAGATTACCTACACATTTTCAGACTACAAGACGAAGATAATAATATACTCTCAATCTCACATGAACAAGAACAACCCGCATACAAATTGGAATATCACTATACAAACTATGTAAAAAATCAAAATGCATTACCTAAGAAAGTCTACGTCATTCGTGAAGATGATGTAGACGCTTTTTATTATGTGATGCTTTTACCCGAAGAATACTAAAGGAAGTGACGATATATGAATATAATTAAAAATACGATACACACAGAAGCGATTTTTAGCGATGATGAACAACATCGCTACTTACTCAAGAAAACATGGGATGAAAAGAAGCCCGCATGTACAGTGATAACGATGTATCCTCATTTAGATGGTGTATTATCACTCGATCTTACTACGGTTCTCATTCTCAATCAATTAGCGAATTCAGAACGATACGGTGCTGTATATCTTGTAAATTTATTCTCTAATATTAAAAGTCCAGAAAATCTCAAACATATCAAAAATCCATACGATGAGCACACTGATATTCACTTGATGAAGGCAATTAGTGAGAGCGAAACAGTCATTCTAGCCTATGGTGCCTATGCGAAGCGGCCAGTTGTTATCGACCGCGTCGAACAAGTGATGGAAATGTTAAAACCTCATAAAAAGAAAGTCAAAAAGCTCATTAATCCAGCCACAAATGAAATTATGCATCCACTTAACCCTAAAGCACGTCAAAAATGGACATTGAAATAAAAGAAGGATTATCTATGAACCATGAAACCACATACTCAGACTGGCGAACGGTTGCTAGTTGTTTAGCATCACAAAATTACATTTCAATAGTAAAAGGTCTGGTGCATCATTTCACAGCCATCGATGACGAGGAAATACTTGATAAAATCTATGAAGAGTTTATGAACGATGATTGTATCACAACGGTACTTAATAATGATTTACAGATGATTATTAACCATTATTTATCAAAATAAAAGCTATATTCTAATAAAATAAGAGCATCCTTCACTTTGCAGTGAGGGATGCTCTAATGCTTATTTTTTTGCTAATTTCAATTGACATAATAGGTTTTTATCAGAATTACACAAACATTTTCTGTAAAAGTCCTTGTTTACGTTGTTTTAATATTTCAATCTTTGAAACCTGTTTTTCAATCAATTTATCAAAACTATTCAAAAATCTTCCTATTTTTAATTGTTCTTCAATATTTGGTACTTCGATACTAATATTTTCAAATGTAGACTTATTTACAATTTGAGTTGCTGTTTTCCCTGCAATACGTTTCATATATTTTGACACTTTTTCAAAAGCATAATATAAAAAGTCTACGTTCTTATCATTATTAGGAACTAGTGCATTTATTTGTTGATTACATGATCCTTCTTCTCTCAAAATTGCATTCTTTCCAATACTAGCTATACAAGTAATAAGTAATGTATTTTTAGGTAATTGTCTAGCTTTTTTAAATCCTTCATCGCTCAACATGTATTCACTATTTTTTACATTTTTTTATTATTTATATCAGTAGGTGTAACCCATATATAGTTATTACTATTCCAATATGCACTTTGTTTTTTACTAGGCGTATTACCTGTATAAACCTTACCTAATTCTTTAATTTTTTGAGTTACCCATTTAGGATAATCATTTCCATTTTCATCCTTAAATCTTAAATCTTGCGAGAATATCTTTTGCATATACCCACGCTTTTGTTGCTCTAACAATTCTAATTTCTTCTCTTCTAGCTCAATTTGACGGTCGAGTTTGCTAAAGAAATCACCTATTTTTTGTTGTTCTAATATTGAAGGATAATTAATAGAGAAAGTTGAAAACTCCTTATAACTAATAGATTTACCATCTCGAATACCATAAATCATAGAATCTAGTTTTTTTATAAACCTAATACTTTTAAAGTATTGTTTAAAAAATTTAGGTTGTGCTAGTTCCTCTTCACCTCTTAAGACAGTATATGCAGGACTAACTATTCCTTCAATCGTATTTAATTCAAATCCGCCTTGAAAAGAACGTAAACTGATTATAAAATCATTAGGCAATGTTCTTTTATAATTTGATAGATTTTTTTATCATACTTAATTTCTAAATCTAAGTCTTGTCTAGGCACCATACCTTTATCTTGAGTGGCTGATAAAACTAATAAATCACCATCATGCTTTTTATCTGAAACATTAGTAAATAAATTTTTTGCTTGATTAGTGGTCCAATCAGTATTAAATTCAGGAAATCTTAGTTCGGGAGTATTTGCTCGTTCAGTCATGTTTCAACACTCCTAGTTCTTTAAGATAGTCATTGATTTCTGATCTCACATTATATATATTTACTCGTTCATACCCTAAACTCTCAAGTTGTTGAAGTACCTCATTTTCTAATGCATATTCATTTTGATAAGCCATTCATTCATCCACCCTAAACTTAATCTTTCCTTAAATATATCAAAATTTAGTAATAATTAATATTGCATACTTCATTTTTAAGCAACTAATTAATAAAAACCGCATCATTTATGATATGCTTCTCCCTATCAATGATTTTGCTAAAAATATTTTACTTAAGTTTTTAGGTTCTGTTGCAAAGTAAAAAAATATAGCTA
>NZ_KV813760.1:0-316 GCF_001813735.1 Staphylococcus sp. HMSC068C09
TATTAGCACATACAGATGGTGGCGTACCTAATATCGTTGTTAATATTCCACAATTAGATGAAGAAACATTTGGCTATGTCGTATACTTCTTCGAACTTGCATGTGCTATGAGTGGTTATCAATTAGGCGTAAATCCATTCAATCAACCTGGTGTAGAAGCGTATAAACAAAATATGTTTGCTTTACTTGGTAAACCAGGATTTGAAGATATGAAAAAAGATCTTGAAGCAAGATTGTAGGTTATAAACTATAAAGAAATGAGAGGATACAATGTCTAGTAATATTGGAATTTTAGGTTTAGGTGTTATGGGGAAAA
>NZ_KV813761.1:0-293 GCF_001813735.1 Staphylococcus sp. HMSC068C09
CCTTTGAGCGCCTCCGTTACCTTTTAGGAGGCGACCGCCCCAGTCAAACTGCCCGCCTGACACTGTCTCCCACCACGATAAGTGGTGCGGGTTAGAAAGCCAACACAGCTAGGGTAGTATCCCACCAACGCCTCCACGTAAGCTAGCGCTCACGTTTCAAAGGCTCCTACCTATCCTGTACAAGCTGTGCCGAATTTCAATATCAGGCTACAGTAAAGCTCCACGGGGTCTTTCCGTCCTGTCGCGGGTAACCTGCATCTTCACAGGTACTATGATTTCACCGAGTCTCTCGT
>NZ_KV813762.1:0-2264 GCF_001813735.1 Staphylococcus sp. HMSC068C09
TTATCTAGATACTTTATGTCCCGGACTCTTTTGATTTATTTATTTGTTTTTAAAAGATCTCGAATTTCTGTAAGTAATACCGTATTTGTATCAATTTCTTCTTCTGGTTCTTCTTTTCTTATAATTGTATTGGCAATCTTAACAAAGATAAATAATGCAAAAGCAACGATAATAAAATCAATAATTGACTGAATGAAAAGACCATACTTAATGCCCCAAATCTGCCAATCTTTAGCAAAATCGACCGAACCGAACAGTTTACCAATCAATGGCATGATAATATAAGTTACTAAGGATGATACAATTTTATTAAATGCTGCCCCCATAACTACAGCAATTGCTAAATCTAAAACATTTCCTTTAAATGCAAACTCTTTAAATTCTTTTAGCATAGTAATCTCCTATTTATTTGATTTTTATATAATATATCATACAAAACATAAATAAATTAGTAAATATTAAAATTAATGAAATTTGATTAAGATTAAAATGTTTGTTATTATATTAAAGTAGTTTACCGAAAAATTAATTAATTATTTTTATAATTAATTGTGTATTTTTCATTTTGAAAAAATTTAATATTAAGATGAAGGGAGTTATATTAGTTATGAATTCTTCTTCTGAATCAAGTAAGAAAGGAAAGAAATTTTCGCCGGTATTTATTTATAGTGCGATTATCGTAGCGATTATTGTACTAATTGGGGCAATTGTACCGGAACAATTCGATTCAATTACTAGTTCAATAAGTGGATGGATTACTGATAAACTTGGTTGGTATTATTTAATACTTACAACTATTATTGTTTTCTTCTGTGTCTTTTTAATTTTCAGTCCAATTGGGAAATTAAAACTTGGCAAACCTGATGATAAACCAGAGTTTAATACGATTTCATGGTTTGCCATGCTATTTAGTGCAGGTATGGGTATTGGTTTAGTATTCTATGGTGCAGCAGAACCTATGTCACACTTTGCAGCACCACCAACTGCTAGTCCAAAAACGACAGAAGCCTTTACTGAATCACTTCGTTCTACTTTCTTCCATTGGGGATTTCATGCTTGGGCAGTTTATGGTGTCGTAGCTCTTGCCTTAGCATACGCTCAATTTAGAAAAGATGAACCAGGACTTGTTTCTAGAACATTACGCCCATTGCTTGGAGATAAAGTAGAAGGACCTATTGGTACGATTATTGATGTACTTTCAGTATTCGCTACAGTAGTAGGGGTAGCTGTATCATTAGGTATGGGTGCATTACAAATTAACGGTGGTTTAAATTACTTATTTGGTGTCCCAAATAATGTATGGGTTCAATCACTTATTATTGTTGTTGTTACAATTTTATTTATTATTAGTGCTTGGTCTGGTCTAAGTAAAGGAATTCAATATTTAAGTAATGCTAATATTGGTTTAGGTACAATATTAATGATTGTTGCTTTAATTGTTGGACCGACTGTATTAATTTTGAACATGTTTACAAGTTCAATTGGTAGTTTGTTCAATACATTCTTATTCAACAGTTTTGATACAGCAGCATTAAATTCTCAAAAAAGAGAATGGATGTCTTCTTGGACACTATATTATTGGGGCTGGTGGTTAAGCTGGAGCCCATTCGTAGGTGTATTTATTGCACGTGTGTCTAAAGGACGTTCAATTCGTGAATTTATTTCAGGTGTATTACTTGTTCCGGCTCTAGTAAGTTTCTTATGGTTCAGTGTGTTTGGCGTATTAGGTATTGAAATGGGTAAAAAACATTCTGAGCTATTCAAGATGTCAGCAGAAACGCAACTCTTTGGCGTATTTAATCATTTACCTTTAGGAATGATTTTATCACTTGTTGCACTTATATTAATCGGTTCATTCTTTATTACATCAGCCGATTCAGCAACATTTGTATTAGGTATGCAAACAACATATGGCTCATTAGAACCATCTAACGTGGTAAAAGTAACATGGGGTATTGCACAATCTCTTATTGCCTTCATCTTACTCTTAGCAGGTGGTGGAGATGGCGCAGAAGCATTAGGCGCACTACAAAGTGCTGCAATTATTAGTGCATTACCATTCTCCTTTGTGGTCATACTAATGATGATTAGTTTCTATAAAGATGCTAACCAAGAACGCAAATTCTTAGGATTAACATTACAGCCTAATAAACATAGACTAAAAGAATATATTGAATATCAACAAAAAGACTATGAATCTGATATATTAGAAAAACGTCAAAATCGACGTAATGCAGAGAAAGCAGAACAATAATTAAAAAAAA
>NZ_KV813763.1:0-422 GCF_001813735.1 Staphylococcus sp. HMSC068C09
TTAGGTGCCCGTACCGCAAACCGACACAGGTAGTCAAGATGAGAATTCTAAGGTGAGCGAGCGAACTCTCGTTAAGGAACTCGGCAAAATGACCCCGTAACTTCGGGAGAAGGGGTGCTCTTTAGGGTGCAAGCCCAGAAGAGCCGCAGTGAATAGGCCCAAGCGACTGTTTATCAAAAACACAGGTCTCTGCTAAACCGTAAGGTGATGTATAGGGGCTGACGCCTGCCCGGTGCTGGAAGGTTAAGAGGAGTGGTTAGCTTCTGCGAAGCTACGAATCGAAGCCCCAGTAAACGGCGGCCGTAACTATAACGGTCCTAAGGTAGCGAAATTCCTTGTCGGGTAAGTTCCGACCCGCACGAAAGGCGTAACGATTTGGGCACTGTCTCAACGAGAGACTCGGTGAAATCATAGTACCTGTG
>NZ_KV813764.1:0-32617 GCF_001813735.1 Staphylococcus sp. HMSC068C09
CTAGAACAAAAACGTCCAGGATTAAATCATGTAGGTGTTACCGAAGGTAAGAAACCAGCGAGTGTGACTGCATACAATAATGAAATGGCTAAAATCCATGATGAACTTGAAGCAGCAAAAACAGAAGCAGATAGAGTGATTCATGATGACAATGCGACACCGGCACAAGTAACAGCGGCTATCGCAAAAATAGATGCGGTACAACCTAAGTTAGACAATGCCATTAGCTTACTTCACGACAAAGAAAATAATAGTGAGTTAGTTGAAGCGAAACGTCAACTTGATGAAGCAACGGCTGAACAAGATCCAACGCCAGGAATGACGCAAGCAACAACAGATAACTATAGAGCGAAGAAAGCAGAAGCAGAGCGAATTAGTTCAGAAGCTCAAGGTGTGATTAACAACGGTGATGCGACAGCTGAAGAAATCAGAGATGAGAAAGCGAAAGTAGAAGAAGCATTAACTCAATTAACTGAAGCAAAAAATGCATTAAAAGCAGATAAGTCAGTGCTAGAACAAAAACGTCCAGGATTAAATCATGTAGGTGTTACCGAAGGTAAACAACCAGCGAGCGTGACTGCATATAATAATGAAATGGCTAAAATTCATGATGAACTTGAAGCAGCGAAAACAGAAGCAGATAGAGTGATTCATGATGACAATGCGACACCGGCACAAGTAACAGCGGCTATCGCAAAAATAGATGCGGTACAACCTAAGTTAGATAATGCCATTAGTTTACTTCACGACAAAGAAAACAACAGTGAATTAGTGAAAGCAAAAGCGAAATTAGATGCAGCGACTAGCGAGGAAGATCCAACGCCAGGAATGACGCCAGCAACAGCAGATAATTATAGAGCGAAAAAAGCAGAAGCAGAACAAGTCAGCAGAGACGCACAAAAAGTGATTGAAAATGACGATGCAACATCTGGGGAAATTGCGCAAGCAATAGCTAAAGTAAATGAAGCTACAGTTGCATTAAAACAAGCTAAACATGATTTAATTCCAGACAAAACTTTATTGAATAATGCTAAAAACAATTTAGAAACAAGCATTAATCAGGTGCCTGAAACTAAAAATATGACTAGTGATTCTGTTGAAAATTATAGAAATAAATTAAGTCAAGCAAAAGATACATTAGCTAATGCACAAAAAGTTATTGATAACCCAACTTCAACAGTTGATGAAATTCATAAAACTATCGAAAATGTGAAACGTGCTAAAGATGAACTTGAACAAGCTAAACATGACTTAATATTAGATTATGATGCTGTCATTAAAAAAATTAAACAACAAACTGATTTAACAGAATCACAGAAGGATAAATTAATAGAAAAGACAAAAGCTTCTACAACTTCTGATGAATTAGAAAATATTAAACATAATACTAATTTATTAAATGATGCGATGAAACAATTAAAAGAAAACATCGCTGAAAAAGATAAAATCAAAGCAAGTATTAATTATACTGATGGAGATAAAGATAAAAAAGATACCTATGATGATGCTTTAAAAGAAGCTGAAAAACTAATTAATGATGCAAAAAATCCTATTATTGATCCTAGCGTGATAAATCAACTTAAAGATAAGATAATTGATGCTAAAAATAATTTAAATGGTGCAGAAAAATTACAAAATGCTAGAAATAATGTTAAACACATATTGGAAAACTTAGAACATTTGAACAATGCACAAAAAGATGCGTTTAACAATATGGTAGATAATGAAAATTCACGTGATAATTTAGATATAATTATTAATAAAGCTAAAGAAGTGGATAAAGCTATGAAACATTTAATTGATGAAATAGCTGATAATTTAGATATCAAGCATTCTGTTAATTATTCAGAAGCTTCACCAGATAAAAAATCCGCTTACGATGAACTTATTAAAAAAGCTGAAGACTTAATAAATAAAGGTATTGGTACAAATGCATCACTTGAAGAAATTAATAAATTAATTCAAGATATTAAAAAAGCAAAATATGATTTAGATGGAAAACATCAAGTTGAATTAGCTAAACAAAAAGCTTTAGTAGAGTTAGAAAATGAAGTTAACCGATTGAAAGATGAAATTGACAGCAATCCTAACCTTTCTAAAGAAGATAAAGAAAAACTTAAATCTAAATTAGAGCGTCTTCTTGAAAATGCAAAGAGTCAGATTAATAATGCAACTACATTAACGGACATTAATAAGATTAAAGATAATACTCAAAAAGAAATCGATAATTTAAAAGCATTAATTGATGCTAAAATTTTGGCTAAACAAGAAATTATTGATTTTGCTAATAAAAAACGCCAAGAAATTCTAAATAATTCTAACTTAACTAATGCTCAGAAACAAAAAGCGATAGCTGAAATAAACAAAGCTTTACAAAAAGCGCTTGAAAACATTGATAACGCAAATGATATCAATGAAATTAACCATAAACTTAAAGAGGGCAAAGATAATATAGCGAAAATTGTTGCAAAAGAAATTACTAATGCGTTAATAGATAATAAAATTAAAGAAATTAACGCACGCAAAGATTTAACAGATGAACAAAAAGCTAAATTAATTGATTATCTTGAAAAACTTAGACGTGATACGTTAAAAGAAATCGATAAATCACATATTGATGATATCGGTTCAATTATCCAACAATTAATGGACAAATTGAATATGCTTGATATTGATAAAATTGAAAATATCTTAAGTCATAACAACAAAGACAATAATCAAAATCAATCAAATGTTGACGGTATTCAATCTAATAACAGTCATTTATCTAAATCACATAGATTACCTGATACTGGTTCAGAAGGTACATCTATTCAATTAGAGATTGAATTAATGACACTATTAGTTGGTCTAGGATTAGTATTAAAAAATCGTAGAAAAAAACAAAAAAATAACAAGAATAAAAGATAAAAAAGATATAACTTATTATCTTTAAAAATAAAGAGCAGGAAACCACTATAAACTGGGTTTCTTGCTCTTTTTTTATTAAATAAATATGAACTATGCTTCAAAATCTATAATAATTCTTCCAGCGTTTTCATGATTAAGTACTGTCTCAATAGAATGTTTTAAATCTTTAAAAGCAATTGTATTTTTAATTTCATGTAATTTATTAGATTTTAAATCAGTTGCTAATCTTCTCCATACACGTTGACGTAATTTCATTGGTGTCATAACTGAATCAAGTCCAACGACGCTTACACCACGAAGAATAAATGGAAATACTGAAGTTTCAAAGTGGTTACCTCCAGTCATACCAATTAATGCAACACCACCACCATTTGTTAGATGCTTTGCTATATAAGGTGTTCCAGGACCACCGCAAGGATCAATAGCAGCTTGCCAAGTTCTTTTTCCTAATATTTCATTACTATCTTCAGAAATACGATCGATAACTTCTCTTGCTCCTAATTCTTTTAATTTATTCGTAGCTTTTTTATTTCCAGTACTTGCTACAACTTTATAACCAAGTTCATTTAACATCATTACAGCTAAAGACCCAACACCACCAGAAGCGCCACGTACAAGTACTTTATCGCCTTCAAGTGTCATAAAGTTTGCTTTTTCTAATTTTTCTATTGCTAAACCAGCTGTGTAACCAGCAGTCCCATAAATCATCGCTTCTTCAAGTGTTAGATTTTCAGGACATTTAACAATCCAATCTGATTTAACACGGGCATACTCACTAAATCCGCCGTAATGATTGACACCTAAATCATAGCCAGTAATAATAACTTCTTCACCTTTTTCGATTGTAGGATCATCAGATTCTACAACTGTACCTGCTAAATCAATTCCAGGAACCATTGGATATGATTTAAGTACACCGCTATCTTTAACAGTGGATAAGGCATCTTTATAATTAATACCAGAATATTGAACTTTTATTAAAACTTCACCTTCAGGTAAATCATTGATTGATAAATCTTTGAAATCACTTGTGACAGTGCCATCATTATCTTTTTCAACCATAAACGCTTTGAAATTTACACTCATAAAATCGTACTCCTTAAAAATAAAAAATTAGATGTTAATTGCATATCCTAAATAACCATACCACATTTTAAACAAGTCATTAAGTTAAAAAGTTTATATAAATTAAATATAAAATAGTCTATATTTTGATAAAAAAATAATTATATTGACAGTAAAACAGCATAAATATATAATTTCATTGATAATGATTATCACTTGATAATAATCATGTTGATAGAGATATAAAACTGCAATTTTAAAATTTAGATGTAGAGAATATACATTTTAAAATATTTAACATCAAAAGATAATCACTAAATTTTAATGAGGTGAATTTATTATGAAGAAATTACCAACTATTTTACTAACATCATCACTACTATTAACAGCTTGTGGTCATAATAATCACGATAATGCCAATGAAAAAACTTCAAAAGAATCGACAAACGATAATAAAGTAGCATTACAGAAAGCAGCTAAAGAATATAGAAAATATACAAATAAACAGTTAGATCAGTTTTTAAAAGGAACTGAAGAATTTGTATCTGCAATAAAAGCAAATGATATTGAAAAAGCAAAAACTTTGTATCCTAAAGTACGTATGTATTATGAACGTTCTGAACCCGTAGCTGAAGCATTTGGCGATTTAGATCCTAAAATCGATGCTCGCCTAGCTGATATGAAAGAAGAGAAAAAAGAAGATAAATGGACAGGGTATCATAAAATTGAAAAATCTCTTTATCAAGAAAATAAAATAGATGAAATGACTAAGAAGGATGCTGATCAATTACTAAAAGATGCTAAAGAATTAGATGCTAAAGTAGATACATTAGATATTACGCCTAAGTTAATGCTACAAGGATCAGTGGATTTATTAAATGAAGTATCTACATCAAAAATTACTGGAGAAGAAGAGATATACTCTCACACCGATTTATATGATTTTAAAGCCAATATCGAAGGTGCTCAAAAAATTTATGAGTTATTTAAACCTGAATTAGAAAAGAAAGACAAAAAATTGAGTTCTACAATTAGGGATAATTTTAATAAAGTGAATCAATTACTTGATAAATATAAAAACAATGATGGTTATAAAGATTATAGTGCAGTAACTAAAGAAGATAGAAAAGCTTTATCAGATGCAGTTAACTCATTAGGAGAACCATTAAGTAAAATGGCTGTGGTTACAGAATGAGTAAAATAAATCATAAAAATCCTCCTCAAATGACTAGACGTTCATTTTTAAAGTTACTGGGGATAGGAAGCGCTGGAGCTGTTATCGGAGCAAGTAGTGTAGGTAGTATCTTTTCGTTTAAATCGATGTTTGATACTCCTGAAAGTGAAGAAAACGATTCATATGAATTTTATGGCCATATTCAAGCGGGTATTACTACACCAACTCAAAAAAATTGTAATTTCATTGCATTAGACTTAAAGTCCAAAGATCAAACATTAATTAAAGATATGTTTAAAAAATGGACTCAAATGTCTGTTAGTATGACTGACGGTGCTATTATTGGAAAAAATAGTAACAATACACTATTGCCACCTGTAGACACAGGTGAATCAATAGGATTAGATGCTAGTAAACTCACTTTAACATATGGCGTGAGTAAGTCTTTTTTGAAAAAAATAGGATTATCATCTAAAATTCCATTTGATTTTAGAGATATACCTCATTTTCCTAATGATCAATTAGATGAAGAGTATAGTGATGGAGATATTATGATTCAAGCATGTTCAAATGATCCTCAAGTTACTTTTCATGCTATACATAACTTAATACGACCTTTTAGAGACATCATTAAAATTCGTTGGTCACAACATGGTTTTATTTCTGCTAAAAAAAATGAAACACCGAGAAATTTAATGGCATTTAAAGATGGTACAGTTAATCCACGAAAAAATAACGATTTGAAAAAATATGTATTTATTGATAATGGATGGGCAGAAAATGGAACGTATTGCATTATAAGACGAATCCAAATACATATTGAGACATGGGATCGTACCGCATTAGAAGAGCAAGAAGCAACATTTGGTCGTAAACGTTCTACAGGTGCACCTCTAACAGGTAAGAAAGAATTCGATAATATTGATTTAAATGCTAAAAATAATAAGGGCAAGTATGTTATCGATGAGAATGCGCATACACGTTTAGCTCGTGAAGTAAAAACTTCTATTAAACGTAGAGCATATAATTATAATGATGGTACAAATGCTAAAACAGGTGACTTAGATACTGGACTCATGTTTATTTGTTTCCAAAAATCTATTCAACAGTTTATCGATATTCAAAATAATTTAGGACACAATGATAAATTAAATGAATATATCACACATCGAGGTTCTGCATCATTTCTTGTATTACCAGGGATACAAAAGGGAGGTTATATCGGTGAAACACTCTTTAATTAGGATATCGATAATTACTCTCTTAATCATTATTACACGTCTGTTTTCATTGACTTCAGTTAGTGTTGCAAATGATAGTCAATTAAATGATGCGTATGTAGCTATCTCTGATGCGAAATCGACGTTAGAGCACAAACAATTAAATTATAACGAAAAACAAAACGTGTTGAATGAAGTAAAACATAAAATAATGTCTTTAAATATTAAAGAAAATAAAAAAGGAAAAGATGTTAAATCGAAACTTCATATGCTTGATCAAGCAACGACTACAAATAAACAAATCGACTCGTTATCAGAGTTAACAAAATCTCTCATCGTTTACGAAAGCTCAGTATCGACTGATGATATTAATAAAGATATTAAAAATTTAAAAAAACAAATTGACACAAAAGATAATATAATTCAAGAAGCTATAAAAAATAAAGATAGATCAAAATTACAGTCTATTAATAATATGTTAAATCAAACTTGGAAAAATCATGAAACGGCCATTAGAAATTATGATGAGAATAAATATGGACAAATAGAAGTGTACTTGATGCAATTGCGTGTAGCTATTCAAAAAGAACCATTAGACATAAAAAAAGTAGATAATGCTTGGAAGACATTTAAAACAAGTATTGATACTGTTGATAAAAAGCAATCAAATACCGAAACAAAGCAATATAAAGTTACCCAACTTAATATTGAATTAGAGAAAGCAATCAAAGGTATTGAGAGTCATCAGTTAAAACAATCAGATGAGGCACTGACTAAATTTATACAAATATGGCCTTATGTTGAAGGCAAAATTCAAACTAAAAACAGTAGTTTATATACAAAAATTGAAGATAAAATTCCATATTATCAAAGTATTTTAGATAATAGTAATAAGGATCGCATTAAAGAAAGTTTAATAAAAATAAATTCTGAAATTAAAGATACTGTAAGTGAAGAAGCGTATTCATCCATAGATGTAATGATTATCTTTTTACGTGAAGGATTAGAAGTATTATTAATCATATTGACATTAACAACTATGACAAGAAATGTTAGAGACACTAAAGGGACAACAAGTGTCATTGGTGGCGCTATATTAGGTTTGATTTTAAGTCTCGCATTAGCACTTATCTTTATTCAAGTACTAGGAAATAATGGATTATTACGTGAAGGTATGGAAGCAGCACTGGGAATAATAGCAGTTGTTTTAATGTATATTGTGGGTATATGGATGCATAGACGTTCAAGTGCTAAGCGATGGAATGATATGATTCAACAAATGTATCACCATGCAATAAGTAATAGAAACTTAGCATTATTAGGTACAATTGGATTAATATCCGTTTTGAGAGAAGGCGTTGAAGTCATTATCTTTTATATGGGAATGATGGGAAGTATAAAAACTTTAGATTTTGTTATAGGAATTATACTAGCCATTGTTATATTAATCATATTTACATTGTTATTCAAAACAGTTATACGATTGATACCTATATATCTCATTTTTAGAGTACTTTCTATTTTAATATTTATTATGGCATTTAAAATGTTAGGAATTAGTATTCAAAAATTACAATTACTTGGAATGATAACACAACATAGTATTGAACATATTCCAACACTTAATATCATTGGTTTTTATCCAAGTATTGAAGCGATGGGTGCACAATTAATTTATATACTATTAATTGTTTATTTTACTTTAAAACATACTAAACCAAAGCATCATATCTAAGTTAAAATAAAGTCTCAAATGAGTGGATTAATTCACTCGTTTGAGACTTTTGCATTTGATTCGAATTCATTAATGTCGAGTAGTTATTTTAGTTAAAAGAATGCTTATTTCAAATAAAATAATGAGTGGTAAAGTTAAAAATAGATTCAAAGTGATATCGGGTGGTGCAAGAATACTAGCAATAATGAAACAAGTAAAATAAATATATTTGCGATATTGGTGTAATTGTTTAATATCTATAACATCCATTTTAACTAGTCCCATACAAACCACAGGCAATTGAAAGACGACACCAAATATAAATAACCACCTTATTAATTCATGTAAATAAGCATTAAAACCAATCACCGGTTGAATATACATTGTTTTCGATAATGTTAATGAAAATTTTATAATTAACGGAAATCCGATAGTATAGGCGAAACCGACACCAATGATAAATAACGCAGTACATAATAAACTATATTTATAAATAAAAAGACGTTCACGTCGATGAAGCCCTGGTGATATAAATGCCCATAATTGATAGAAAATAATAGGAAGAACTAAGCATAAAGTTACAAAACTAATGATTAGTATATAGATTTGAATCATTTCAGTGAATGAAAAAGTATGTAAAACAACTTGAGTGCGTTTAATATGATAAACAAAAGTTGTGATCCACCATTTAGATGATATGTATACTAACGGCAAAGAAATTAAAAATGAAATAAGTATATTAGTTAAACGTCGTCTTAATTCTTCAAAATGTGCGAGTAAGGTCGAACTAGTTTGATTTGTCTCGCTGTTGTTTAGAATGTTTACTGGGTGTTTCCTCTACCTCATCTGAATCAATATGTTCAGCTGCAGACTTAAATTCTCTTAAAGTACTGCCAATCGCTTTACCAAATTGTGGCAATTTTTTAGGACCAAAAATAATTAATGCAACAATACTAATAATGACTAAACTGGTAGGTCCAGCAATACCTAATATAAATAACTCATGAAACATCTTAAACACCTCACTTTAATATAGTCTATCTTTACTTTATACTTATTGATAATTATTATCAATATATATTTTAATTTATAATAAAATAATTTAATATAGTGTTTAAAATGTGTTTGATAAGGAATAAGGTATTATCTAGTTTTGTGAAAAAATAAGTACAATAAAAGAGGGGAAATATGAAAGAAGAAATTGAAGAAATTAAACAAGATAATGTAAGTGAGTTAAGAAAAATTGCAGAAAAAACATTTTATGATACTTTTAAAGGTAATTATACTGATGAAAACTTTAAAAAATTTTTTGAAGAAAACTATAATGAAACGAAGTTATTATCAGAAATCGAACATCATCAATCATTTCACTATTTCTATAAGGTCGATGATGAGATTGCTGGTTATTTAAAATTAAATATTAATGAAACACAAACTGAACCAAAAGGTGATCAATATTTAGAAATTCAACGCATTTATTTTGATAAGGATTACCAAGGTGGAGGAAGAGGAAGTCAATTTATTCAATTAGCTATTGATAAAGCAAGGGAGTATAATAAATCAAAAATATGGTTAGGTGTTTGGGAAAATAATCCTTCTGCCATTGACTTTTATAAAAAGCAAGGATTTGAAATTACAGGACACCATGACTTTATTAATGGTAATGTAATAGACATGGATTTAATTATGGAAAAAGAAATTTAAAATAACACAATAAAGCACTAAGAGGACAGAACTTTTCTGTCCTCTTAGTGCTTTATTATTTATCTAAAATATCTCTCATAAGTTGAGTTAGTTTTTTTAGAGATTGATTATTAAGATTTATAAGTGCATGTCGGTGAATGGTAGGAATCGTATCATGTATTAAATGATTTAGTAACACTTCTTCGTTTGTGTACCAAACTTTTGCTAGACTGTTCAGCACATCAATATAGACGCCACGTTCTTCTTTATATTCTTTGTGATTAGGAGTATATAAACAAACTTTTTTATCAATAGTTAAGGCATCAAAAATGATAGAAGAATAATCAGTAAGTACAATGTCTGATATTAAGATTAAGTCTTGTGTTTCGATATCGATAGGAGCCTCAATGACACCTTCTGGAATAGCATCATCACCTTCAATATGCCCCTTATATATCACATAGTATTTTTCTAGTAACTCTGGTGTCATCGTTAAAGGTGTAAATGATTCTGTATTTTTATGCCATGTTGGCGCATATAATAAAACAGGTTTTGTATGATTAAGTTTTAATTTTTCACGTATTTTTCTTTGCTGATTTTGATTATCTTTATAGTTTAGTAAATAACTTACTCTTGGATAACCAAAAGGAAGAAATTGAACCGTTTCATTAGGAAAAGCAGTCTCAAATAAACCTTCTGAAGCTTTTGAATCTAATAAGACATATGATTGGTGTTTCCATTTATTATATTTTCTTGCTCTGTAATTATAAATATTTTGATTTTGATAGGGTTCTTTACTATCTAAAAATAATTCTTTAATAGGCGTACCATGCCATAATTGAATGACTGTACCATTAGGTTGATATGCTTCAGGCATATAACTTTCAATAACTACAATTTTAGCAGTTTCAATAAGTTCTTTATTATGTTCTGCATCAATGGGAAGGAAATATGGTCCATGTCTATCGTCTGTAATGTAATAAGCTTCTGTTGTTGGATTTCGTTTTACAAAGTAATTAAAAAGGTATTTAGAGTTACCTCTATAGCCATAATCGAATCCTAAAAATACGACATGATTTTTCAATTTAGATGTATCTTTAGTATAGACATAACTTAGTTTTTTATGATTTTGAATCGCACGTTGATGAATTTTATTGTACATCCATTTAGGCAATTTAAATTTTGTTGTTACAAGCCAGCTATCAGCAAAACGAAGAGTTTCGTCAGCTAATGGATGCTTATATTTAGGAAATGGAATCGAATGGCCGTGGATATAAGCTAGTTTATTTAAATCAAAGTGATTGGCAATTTTAATTTCTTTTGTATCTAACGAATTCCAAAATGAACTAGATGTCTGTAATTCCTCAATAAAATCAAAAACCACATGTCCATCTATATCAATCTCATTTTTTAAAATAGTGATGACTGCTAGATCCATAATAGATTGAATTTGATATTTTGAAAGGTAAATCAGCGCAGTATCAATATTATAAATGATATTTGGATAATGATTAATGTTATTCATCCAAGCGAGAAAACTTAATTTATCATTCCCAAAATAACGACAATCATTAAGATAAACACCATGGATTGTGTAATCAACCGCAATAGAATGTTCACCTAATGAGACAGCATTAAGCATGTCTTGATTAATTTTTATTTCGTTAGAATAGGGGATAAAATGTGAATACCCTGCAGATTTAGCTTTATTAAGTTGTATATCTAGATGTGACATATTAGATATATTTATTTGTTTAATCATTATGCATTATCCTTTAACTCCTAAATTTCATATTTTTATTTTACCATGCACTTTTAAAAAATTCATATTTACATGAATGATCATATAAAATCATATGTTTATGAAAATTCAAATAGATCTTACTACTATTGTTGACATAAATTATTTTTACAGTATTGTCAATTGTGATAAGAAATGTTATATTATTTTTGTGAAAATATTCACAAAAATAAAAAGTGTAATATTCTAATTTTAACTTGATTACAATATGTTAATTTTTGTGAATACCTGTTAAAATTAGAAAAGTGAATTTTTAGTTGTTTAGCTAGATAATTCATCAATATAATAAAATATTAAGGAAAGAAGCGTTTAAACTATGTTAGTACATTCTTTTAACCCTTTTGGTAACTTAGCGTTATCTAGTTTAATTGCAGCAATTCCAATCATTTTATTCTTGTTATGTTTAACTGTGTTTAAAATGAAAGGGATTTATGCAGCAATCACTACTTTAGTAGTTACTTTACTTATTGCATTGCCATTCTTTAAATTACCTGGTGGTATTGCTACAGGTGGTGTAATAGAAGGATTCTATCAAGGTATTATCCCAATTGGTTATATCGTTATTATGGCCGTTTTATTATATAAAACGACTCAAGAATCTGGTCAATTTAGTACAATTCAAGATAGCATTATGAGCATTTCACAAGACCAACGTATTCAATTATTATTAATTGGTTTTGCTTTTAATGGCTTCTTAGAAGGTGCTGCAGGTTTCGGTGTGCCAATTGCAATTTGTGCATTATTACTTGCACAACTAGGTTTTAAACCTTTACAAGCAGCAATGTTATGTTTAATTGCCAACGCTGCTTCAGGTGCATTCGGTGCAATTGGTATTCCAGTTGGTATTGTGAATACACTTCATTTACCAGGACATGTTGAAGCAATGAGCGTGTCTCAAGTGTCTACACTTACTTTAGCAATTATTAACTTTATTATTCCATTCTTATTAATCTTTATTATTGATGGTTTTAAAGGTATTAAGGAAACATTACCACAAATTTTAGTAGCTTCAATTACTTATACAGTATTACAAGGCTTAATTACAGTATTTGTTGGTCCAGAATTAGCTGACATCATTCCACCATTAGTGACTATGGGTGTGTTAGCAGTATTCTCTAAAAAATTCCAACCTAAAAATATTTTTAGAATACAAAAAGATGTTAAACCAGAAGCAGTTACTCCACATAGTGGTAAAGAAATTTTATATGCATGGAGCCCATTCATTATCTTAACTGTAATTGTAATGATTTGGAGTGCAACATTCTTTAAAAACTTATTTGCACCAAATGGTCCTTTATCAGCATTGGTATTTAACTTTAATTTACCAGGCACATACAGTGATGTAGCACATAAACCTATTACATTAAGTTTTAATTTTATTGGTCAAACTGGTACAGCCATTTTACTTACAATTATTATTACAGTTTTAATGTCTAAAAAAGTTAATTTCGGTGATGCAGGACGTTTGTTCGTAGAAGCATTCAAAGAACTATGGTTACCAATTTTAACTATTTGTTTCATTTTAGCAATTTCTAAAATCACTACATATGGTGGTTTAAGTGCTGCAATGGGTCAAGGTATCGCAAAAGCAGGCGGCGTGTTCCCAATTTTATCTCCAATCTTAGGATGGATTGGTGTGTTCATGACTGGTTCTGTTGTAAATAACAACTCATTATTCGCACCAATTCAAGCTTCAGTTGCCCAACAAATTGGTACAAGTGCACCGTTACTTGTTGGAGCGAATACTGTTGGTGGTGTGGCTGCAAAACTTATATCTCCACAATCAATTGCGATTGCAACAGCAGCTGTAAAACAAGTGGGTAAAGAATCAGAATTACTTAAAATGACATTAAAATACAGTGTTGCTTTATTGATATTTATCTGTATTTGGACATTTATTTTATCAATGTTTATGTAGTTATAATAAAAAGGATTGCAATTCTCCGAATTGCAATCCTTTTTTTATTTGAAAATAGAATAAAAAGCATTATAGATTTTATCTGGAGAATAGCTTTCAAGAGTTTGATGGCTTGCTTCAATCATATTTTCTGAATGCTCTTTCTTTTGAATAGCAAGATCAATATATTTTGCTAATGATTGTGCATTCGCATAGTCTGCTAAATAACCATTTTTATTATGTTGAATCAGTTGTGAAGGTCCAAGTGTATCTTTAAAACTAATAACAATATTGTCTTGAGCCATTGCTTCTAATATGACCATTCCAAACCCTTCATTTCGTGAAGGAACGACAGTCATTCGACTTTGCGCTAATTTTTCATTAAGGTGTTGAGTAGCTGGATATATAGTTATTAAGTCATTAAGCTGGTGATGATTAATAGTTTCTTGTAAATGTTGATGTTCTTGACCTTCACCATAAATCTCAATTTTATATTTTTTCTGTCTAAGCGTATCTTTAATGAGTTGGACACTTTCGATTAAAATATCATAACCTTTTTCATATTCTAGACGTCCGGCACTTAAAATAACATTTTTTTTAGGTAGATTTAATTTTTTAGTGCGAATAATATTAGGAACGACATATACAGGCGTTTTAATGAATGATTCATAATGGTCTTTATCCGTATGAGTTAAAGTGGTTAGTGCGTCTAGATGTTGATAAGCATCTAATATTTCTTGTCGATACGCTTTGGGATAGGCATTTAAATTCATATGCTCCATACCTATTGTCATTGCATGTCCATGATAATATTTAGAAATAAATATATTAAAACTTGCTCTTGTACCTATGAGTACATCGGTATCTATATCATTAATTGCGCGTATCAATTTATGTTCAATATACTTCGAGAATTGATTTAAACCAGGCTCATGTTTTGAAAGGTAGATAGGCTTTAATAAAGGAGTGTATTTATTAAGCCGATTCATGAAGATAGAAATCACATTTTGTGGTTTTAGTCTATAATCAACTAAGTGTTTTATTTTAATAGAAGAATTAAGTTTGAAGTAAGGCTTATCTTTAGCTCTAAAAATAGAGATAATTTTAACGTTATGACCTTTGTCCGCTAAGGTATTTGCTAATTCAGTCATTGCTTTAACTGTGCCACCTAAAGCATATATATTATGCATTAAAAAAGTAAATGATTTCATGATTGTACCTCGTTATTAATAATATTATAAAAATTATAGCATGTAATAAACCAACTGTATAAATATTGTGGGCTTTATAATAAAATTAAAATATTTTTGAAAACAGAGATGACATAATGTAATAATTCGTGTAAATACTTTTTTCAAAGAGAAATTATGTATATAATTACTATAGTAATTAAAATTTTGTTTACGTTTTTAACGTCAAATTAATATTTATTTTTTATCAATTAAAGAAAGCGTTTTAAATTGAAAATGGTCGTATTTATTTCGACTGAAGATGTAATTATAAAAGGGGGACTGGGTTGTTATGAGTATAGAACATAGCAAAACAGATGTCATCTTAATCGGTGGCGGAATCATGAGCGCAACATTAGGAACATTACTAAAAGACTTATCTCCAGAAAAAGAAATTAAAATTTTCGAAAAATTGAAACAATCAGGTGAGGAGAGTTCTAATGTATGGAATAATGCTGGAACAGGACATTCAGCTCTATGTGAATTGAATTATACAAAAGAAAATAAAGATGGCAGTATTGATGTAACAAAAGCAATTAAAATTAATGAACAGTTCCAAGTATCTAAACAATTTTGGGCTTATCTAGTCAGAACTGGTCAACTAGAACATCCAGGTAATTTTATTCAATCTGTGCCACATATGAGCTTTGTTAAAGGTATTTTAAACGTAGACTTTTTGAAAAAACGTGTAAAAGCTTTAAAAGAAAATATTTTATTTCAAAAAATGGAAATCACAGAAGATCGGGATCAAATTGATGAATGGGTGCCGTTAATGGTAGAAGGTAGAACATCACCCGTTCCTATTGCATTATCTCGTGATGAAACTGGTACAGATGTAAACTTTGGAGCACTCACTAAAAAATTAATTTCTAATTTAAAAGAACGTAATGTAGACGTTACGTATCATCAAGAAGTTCAAAATATTGAACGATTGAACAATGGTTATTGGAAAGTGACTGTCAAAGATTTGAACTCTAATACAATTCATACGTTTGAATCTGAGTTTGTGTTCATCGGTGCTGGAGGAGCAAGTCTTCCACTTCTACAAAAAACTGGAATTAAGCAGTCTAAACATGTAGGTGGTTTCCCAGTAAGTGGTCTTTTCTTACGTTGTAAAAACGAAGACGTTATTGAACGTCACTATGCAAAAGTATATGGTAAAGCAGATGTTGGAGCACCGCCGATGTCTGTACCACATTTAGATACACGATTTGTAAATGGAGAACGCTCTCTATTATTTGGACCGTTTGCAGGTTTCTCACCTAAATTTTTGAAAACAGGATCAAATTTAGATTTAATTCGCTCTGTTAAACCGAATAATATTGTGACGATGTTAACAGCAGGAGTTAAAGAGTTCAATTTAACTAAATACTTAGTTTCTCAATTAATGCTTAGTCATAAAGATCGAATGAATGATTTAAGAATCTTTTTACCGAATGCTAGAGACGAAGATTGGGAAGTTGTTATTGCCGGACAACGTGTTCAAGTGATTAAAGATACAGAAGATAGTAAAGGAAATTTACAATTTGGTACAGAGGTCATTACTTCTGATGATGGATCACTTGCAGCATTATTAGGTGCTTCTCCAGGAGCTTCAACAGCTGTCGATATCATGCTAGATGTATTAAAACGCTGTTACAAAAATGAATTTGATGCTTGGATTCCAAAAATTAAAGAGATGATCCCATCATACGGACTTAAACTTAATGAGCACGAAGAAGTTTATAACGCAGTAAATAAAGAAGTAAGAAAATATTTAAATGTGAAATAATCGAAAAAACAGGTAGTGTCATTTTTAACACTGCCTGTTTTTTCGATTAAGTTAAAATAGGATATGTGGAAATAGAATTTTAAATGTCGTGCCATTTTCAGAATCACTAGATACACATATTTTACCGTGATGTAAATCAATGATGGACTTAGTAATTGCTAGTCCTAAACCATTACTATTATCACTAGCATTGAGTTTATAAAAACGATCAAATAGATGTGGTATCGCTTGTTTAGAAATAGTTTGTCCTTCATTTGTTACCGCAAAAATAATATGATTATTTTCTTGATTCAAAGTAATATCGATAATGCCATTTATATCTGAATATTTAATAGCATTTTGAATTAGATTCGAAAATGCTTGATGTAAAAGGCGACGATTTCCTTGGAAATATATTTTATGCATATCAGATAATAACATCAATGATTTATCATCAATCGTGTATTGTTCATGTCGAATGATATCAGTAATGAGTGAAGATAATTCTAAATTATCGTCAACAGATAAGTGATTCGCATTATCTAATTCAGATAGTAATAGTAGTTCTTTTATTAAGTTACTAAGACGTGTAATTTCTAAATGAATATCATTGATTAAGCTATGACGTTCATCTTCTGAATGCGCAAATTGTAATTCAGTTAATAGTCTTTCAATATGTGTAAGAGGTGTTTTAATTTCATGTGAAACATTTTGAACAAAATGTTGACGCATGTCATCTAATTGTTTTAATGACTGACGCATGGTATCAAAACGAAACTGTAAAGTTCCAATTTCATCATGACGTGTATGAGAAATGGGTGTTTCAAAATTCCTATTCATTAATTGTTCGGTCGCCATTTTTAACTTTTTAATAGGTTTAATGATTGAGTATGTTGAAGCAATAACAAGTGAAATAGATATCAACAATAAGAAAATAAGTAATACCAATAAAAATATTCTAAACTCGCCGAATGTTTTACCTATATCTGGTCGCATAAATACTGCTATAGGTTCATGGTCTTCATAAAATCTTATGCCCACCGTGTTATCTGTTTCGTTATCAAAGAAACCTGTCACGAATAATTCAAAAGGTTTGTTTTTTATACCGTGATAATCATGACCACGCATAACTTGGTTAATAGATGATGAGGACAGTGTATCTTTTCTAAAAGGTTCACCATAAAATGTTTTTTGTCCTTGTTTATCGACGGTAACGATTTGATAATTCATTTGTCCTAAATGTTGAAAATAAGATTTTACGTATTTTGAAGGAAGTTGATGTTCATAAGTACGAGCTTCTTTTAACGTACGCATAATTTTAGTGTCATTATTTTCTTTGAGATTGAAATGATAATGTATATTTGCAATGAAAAAGCTAACTAATGCACTAAAAATAATCACAGTAATAGTATAAATTGCAATGCGACTATATAGTGTTTTAAACATCTTTATTCACCTTGTATCCCTGGCCTCTTACTGTTTGAATTTCAATAGTTGCCTCTAATTTTTTTAACCGTGTTCTTAAACGCTTAATATGAACGTCTACTGTTCTTTCATCGCCTGTATAATCGAAACCCCAAATTTTTTCAATAATAGACTCTCTTGTGTAAATTTGTCTTGGATGAGTGCATAATAAAAATAGGAGTTGGAATTCTTTAGTAGGAAGATTCATTTTTTTAGATGCTACACTTACCTCCATAAATTCATCATTTAAAATGACATTTCCTATTTCAATCTTATTTTGTGTATTAATTTGATAACGACGCAAAACGGCACGAATTCTAAATAATAATTCTTTAATTTCAAATGGCTTAGTTACATAGTCATCTGTGCCACTGACAAATGCGCGTTCTTTATCACTTAATGCATCTCGTGCTGTTAGCATAATAACTGGTAATTGGTAGTGATCTTTTAATAATTGACATAATTCAAATCCATCCATACCTGTCATCATAATATCTACAACTGCGATATCCACGCGATGATGATTAAGATATTTTAATGCTTGTTCTCCACTCGAATGTGTCACGGTTTTTATATGATCCGCTTCTAAATGTTTAGAAACGTAATGCAAGAGTTTTGGATCATCATCTACAATTAAACATTTTATCATTTACTTTTCGCTCCTTTTCTAATTATTATACGAATCTTTAAAATCTAAGACAATTGTCTTTGTTGTTCATATTCAGTTCATATTTACTCTCTATACTGTTTAATAAAGATAAATAGGGAGGAAAAAGAAATGAATTTAGCTTGGAAAGAAATAAAATTTTATAAGTTTCGATATATATTAATTATGCTAATCATCTTCTTACTAGGGAGTATGGTATTATTTATTAATGGTTTAGCTCAAGGTTTAGCGAGAGAAAATGTGTCATTTTTAAATAATCAAAATGCACAAACATATATTATTGAAAAAATGAAAGAACCTAAAATTGAAACATCACAACTTGATTCAAATCAACAAAATAAGATAGAAGATATTATAAATCAACAAGCAACACATCTTGGACCACAAATATTAAAATTAAAACAACAAGATCAAGATATTCTTACGTTCTCTACTTCTAAAGAAGATCGTCCCTCTTTAAAAGAAGGTCGCTATCCTAATCATTCACATGAAGTTGCAATAAATGATAAATTAACTGGACAAGATGTAAAAAAAGGGGATACGATTAAGTTTAAAGGTCATAAAGAAGATTATAAAGTAAGTGGTATTATTGAAGATACAATGTATTCTCATAGCTCAATGGTTATGATGAATCATTCAGATTTTAAAGCACTTAATAAAAATTATTCTACATTCTATCCAGTTAAAGAATTAAGTAAAAAAGATAAAAATAGAATAAATGATATTTCTAATGTAACAACTGTTAATGAAAAAACATTGACTGATAACATTGCAAGTTACCAAGCAGAACAAATGCCATTGAATTTAATGATAATTAGTTTGTTCGTGATTACAGCAATTGTATTAAGTGCATTCTTTTATGTTATGACCATCCAAAAAATCTCACAAATAGGTATATTAAAAGCAGTAGGAATTAAAACGAGACATTTATTAAGCTCATTAATTATAGAGATTATTTTAACTACTATGGTGGGTGTTATTTTAGCCACAATACTTATTTTAATATTAAGTTTAATTATGCCAGTGACTATGCCATTTTATTTAGGTTACGGTACAATTTTATTAATGATTGTTATTTTTCTTATTGTAGGATGTATCGGTGCCTTACTATCATTTATCAAAGTATTAAAAGTGGATCCAATTGATGCTATTGGAGGTATGGAATAATGACATTAAAACTCGAACATATTAGTAAAACATTTGGAGAAGGTTTAGCGAAGACAAACGTATTAAAGGATATTAATTTAGAAGTTCAACCAGGAGAGTTTATTATTTTAAATGGTGCATCAGGTTCAGGTAAATCGACACTATTAAATATATTAGGTGGGTTGTTGACACCTACTGATGGTAAGATATTATATGAAGGTCATGATTTGTATTCAAATTATAAAAATAGTACAGAATTAAGACTTAATGATATTGGTTTTATTTTTCAAGCATCACACCTTGTTCCTTATCTAACTGTTGAAGAGCAACTCACTGTTATTGCTAAGGAAGCGGGAGTAAATAAAAAAGAAGCTGCTTCAAATGCTAAATATTTATTAACAGAAATTGGTCTCAAAGATCGTTTGAATGCATTTCCACATATGTTATCAGGAGGAGAAAAGCAGCGTGTAGCAATTATGCGTGCCTTTACAAATAATCCTAAAATCATTCTTGCTGATGAACCAACAGCAAGCTTAGATGCAAGTCGTGCTACGAAAGTAGTAGAGATGATTAGGGAACGTATAAAATCTGAACAGATGGTAGGTATTATGATTACACATGACGAGCGATTATTTGACTATGCTGATCGCGTCGTAAAATTAGAAGACGGCAAAATACTTAATTAAAAAGTGAGTAGTATGAATATGGTGGAAAAGTCTGGGTCATATAAGAAAATGATCCAGACTTTTTGTATATTAAAGTAATATCCAAATTGATACTATAAATAGTCCAACTAAATACAAAGTCAAAAGTAATTTATATTGATACATAAGTGCAAGGAAATCGCGTAAAAGCGCTTTATCTAGAAAATGATAAGGCGTTGAACTTCCTAATCCTATTATGTTTATATTTAACTTTTGTGCAAGACGTAAGGCTCTTAAAATATGAAACTGACTCGTCACACATAAAATATTAGGGACATTTTCAAACGATGTATTAATGAAAGATTTAGAATATAAAAAGTTCTCATATGTACTGCTTGATTGTGATTCCATCAATATTGAAGAAGATGACACGCCACATTTCATGAGATAATTCTTCATTGCTAAAGCCTCTGAAATTGGTTCGTCAGGACCTTGACCACCACTTACCAATATGTTGCAATTATGCGACTGTACTTTATAGATTTTTAAAGCTCTATCCAGTCTAGAGGCTAGCATAGGAGTGACTGTTTCAGTGAATATACCTGCGCCAAGTATAAGAATCACATCATATTGTTTATGGGTTTTAGCACGTTCAAATGCAGAAGAAAAAATTAAATATATAATGAAAGCGTAACAAGCACTAAATAAAATTAAAGCAATCCATAAAAACATGCCATTTAAAATAGATAATGGTATTGTACTAAGATATATAAATATACCAATAAATAAGACACCATTTATTAATCTACGAAACATTTTGTTTAAGAAACGGGTTCCTTTTTTTATTTTAAATAGATGAGAATGTTTGACAAGCAAACCGATGGTAGAAATGATAATTAATATAAACAATCCAGTTGGTAGAGTCATGGTCATGATATTAATGAGATTAATGGTGAAACATAATATCACGCTTGTAATAAAAAAAGAAAGGGAGATAAAATGTCTTATATTAAACAAAACACTTAGGATAATAATTAAAACAATAAATAATAAAATGATTGCTAGCATATTTAATAACCTCATATCTATTTATATATTTAAATGTAATGAAAGGGTCACAATTTAGCAACTATTATATTTTTCTATTTGTTTTCAACGTGGAAAATTATTGATATTATTTAACAGAGTATAAAAATTAACTACATAATATATGAAATTATTTAAGTAAGGAGATTTGTAATGAATAGAATCTCAAAAAATCATATTGAATTTATGAAACATTTCATAGACGATACAAATACATTAACGTCTAAACTTTTAAAAGATCAACAAGTAAAATATGGTGTTTCTACTGAGCAATCGAATGTACTACGATTACTTAGTCATCATCAAGCTTTATCTATAACAGAAATTACTGAAAAACAAGGGGTTAATAAAGCGGCAGTAAGTCGTCGTATAAAAAAATTAATAGAAAGTGACTTTGTTGCATTACAGAAGCCTAACGATAAAATAGATCAACGTTTAAAGTATATTGTCTTAACAGAGAAAGGGCGCCAATATACGGAAGAAAATAACGAAATTATAAGTCAAATTGTGAATGATATGGTTAAAGACTTATCTAGTAGTGATATAGAAAAAGCTCTGAGTGTGCTTTATATTATAGATGAACGTGTGAAGCAGTTTAATGCTAAGGTAAAATAAACGTTAATCGGAAGTTATCTCCACAAGAAAAAAGGGTTATAATATTTGTGTGAAAAATATAAATGACATTGCATCTTATGAGAGGAAGTTGATGAGAAAATGAAACAATGTCCTTATTGTGGACAAGAATTAAATAAAAGTGATAAGCAATGTTCTAATTGTGGAAATATGATACCAAAAGAAAAAAATAAAGAAACATCGTCCTCTCAATCAGAACAATCTAATTTAAAATTTAAAAAGTTTATTCCGTGGGTCATTATAGCTTTCATTGTTGTTTTAATTGGTATTGTTTTCATACTATTAAGAAATTTCAATTCCCCCGAAGCTCAAACTAAAATTCTTGTAAACGCGATTGATAACAATGACGCTCAAAAAGTAGCGACATTAATTAGTACTAAAGATGTTCCTGTAGATGATGAAGAAGCAAGTGTTTATATTCAATATATTAAAGATGAAGTTGGAATGATGAAATTTATTCACGATGTCAAATACACAACAGATAAATTAAATAAAAGTAATCATGATTCTGCCTATATACAAACAAAAACAGATAAAAATGTATTAAAAATTAGTAAAAATGGAACGCGTTTTTTAATCTTTAATAATATGAGTTATAGACCACCTATAAAAACGGTTATTGTTAAGCCGAAAATAGATACAAAATATAAATTTAAAGCTGGTGGAAAACGTAGAGTCATTCATGCAAAGGCGAATCAAGCAACTTCTATTGGCAAATACATTCCAGGTGTTTATGCTATCGATGCTGAAAAAGACACGGAATATGGACATTTTACAGGTCAAATGAAATTTGATTTTAGATATGCTAAAGGAAATACTGTGGATGTTAATGAGAACTTTAACGAAGCTGCACTTAAAGTTAAATTAAAGGGTAAAAGTGACTTAGATAAAAACACATTAAAAGTAACTATTAATGATAAAGAAATGAAATATGATGCATCAAAAATATATGGTCCATATCCTCAAAATAAAGACATTAGTGTTTCAGCTACAGGTATGGTTAAAGACAAAACATTTACGTCTACAAGTAAAACAATAAAAGCAAAAGATTTAGGAAACATTAATAGTGCCATACTGGACTTTGATGAAGATAAAATTTCTGATTATGTTTCAAAGAAAACTGAAGAAGAAAGTATACTTAGAGTTACGTTAGAACCATTTTTTAATCAATATGCTTATGCTCTAAATAATGCTATTAATCAACAACATTTTGATATAATAAGTCCATTTCTAAAAAATAAGTCTGATGCATATATAGATATAAAAAATCATTTAAGTGATTCAAAGCATTTTGAGTTCTCACAGTTGTTAAGTGCAACTCAAAGTGGAGATATTATTAAAGCTAAAGTACAACAAATTAATCAACGCGAAGAAATAGAATATGTCACTTATGAAATAGAAGAAAATAAAGATAATGGAATATTACAAATTATAAACATTAAATAGATACTAAGGAGAATATTTAAATGGAACAAAGACATAACCAAGATAAGCATTCCTTGTTATTTATTATTATTCTAGGTATGTTGACTGCTATAGGACCTTTAGCGATTGATATGTTCTTACCCGGTTTACCTGAATTGAAAAATGATTTCAACACTACGACAGCTCATGCTCAATTAACACTATCGTTTTTTATGATTGGTCTTGGAATTGGTAATTTATTTGTAGGACCGATTTCCGATAGTTTGGGGCGTAAAAAACCTTTAATTATCGTTATGACCATTTTTACTCTTGCAAGTCTCGGAATCATATTTGTTCATAACATATGGCTTATGATTATCTTAAGACTTTTACAAGGTATTACTGGGGGAGGCGCGGCAGTTATTTCAAGAGCCATTGCAAGTGATTTATATAAAGGTAATGAATTAACTAAATTCCTATCTTTATTAATGCTAGTTAATGGTGTTGCTCCAGTTATTGCGCCTGCGCTTGGAGGTATCATTTTAAGTGTAGCAGTTTGGAGAGTCATATTTGTTATATTAACTATCTTCGGTATATTAATGGTAATGGGGAGTCTAACAAAAATACCAGAATCGTTAAGTTTAGAGTATAGAGATAGCAGTGGTATCAAAGTGATATTTCAGAATTTTAAAAGCTTATTAGGTACACCACGATTTGTGCTACCCATGCTCATACAAGGTGTTTCATTTATTTTATTATTTAGTTATATTTCTGCTTCACCGTTTTTAGTTCAAAAAATTTATGGTGTCTCTCCACTGCATTTTAGTTGGATGTTTGCTGGAATAGGAATAACATTAATCGTCTCTAGTCAATTAACAGGAAAATTAGTAGATTATATTCATACGCAAACACTTTTAAGGTTATTGACATGTATCCAAATTATTGGTGTATGTATTGTTTCGTTAACGCTCATCCAACATGGATCATTCATTTTTTTAGTGATTGGTTTTATAACATTAGTAGCTCCAGTTACAGGTGTAGCTACTTTAGGGTTTTCTATTGCGATGGAGGAAAGTACCACTGGTAATGGTAGTGCTTCAAGTTTATTAGGACTTGTACAATTTTTATTTGGAGGTATTGTTACACCTTTGGTAAATGTAAAAGGAGAATATAACAGTATGCCTTATCTAACAATCATTATTAGTGCAATTGTAATCCTTGTTATTTTACACCTTATTAATTTTAAAGTGTTTAAAACAAAAAGATAAATAAAAAGGAGCAAAACAGAGTTTAATTTGATTCTGTCTTGCTCCCTTCTTTATTATCTCTGTAACTTAATTGTATTGGATAATAAAGAATTTGCTACTTCTTTAGGACTTTCTTGGCAACCGCTTCTTAGCCAATAAAGAATTACTCCAATTTGACCGCTAATGGTATAAGAAATAAAAAGTCCTCTATTTTGAATTAAGGTTTCATTTTCAACTAAAATCTTATCGTAATATTTCTTTGTAATATCTAAGTAGTCCATAACTAAACTTCTATTTGGATTTGAGATAAAAATAGCGTGAAAAAAAGATTTCTTTCTATATATATATTTAAGAATAATATGAAAGAACTTAAATACTTTTTCAGGCTCTTTTTTTATATTGTGAAAATTATTAGAAAGTGTTTTTAATAATTTTTCATACTTATTTAGATGGTAACTTTGGATTGTAGACAATAAGTCATATTTATCCTGAAAATTATCATAAAATGTTGAACGATTAATTTTACTTTGTGCACATATCATTTTAATTGAAATTTGTTCGAAGGGATAATCTTCTAGCAAATCGATCATACTTATTATAATTTTATATTTCGCTTTTAATTTCATGCATGTCACCTAAATTTAAAAAATAACCGACAATTTTTTAAGTTTTGTTGGTGTTTTTTTTACTGATATGTCTTTATAATATATAAAGTGATTTTTAAAAGCAAATAGGAGGAAAGTTCAATGAAGAAAATGGTGTTAATCAATATCATTACTATCGTTGCTTTAGTTATTATCGGAGTAGTTGGATTTTATTTCTATCATAATGCAACTAGCTATGTAACAACTGATAACGCTAAAGTTGACGGTAATCAAATTAAAATTGCGAGTCCAGCATCTGGACAAATTAAATCTTTTGACGCAAAACAAGGCGATCAATTGAAAAAAGGTGACACAGTCGCAGAAGTAACTGCTCAAGGTCAAGATGGTCAAACTCAAGATCAAAAAATTAAAATGCCACAAGATGGTACAATTGCTAAAACTGATGGAATGGAAGGTTCTATCGCTCAAGCAGGTTCACCAATTGCTTATGCATATAATTTAGATGATTTATACATTACAGCTAATATCGATGAAAATGATTTAAGTAGCATTGATAAAGGCGATAAAGTTGATGTAACAATCGACGGTCAAGATTCTAAAATCGATGGTAAAATTAAAGAAATCGGAAAAGCAACTGCAAATAGTTTCTCATTAATGCCATCATCAAACAGTGACGGTAACTATACTAAAGTTTCACAAGTGATTCCTGTGAAAATTTCTTTAGATTCACAACCATCTAAAAATGTTGTTCCTGGAATGAACGCTGAAGTTAAAATCCATAAAGACTAAGGAGGTCATAAAATGACAGTGACCTTCATTATTGGATATATCGTTGCAGCGGTCATTTTAGTTGGTTTAATTAATTTATTCGTGTTGAAATCACGTCATAAATCTAAATTAAATCAATCAAAGGGACAACAAGTAAATGAAGAATCTAAGAGTCAAAATAATCCATCTAAATTTAAAATGAGTGACTTAGAACAAAATAACGATGCAAAGAATGCATCCTCTTCTCAAATCAGTGAAGAGAAAAAACGTTACTTTAATAATGATCAATCTCATTATAAGGAAGATAACGATATCAATAATGATAAAAGAAAAAATCATTTTGAAGAAGAACAAGAGCAACAAGATTCATCTTCAGAACAAATTCATCCTGAGCAAAAACAAACGTCACATTCCTTACACTACTCAGATGATGAACAACGCAATACGCATTCTGAAGATACAGTAAATCATAATGATAGAGATGTTAATAATCAACATCTTTCCAAAGATTCTATTTATGAACCTATTAATCCTGATTCACAAGAAGGACGTGTGAACGAACGTATAAAAAATCAAAACCAAGATTTTGTTTTCGGTAAAGGGATTACAAGAGGTAAAATTTTAGCTGCTATGTTGTTTGGTATGTTTATCGCAATTTTAAACCAAACATTACTTAATGTAGCTTTACCTAGAATTAATACAGAATTCAATATTTCTGCTTCAACTGGTCAATGGTTGATGACAGGATTCATGTTAGTAAACGGTATTTTAATACCAATAAGTGCGTTCTTATTTAATAAATATTCATATCGTAAGCTATTTTTAATAGCGCTTGTATTATTTACAATTGGCTCATTAGTTTGTGGTATTTCAACTAACTTCCCAATTATGATGGGAGGACGTGTTTTACAAGCGATTGGCGCAGGTATATTAATGCCATTAGGATCTAATGTAATTGTTACCATTTTCCCACCTGAAAAACGTGGTGTGGCAATGGGAACAATGGGTATCGCAATGATTCTTGCTCCAGCGATTGGGCCAACATTATCTGGTTACATCGTCCAAAATTATCATTGGAATGTTATGTTTTATATGATGTTTATCTTAGGACTACTTGCTTTCTTATTTGGATTAGCATGGTTCAAAATTTATCAAAAAACAATCAATCCTAAAGCAGATTATCGTGGTATCGTATATAGTACAATTGGATTTGGTGCTTTATTATATGGCTTTAGTGAAGCTGGTAATAAAGGATGGGGTTCAACTGAAATCATTATAATGTTTATCATTGGTGTTGTGTTCATCATCTTATTTGTTATTCGTGAATTAACAATGAAAGCACCAATGCTTAATTTAGAAGTGCTAAAATCACCAACATACACACTTACTACTGTTATAAACATGGTAGTAATGATGAGTTTATTCGGAGGTATGATTTTATTACCATTATATCTTCAAAATTTACGTGGTTTCTCAGCATTAGATTCTGGTTTACTATTATTACCAGGATCATTATTAATGGGGGTATTAGGACCTGTTGCTGGTAAATTACTTGATACAATTGGTCTTAAACCACTTGCTTTATTCGGTATTGCAGTGATGACTTACGGAACGTATGAATTAACAAAACTGAATATGGATACTTCTTATCTTCATATTATGAGTATTTATGTAATACGTTCAATAGGTATGGCGTTTGTTATGATGCCGTTAATAACTGCAGCTATCAATGCCTTACCACCTCGCTTAATTTCTCATGGTAATGCGTTCTTAAATACGATGAGACAATTAGCTGGTTCAATTGGTACTGCGATTCTCGTTACTGTAATGACAACTCAATCTACAAATCATCTGAATGCATTTGCAACTGAATTAGATAAAACTAATCCAGTCATTCAAGATCATGTACGTGAAATGGCCGCACAATATGGGGGTCAACAAGGTGCATTACAAGTTATCTTGACTTATGTAAATAAATTAGCCTCAATCGAAGGGATCAATGATGCGTTTTGGATTGCTACAGCATTAAGTGTCTTAGCATTCGTTTTAAGTTTATTCTTAAAAGGAAAAAAAGGTGCTGAAGCTGAACATAACAGATTGATGAGTAAAGAAAGTAATAAATTTTAATAAATAAAAAAGGTATTGGACATATAAAACGTTCAATACCTTTTTATTTTATTAAATATAGAATGAGATGACATGTCTATTTGATTCTAGGATGACGATTTCTAAAGAAAAAGCTTATAAATAATAATGCTAAACTACTTGAAAGTAAGATCAATGCATTGTGAATAGCATCTGCTTCAGTAATAATTTGATTTGGTGCTAAATCTAAGAAAAAATGATGCAAGTTCTGAGATACTTGGTTTCCTACCATTTGAATTGTATAACTAAAGGAAAAAGCAATCATTAACACAACAGCGATAACGATGAAATTAATCACTTTTAAAATCGTTCTATTAAATACAATGGTTAAAATTGAAATAATCATGCTAAGAATACATAAAACGAAAAATATATTAAAGGCTAGAATAAATTTATCTATGATACCTTGTAAGTTAGCGACTTCACTAATATTAATATTGAGCGGTCCAATCTGAGTAGTTGTATTTTGAAAGTTTTTAATCTCAGAGAAATCAATCGCTTGATTTGCAAGAACAAAATTTAGAATAGGCTGTTTATACATGCTATAACAAGTAATCCCTACAAGTATAAGAATGATGATATGTATAATTAAACTTATCCACGAATTTTTCTTTTTACCATAATAAGCTTGTTGGTTAACACGGACATATGGGGGGCGATTTGTTTGATATCTATTAGGATTTTGATTTTGCATTATTATTACTCCTTTGCCGTCATTCATTTGTTTTCTATAGTTGACTCATTTATACTGAATTTAATATGCAATAGGCAATTATATGAACTAGATTGCTCATTTTTAATCATATAAATAGTATTATATCGTTTTTTTAAGCTTTCTGTAATAAAGTTTGATTAATTTTATAAATTTATAAGGTAGGTAAAAATTTTATGAAAACACGCATGGTAAATAGAATTGTTAATAAATATTTACTACATAATCGCTCAATTCAGTTTAAGAGTGAAGACGAGTTTAACTCGTTTATGGAGCGTAGAAAAGATATTAATAGAGCGAAACATAAGCAACCTCCAACTTTAAATGTGAAAGCAAATCTTGATAAATTATCTTTAGGAGATATGCAAGTGTTTAGATTTAATTTTCGTCACGAAACTAAAAAGAAAATTTTGTATATTCATGGTGGGTATAACACGTTACAACCTTCTCCATTCCATTGGAGATTAATGGATAAACTTGCACTCAACACTTTATATGAGGTCGTTTTACCGATATATCCTAAAGCACCAGAGTTTCATCTTAAAGATACATTTAAAGCAATTAATAATGTATATGAATCGTTATTAAGTGAAGTTAATAATGAAAACATTGTTATTATGGGTGATGGAACTGGTGGAGCACTTGCACTTAGTTATGTACAACAATTAGTAGAAAATGACAAACCTTTACCATACAAAATATGTTTAATTTCTCCGATGCTTGATGCAACAATGACAAATCCTCAAATTACTGAATATTTGGTTGAAAAAGATCGCTTTGTTAATATTCAAGGGCTTCAAAACATAATGAATGTGTGGAGTGATAAAGAACCATTATCAAATCCTTTAATTTCGCCGATATATGGAATAAAACAAGGATTGCCACCAATTATAATGTTTGGTGGTGGTAAGGAAATTTATTATCCAGATATGCAACGTTTGGCATATGAATTGGAAACGCATCATCAATCTATACAATTTTTTGAGTATCCAAAAATGTTTCATGACTTTGCGTTATTCCCAATTCATGAATCTCATAAGGTGATTAAACAAATTAATAAGGCAATTCATGAATAATGATAAGGATTAAAGTAGAATCGAGTTAGATTTTACTTTAGTCCTATATTTTTATATTGAATATTTATTGACTTGCGATAATAATTCACTAATTATATCATGTTGGCCTTTACAATGATAATAAGTATCGAGAGATTGTGCCAATCTTAAGTTTTCTTTGGGTTCATAAGTTGTAGTATGTAACTCTATTACATTTAAAAGTTGTTTTTCAACGTCTTGCGAATATCTTTTTAGATTAGCTATTAAATCATTTTCATCCGTAGTCGTTTTAATTTCTCTATCTAATGCTTCTATCGCTTGTTTTTGTCCTTGGTAAAAACTAATATTAAATGTTCGTTGAATGAGCTCTCGACTAGGTCCATTCATAAATAGTGAACGGTTTTCATTTAATTCAATTAAATGTATTTTAAGTGTATCACTAAGGTCAAATAGTGTGTTTTCTAAGATTTCAGAAATAGTGTCTGTCATTATGCCTCTCCTTTCTTTGGAATGCCAATTTGATGTCCTAATGATTTAGGCCAGCGCTTATCATATTGAGAATCATAGTATATTTGGATATTAGATTTATAGTGTGCGGGGAAAGAAGCAGGTCGGCGTGTTGAACGATTAATACCCATCATCATTATTTCGCTTGTTGCAGCTAAAGTTTCATCATTTTTAAATAATTCTAAAAAGAAGTGAACACGTTTTTCATCATAATTATAAATACGAACACGAACTGAAAATGATTCTTCGAAGTGTAATTCCTTTAAATAGGTTGTATGTTCTTCGACTGTAAATGTTGTATAATTAAGCGCTTCTCTTTCTTTCAATGATAAACCATTATAATGATTAAATTCACTAATAACTTCACTGAAAACTGAATTATATTCTGCATCGTGCATATGTTGGTTAAAATCAACTTGAGAAGATACTACACTTTTATGAATAATAAATGGATAGTTCATAATATTTTATCCCTTCTTTAAAATTTTATAAAAATACTTTACTAACATAAAATAACACATACACAATATTTAATTCATGGTAGAATGATAACCGTATGGTTAAATAGGAGGAAACAGAAAGATGACCATGATAATTCGATATCAAACTAAGGACGAACCACTAACTCAAGTTGAACAAATCAGTGATGTACCTAATAATGCTACTATTGTGTGGTTGGATTTTGAAGATGCAACATCCAAAGAAAATGATTTTTTGATTGAAAACTATAATTTTAACTATTTAGAATTAGAAGATGCCATTAAAGGGGTACCACGAGTTAAATATAAATCTTATGATGATTACCAATACATGGTATTTCATAGTATGCATAAAGATAATTTTACTCCTATAGCATTGAACGTATTTCTAGACGGAAAAACATTAATTACTTATCATCAACATCATTTTGAATCATTAATGGAAGTTGTCAAGATGAATGCGCGTAAACATGATCCAGATTTAGATTGTGCTGATATCGTTATACATATCCTTGATATGATGGTAGATAAATATTTTGATTTTGTTTATACCATTGAAGATGAGGTATACAACTTTGAAGATGCACATGTAGATGATACACATAGTAAAAAAGTAATGGATAATGTCTTTCAATTACGTTCTAATCTTATAAAAATAAAACGTGTATTATTCCCAATGCAGGAACTTGTGAATACAATTAAGACTGAAGGTAACTTAATTGTAGATTATAAACATTCAATGTATATTCAACATATTGATGATCATATTATTAAACAAAATAATATTATTAGAACCTCTCAAGAAATGACAAATGAAATTCGAGAAAATTTTGAATCTTATTCTTCTTTTAGAATGAATAGTATTATGCAAGTATTGACACTCGTGTCAGTTATATTTTCTCCTTTAACATTTATAGTAGGCGTATATGGAATGAACTTTGAATATATGCCAGAGTTAAAATGGCATTATGGTTATTTTATTTGTTTAACTATAATGTTACTCATTTCAATTGCATTAATTCTCTTCTTTAAAAAGAAAAAGTGGTTTTAATATAGAACATAGTTTAAGGAAAGTAGGTTGTTACATGAGTGATATCCAAAGAGAGCAAAGAAAAAATGAACATGTAGAAATTGCAATGGCACAACAAGATGTCCCTCAATCAGATTTTGACCGTATGAGGTTTGTACATCATTCAATTCCAAATATCAATGTGAATCAAGTGGATTTAACGAGTCATACTTCAAATTTTGATATGACATTTCCCTTGTACATTAATGCAATGACAGGTGGAAGTGATTGGACTAAGACAATTAATGAAAAGTTAGCAGTCGTTGCTAGAGAAACAGGCTTAGCTATGGCTGTAGGATCTACACATGCAGCTTTAAGAAATCCTAAGATGGCTGAATCATTTAGTATTGTACGTAAAACAAACCCTGAGGGCATTATATTTAGTAATGTAGGTGCAGATGTACCAGTAGATAAAGCTGTTAAAGCAGTTGAATTATTAGACGCACAAGCTTTACAAGTACATGTGAACGCACCACAAGAATTAGTGATGCCAGAAGGGAATAGAGAGTTTTCGACATGGTTAGAAAATGTGGAAGCAATTGT
>NZ_KV813764.1:32717-61846 GCF_001813735.1 Staphylococcus sp. HMSC068C09
CAACGCGTGAGTGTACCTGTTATCATTAAAGAAGTAGGATTTGGCATGAGTAAAGAATTACTACAATCTTTAGTAAATATAGGCGTGACGTATGTAGATGTGAGTGGAAAGGGTGGCACTAATTTTGTCACGATAGAAAATGAGCGTCGTTCAAATAAAGACATGGATTACCTTTCAAATTGGGGCCAATCGACTGTAGAATCACTACTTGAAAGTATAAGTTATCAAGATAAACTAAATGTATTTGCAAGTGGTGGATTACGCACACCTTTAGATGCAATTAAAAGTTTAGCTTTAGGTGCAAAAGCTGTTGGCATGTCACGTCCATTTTTAAATCAAGTTGAACATGCTGGTATTACTAGTACCATTGAATATGTAGAATCATTTATAGACCATATGAAATCTATTATGACAATGTTAGATGCTAAAGATATTAATGATTTAAAACAAAGTAAAATTGTGTTTGATAGTAAGTTAATGTCTTGGATAGAACAAAGACATTTAAAAGTTGAACGTGGATAATATTAATCGCTTTTGAAGAAGGATGACCTTTTCAAAAGCGATTTTTTTATTGAATGAGGTGTTACTTCCATGTTTCTTCTGGTAATAGACAATCAGATTTTCTCATTCTAGAGACATATGGATTTCCTTTAACAGTATATCTTAAGTGTTTTTCTGTCCATTCACCTTTATTTGGGATACCTATACGTGCACTTTCTTCAATCTCTCTAGGAAATTTTCTATTCTTTACATCAATAGATAAACGACATTGATTAATTGTTGAACCATCTATTGCTCTAGGAATATTAAATGCTTTAGTCCACTTTCCTGGCCCATTTGTAAGTTCGAAACCAGATTTATTTCGGTTGATTTTCATAGTTTCGATACCATCTTCAGGTTCAACTGCACGTATTAAGACACCTTCTGGGATACCTTCTTCACGTGTTACTAAATTAATAAGCAAATGCGTATGCATAACATGGCCATATATGGTTCCACCACGTTGATATAAAGAAGTGACTTTAGGCGTTTGTTTCCCACCAAATCCATGTGCTGCTTTATCTTTAAAACCTAAATAAGCTTCTGTTTCGACAATATAGCCACTATAAGTTTGTGTTTGATCTTGATAACTAATTTTAACGCCTAATAAAGATTTAGCCGTTTCAATTGTTGGTTTATTTACAAAGTCCAATATAAATACCTCTTTCTTTAAATGAATCATTTGGATGCTTGTCTAAATTTTTTAATAATTTTATTATAGTGGAAAATGTTAGAGTTAGAAAATATTAAATGCATTGATAGAGAATGAAAAAACATTTAATAGATAGCGTTTACATTTTTAAATTTATATAAAACCTATGGAATATTAATTAAAAAAGTGTAACAATATGTATTGATGATAAAGTCAAAGTTTAAAAGTAATAGATGAAATTTAAAGCAGTTTGCTACAATGAAACTAACTTTTCAAAAGTTGGTGAATAAAGAAATGATATATTCAATATTTATTTTTGTATTATCAGGTCTCTGTGAAATTGGTGGAGGCTATCTAATTTGGTTGTGGTTAAGGGAAGGACAATCAAGTTGGTTAGGGTGGATTGGTGGACTAGTGCTTGTCTTATATGGTGTGATTGCTACATTTCAAGTGTTTCCAACCTTTGGACGTGTCTATGCGGCATATGGCGGAGTGTTTATTATAATGAGTATCATATGGTCATTTGTATTTGATAAACAAATTCCAGATAAGTATGATGTCTTAGGTGCTGTTGTATGCATTATTGGCGTATTAATAATGATTTTACCAAATAGAGCCTGATCAAGCGTGTTGAGAGGGAGACGTAAGTAATGATAGTTGAAGTAGAGAAACAAAATCATGGTATAGATTTAATTAAAATAGATAATGACGATACGTATATTGTATTTACAAACTATGGAGCACGAATTGTGTGTTGGAAATATCATGATAATAATATTGTGTTAGGTAATAAAGTAGAAGCGGATGAATTTTACCCTGAAAATCCATATAAATTTGGAGCTACTATTGGACGATATGCAGGACGTATTGAAAATGCTTCTTTTAATTTGAACAATAAATATTATCAATTGGAAGAAAATGAAATGACTAATCAACTTCACGGCGGTAGTAATGGTTTAGACAGACGGTTGTTTGATTATGAAATACAAAATAATATAACAAATATTAAAGTTATATTTAAACTTCAGATACAATCAAAAGAGGATGGTTATCCTGGAGATATGATGATTAAGGTTATACATACATATGATGTTGAACATCGCTGGACGATTGAATATGAAGCAACATCAAATGAAGATACATTATTCAATCCTACAAATCATGTGTACTTTAATCTAAATAGAGATAATAATGTCATTGATAATCACTCTATAATAAGTGAACAATTAAAAATGTATCCTATTGATCAGAACCATCTTATTTCCAGTCAACAGCCTATTGATTTATTAGAACGATTTAATCATCGACCTATTCAATTTCAAGATATTTTTAATTCTGAAGATAAACAAATTAAAGAACAAATATATTTTAATAAAGGTCTCGATCACCCATTTGATATTGGTCATCATCGTCTTATCGTTGAAAATAACGAGTTTGCGTTAGATGTAGAAACAACAATGACTAATATAGTAATTTTTACTTTTAATGATACATCAGAATGGAAGAGTGATTTTAATATTTATAAACCTCATTCAGGTGTAGCGCTAGAAACACAATACTTACCTAATGATATTAATAATGAAGGCAATAAAGCTAAGTCAATTCTAAAAGCTAATGTTCCATTTTATGCGAAGACAATATATCATATTTCAGAAAAATAACTTTATTTTTATTCAGAAACATACCACTATGACATTAAGTGATAGTGGTATGTTTCTATTTATTCATTGCTTTTTCTTTTAATAATTTCAATTTTTCAATACGTTTAGGAGATAAGTAAGGATTATTAATAGCTTTATTTAAACGATCTATATTTTCACGGTCATTATAATAAATATCATTCAAATTTTGAACAGATAAGCGTGTAGGAGATTCAGCAGTTTTAAGGAGTAATAAATGATCTTGTTGCTGCACATAACCTTCTTTTAAAACACGCATATAAAATCCTGTTTTACCTGAGGAAGACATCCGCTTAACTAAATGTTTAATACCATACTTTCTTTGAATCTTCCAGCAAGGTTCACGTATTTCAGAAACTTCTACAATTGCCTCTCCTAATTGATATTGATTTCCAAAATACACATCATTTTCATCAAGGTCAACGAGAGTTAAATTTTCACCAAACATTGCATAATCAGGTAGTATATTAATATCATCTTTATACATTGCATAATTTTTCTTACTAAAACAACAAACAGCTTTGTGTGGACCACCATGGTCCTTATAAGCTTGTTCATCCTCACTGAACCCTGTATAAGATAACCACATTTTTCCAGAAAACATTGTTTTATTTAAAGCAGAATGCATTGGACGTTTTTGATCATAGTTTAAAGTTTCAATTTTACCAGTTGAAATAGCATATACGGGAATCATGTTATGGTCTCCTTTTTTATCATATCTGTTATTTTACTATATTTTTAAAAAGTATAAAAATATCTTTTGATAAATTAAATGAATGTAAAATAGACCTAGGTATTTTAAAAAGGCTAGTGTAAAATAATAAATGAGTATATGAAAAGGAGTTATAGTACCGATGAAGGATGCGAAAGAACTCAAATTAATGACGACAGATGATGCAGTAGCTCAAATCCAAGATAATATGATTCTTGGAATTGGAACAGGAAGTACAATTGAACTATTGATTCCTAAGATTGCAGAGCGTATTCAACAAGATAATTTAAATGTTACAGGTGTATGTACATCTAATAAAAGTGAATTTCTTGCTAAACAATATAATATTAATGTGGTTGATATTAATGATATTACTTATATAGATTTAGCTATTGATGGTGCAGATGAAATTGATTCAGATTTAAACCTTATTAAGGGAGGCGGTGGTGCCTTATTCAGAGAGAAAGTCATTGATGAAATGGCAAGAAAATTTATCGTTTTAGCAGACGAAAGTAAAATGGTAAATTACTTAGGTGAAACCTTCAAATTACCTATTGAAGTTGATAAATTTAACTGGTTACTTGTATCTAAAAAAATTGAAGCATATCATGATATCTCAGTCGAACGAAGAATGAATGAGGATATACCATTTATTACCGATAATGGAAATTATATTTTAGACTGTGAATTAAAAAGTAAGATAGATCCTTATCAATTACATGAATTTTTAATTCATCTCACAGGTGTGCTAGAAACAGGTTATTTTTTAGATATGACAACACAAGCGATTATTGGCACTCAAGAAGGAATTAAAGTAATTAATAAGAAGTAAAAAAGAGAGGAACATGTTTAAGTTCCTCTCCTTTTATTTATTAGATTTATGGATGTCATTGATTTCTTCTTTTACATTATCCACTACAGATGAGCGTCTATCTTCTGTATATTTAGAAGATGATTTTAAATGATGATCATCGTCTTGGACTTCAGATTCATTAGTCTGTGTATGAGTCACATTATTTTCTTGTAACGATTGATGTGACGTTTCTTTTTTATCCAATTCACTATTAGATGTCTTATTTGAATCATCTGTGTCATCATTTACATGGTCTAAATAATTATTAGGTTCTACTTCATCTAATGATTGGTTTGTTGTTTTATATAAGATAAAGCGAATGACTAAACTTAAAAGAATGAAAATAATACCAACAATTGTAGTACTTAAAGCAATGACTTTCATAGAGAATAAGTCGCCAGTTTCTTCGCTAAATAAGAATACTTGAGCAAATGTCATTGCAGCATGGAATAGCATTGCAATATAAATCGTACGACCTTTAGTTGCTCTAATTAATTCACCGACAATCATTGAAAACATAAATGTATATAAGAAGTGATAACCTGCATATTGCATTCCATATGTTGTGTTAATAGTCCAAATAGAATACATTAAACCTACAATGATTGAAGCAAAAAATGTATTGACTTTACTTTCAACAATATTTTGTAAATATGAACGGAATCCAAATTCAGCAAAGAAAGCCATGAAAATATGACCAACAATAATTGTAAATACAGATACTGATAAATCATTGGCTTGTAATAAAATAAAACTATCAGCAAATCTATTGAAACTCATCATTCCAATAATAAAAATAATGAGTGGCAAAATTAATGCAAGTATTATACGTTCAATAACTCTAATATCAATAGAGAAATTCAAACCAGCTAGTTGAGTACGCTTATTTTTAAATGCAATAATACAAATTATTGCAGCAATAAAAGGCGCTAAATTATTAATACTAAACACAAAACGTTTAATACCAATAGATGCTTGAAAGTCTCGCAGGATTAAAGACAATGCCATTGTAACAACAAAAAATACAAAAATTGTTAAAGCCCATTGAAATCCTGAAATACGTTTCGTCTTCATGTATGTAACCTCCATTAGGGTAACCATATATATTCTTTCCTTAATATTATACATATTACAAGGGGATAAATAAATTGTCCATTTTAAATATCATTAAAATGTAATAGTATTGAATTATTTTTAAATTTTTGAAACTAATATTTAATGTCTGAATCATAAATTAAAGAGTGAATAATTTAATAAAAATGGGTATTGATTGTATAAAATATGTTATATGATTAAGGTAACCTTAAATAATTAGGAGGCGTCTAATATTATGTACAGTAAAAGCAATCCAAAATTATGGAAAGGAAGAGTAGATAGTCAAAATGATCCTAAGCAGTTTAAGCATTTTCAGACCGTCACATTTGCTAATTTAGAAAATATAGAAAATCAATTTGATAAAGTTGGTGTAGGTTTGTTAGGCTATGCCGTTGATAAAGGGATTGAACTGAATGAAGGAAGAATTGGTACTAAAAAAGGACCAGACGAAATAAAAAAAGCTTTTGCCCAATTACCGGATTTAAGTGAATGTGAATCTCTTGTTGATTATGGAAATGTAGAATATACAAAAGGTTCTCTAAGTGAAGTTCAAGAAGAAATGGGGCGTTTGGCTGCTCGAGTTATTCAACAGCATCACCAATCTTTTTTTATTGGTGGAGGACATGATATCGCATACGCACAATATCTAGCAACGAGACACATTTATCCTGATGCTTCTATTGGCATTATTAATATCGATTCACATTTCGAGACGCGTGCTGATGTACAATCTAATTCTGGTACAATGTTCAGACAAATTTTAGAAAAAGATGATAATATTGATTACTTAGTTTTAGGTTTATCTCAAGGTAGAAATACACGTTCTTTATATGAATATGCTGAAGAAAAAGGAATTATCTATGTATATGCAGATGAAATTTTAAATGATTTGTCTCCAACCATTAAAGATAAAATCGAACGTTTTATTCATCAGCATGAAACGATTATGTTTACAATTAGTATGGACGCCATCGATAGTGCATTTGCGCCTGGAGTAAGTGAACCTACTGTACTCGGATTGAATCCTCATTCTGTATTTGATATAGGTAAACGCGTCATATTAAGTGAAAAAACGTCTTCTATTAGTATTGCTGAAGTTAATCCAAATTATGATATTGATCATCGTACTGCTCAACTTGCAGCGAATTTTATTCACCATTTTATAGAGTAGTTATTTTAAAAATCGAAGTGAACTTTTAGATAAGAGTAGTCCACCATTCTAAGTAATGGGTATCTACTCTTATTTAGTTATAAGAAAAGTTTGACAATTATGATACTATAGACTATACAACATTTTATTGGACTTAGAGAAAGGGAAGTGACATTGATGACAAGTTTTAACGACGTTGTAAAATGGAGACGCATGTTTCATCAATATCCTGAGTTATCAAAATACGAATATAAAACGACGCAACGTATAAAAGATATATTAACTTCATACAATATTAAAATGATTGACATTCCAATGGAAACGGGTCTAGTAGCAGAAATAGGACAAGGAGAAAAGTGTATCGCTGTTCGTACTGATATTGATGCGTTACCTATTCAGGAGCAAGTTAGTCAAGACTTTACTTCTACTAATGATGGAGTGATGCATGCTTGTGGACATGATATTCACATGGCTAGTATCTTAGCTATTGCTACCAAGTTAAAAGAAGAAGAAGAACAATTAAATGGAAGAGTAAGGTTTTTATTTCAGCCAGCCGAAGAACTTGGATATGGAGCTAAAGTCATGGCTAAAACCAATGCACTAGATGATGTACAAGCGATTATTGGATTTCACAATTCTCCAACATTAGATATTGGAGAATTTGCAATTAAATCAGGTCCTATTACGTCTGCTGTAGATCGTTTTGAATTTAAAATTCATGGCAAAGGAGCTCATGCTGCCAAGCCAGAGCAAGGCAATGACCCTGTAATGGCGTTAGGGCAATTAATTACAAGTTTGCAAACAATTATTAGTCGTAATTTATCTGCCTTTGATAGTGCTGTCATTACAATAGGAGAAGTGTCTTCAGGTAATACTTGGAATGTTATTGCAGATAATGCTTATGTTCAAGGCACGGTACGTTCATTCAAACCTGAAGTACAAGATTATATTGAACAACGTATGCATGATATTGCTAAAGGATTAGAACAATTATTTAATATAGAGATTGAATTAATTTATACACGTTTACCAGGCGCAGTTATTAATGACGTAGAGCTTACAAAACATGCTAAAGAAGCGGCAAAAAAAGTAGGATACACAGTAATTGATTTAGAACATCCATATACAATTGGAGAAGATTTTTCTGGTTTATTAGAGCATCATCCAGGTGTGTTTGCATTTATTGGATCGAATAGCGAATATGATTTACATCATCCAAAATACAATCCAGATGAACGTATTTTAGAAAAAACACCTGATTATTTTATAGAACTGATTTATCAATTATTAGCATAATATTTATTAGAAAATTTTAGAATTATGATTTAATTACTACTTAACGTGGTAAACCAATGTTGAGTAATTAAATAGGAGATGATTTTAATGGGTGCACAAGATCCAAGAACTAAATTTAAAGATTCTGATTATAAAAAACAAGAACAAGAAACACCAGGTTATCAATATAAAATGTCACCTAAACCAGATTGTGGTGAAGAATCATATGAAGGTCATGGTCGTTTACAAGATTATAAAATGTTGGTAACTGGTGGCGATTCAGGTATTGGACGTGCAGCAGCAATTGCTTATGCTAAAGAAGGCGCTGATGTAGTTCTTAACTACTTACCAAGTGAAGAACAAGATGCACAAGAAGTTAAAGAAGTCATCGAAAAAACTGGAAGAAAAGCAGTACTTATCCCTGGAGATGTGAGAAATGAGCAGTTTAACTATGATTTAGTAGAACAAGCTTATAATGAATTAGGTGGCTTAGACAACATTACTCTTGTTGCGGGTCATCAACAGTATCATGATGATATTCATGGATTTACAACTGAACAATTTGCTGAAACATTTGAAACAAATGTGTATCCAATTTTTTGGACTGCTCAAGCAGCAACTAAATATTTAAAACCAGGTGCTTCAATTACAACGACATCTTCAGTACAAGGGTATAAACCAGCTGCAATTTTACATGATTATGCCGCTTCTAAAGCAGCAATTATTTCATTAACAAAAAGTCTTTCTGAAGAATTTGGAGATAAAGGTATTAGAGTGAATAGTGTAGCGCCAGGACCATTTTGGTCACCTTTACAAATCAGTGGTGGACAACCTCAATCAGCAATACCAGAATTTGGCCAAGCTACTCCACTAGGCCGTGCAGGTCAACCTGTTGAATGTGTGGGACCATATGTGTTATTTGCTTCAGAAGATGGTAGTTATTTAACTGGTCAAGTTCATAGCGTTACTGGTGGTATTCAAATCGACTAATTTAGTTAAACGTTAAGTATACTGGCGAGAGATTTTTAGAAATCTCTCGCTTTTTATTTTATAAAGGAGAATTAAAAATGAAAGGGATTAATCCAAATCAATTATCAGATATTCAAAATTATAAATTATTAAGTGGTTCAGTTATACCTAGACCTATTGCGTTTGTAACATCGGAAGATGAAAAAGGTAATTTAAACGGTGCACCATTTAGCTTTTTCAATGTAGTGAATAATAAGCCACCTATGATAGCAATTGCAGCACAAAGAAGTAATGGTAAGCGTAAAGATACTGCTATAAATATTGAAAAAACAAAAGAATTTGTTGTGCATATTACAGATGAATTCAATATTGAAGATATCAATGAGACGGCTGCACCTTTAAAATACGAAGACAATGAATTAGAACGCACATCATTGACTCTTATCAGTTCATCTATTATACAGACGCCTGCTGTGAAAGAAGCTAATATTCGTTTTGAATGTAAATTAGATCAAATGATTCAATTAGGTACTAAAAATGATGGTGCGGATTTAATTATAGGAGAAGTTGTTATGTATCATATAAATGAAGATGTCTATTTTGAGGATAGTAAAATTGATTTTAATCAGCTTAAACCCGTAGCACGTTTAGCGGGAAATAATTATTCTAAACTCGGAGACACATTTACAATTAAACGTCCAGAATCATAATAATATGAATTTTACATGTAATTGTATTGACGATGATATATGAATCTTGTACCTTTAAATATAAATTCAATTAGTATTAAGGAAAGTAGGTTAAATATGGAAGAAGGGAATAAAGGGCATGCATGGGCACTACTACCTCTTGTGCTATTTATTGCATTATTTTTAGGAATAGGAATCGCTACTGGAGATTTTAGTAATATGCCTTTAAATGTTGCGATAACGATTACTGTGATTGTAGCATTAATGATGAATAGAAAAGAAAAATTTTCAAAAAAGATTGAAATATTTACTCAAGGGGCAGGGCATTCAAATATTGTCCTAATGGTTTTCATCTTTATCTTAGCAGGTGCATTTTCAACTACTGCTGAAAAAATGGGTGGTGTCACGTCTACAGTTAATTTAGGACTATCACTCATACCACAAAATTTTATTATTGTAGGATTGTTTATAATTTGTATGTTTGTCTCTATCTCTATGGGAACCTCAGTTGGAACTATTGCAGCACTTGCACCTGTAGGATTTGGATTTTCTCAGGCAACTGATATTTCAGCTATGTTAGCGATGGGAACAGTAGTAGGCGGTGCGATGTTTGGTGATAATTTATCAATGATATCAGATACCACAATAGCAGCAGTACGTACTCAAAAAACAAAAATGAGCGATAAGTTTAAAGTTAATTTTTGGATTGTTTTACCAGGTGCAATTCTAACAATTATCATTTTATTTTTCTTAACAAATGGTGTACATATTGATCATTCTAAGCAATATGATTATAACTTAGTGAAAGTCATTCCTTATATTTTAGTGCTTGTTTTAGCCGTCATTGGTGTGAATGTTATCGTAGTTTTAATTAGTGGTACTATACTTTCTGGAATCATTGGTCTTATTGATGGTTCTTTCAATTGGAAAGGTTTATTAACTGCTATATCAAAAGGAATTATTGGAATGGAAGATATTGCAATTATAGCTTTACTTATTGGTGGGCTTGTTGGTCTTATTCAACATAATGGCGGTGTAGAATGGTTGCTTAATTTTGTGAAATCGAAAGTGAAATCGAAACGTGGTGCTGAATTTGGTATCGCTAGTCTTGTGAGTGTAGCGGATATCGCTACAGCAAATAACACAATTTCAATTATTATGTCAGGACCATTGGCTAAAAATATTGCCGACGAGTATGAAGTAGATCCTCGTAAATCAGCAAGTCTTCTTGATATTTTTGCTGGATGTTTTCAAGGTCTGTTACCCTATAGCCCTCAACTTATTGCAGCAGCGGGTGTTGCTGGAATATCTCCTTTTAGTATGTTGCCATATTGTATTTATTCAATTTTATTAGGCATTTGTGGAATTCTAGCAATTGTATTTAGATTTCCACGTCTTAAGACGAAATAAATGATATATAACAAGTTAAAATCATCTAAATTTATATTTTTTTTAATTTCTGATAGTTGAAATTTTGGTAGTATTTATAAATGCGTTAAAATATAACTAAGAGTGAAAGTAGGTGAGATGAGTGGCAAAATATAATGTAGAAAATGAACAAGTTGAGATTCATATTGAGCGTTTATTTAAATATTCTCCAGAATTGGTTTATAGTGCTTGGACAGATATAAACTTATTAAAGCAATGGTTTATGACCTCCCAACGAACAAATAAATTATTTGATGCAGATATTCATGAAGGTGGACAATATCGAATAGTAGATGCTCGTAATGGTAAACAAAATGTAATTCAAGGTAAATATGAAGAATTAGTATCCGATGAATACATCAAAATGACTATTGGAATGCCAGAATTAAGCGATAGTCAAGATGTTATTGAAGTAGAATTTGAAGAGCGTGAATCAGGCGGTACGCAAATGTTCTTTTACTATCAATCTATAGTAGAAAAAGAACGTCGTTTAACGGCTTTAGAATATAAACATAAAAAGAAAGAATATCATGATTCTACTGCACATGGTTTAGAATTAATGTTTGATCGAATGAATGAAGTTTTAGATCAATATGTAGAGGACAATGATATGTTACTTTAATTAAAATGAAAAGACCTATTGAGTAAAAGTCAGTTATTACTTAATAGGTCTTTTTATTTATTGTAATTCACCGTTTTCTTTTCGCTCATTATATTTTCTTAGTAGCGTTTCAAAAAAGATATGATAATTAATAAAGCTAGAATAATCTATATCATTGTATAAATAAAATGTATGGCTAGAAACGTAAACATTATAATTTGCCTTTTGTGCTAATGTATTGTCTTTCATGGTTGTAACAGAAATAAAATAACGTTGGCGCAATTGAAGTAAATTAGTAATCTCAGTTAATTGGTGAGTTTCTCCAGATAAAGAAATCACAAAAAATAAGTCATCTTCATTAGAGTAGTTAAGTACCATTTTAATCTCATGTTCATCATGCAATACAATTACATTTTTATGCATAGTTAATAAGATACGTTGTGCTTCTTCAGCTACATTTTTCTGAGCTCGTCCAGTACCATATAAGTATACATTGGTAGCTTTATCAATTTTTTCAGTAATAAGGTTAAAATTTACTCTTTCTAGGTAAGTAAATGTTGTTTCAATTTCTTGTTTAAATTGTTTGATTGAATCGGTAGGAACTTCATGTAAAGATTGACTTTCAAATTTTAAATAAGATTTAAAATCACTATAGCCATCAAAGCCTAATTTACGTGTGAAACGATGAATAGTTGCGTTTGATGCATGTGTATATTGTGATAGTTCTTGTATTTTTAAAGTTTTACATTGTTCTATATGTGTATTAACAAAATGAGCTATATGAAGATCATTGTCATTTAATTTATCAAAGTTAGCATTAACTCTCTCATCTAATAACATATAAACACCTCAAGTTATAATATTGAAAATTTTTTCATCTATAGAAAATATAAACTGATTATACAAAAATATTTCAAAATGAGTCAATATCATTGTACATATGAAAGCGTTTACTATAATAGAGTTAAGATAAGATATTAAGAAAGCGCTTAAAAAAGTGCAATATCATATGATTAACTATGATATTTAGATTTGGGGGTCAGCATATGAACGCAATAAAACGTTTTGGGAGCGCAATGATAGTTCCAGTATTAATGTTTGCATTCTTCGGGATTATATTGGGGTTTGCAACACTATTTAAAAACCCAACAATAATGGGTGGTTTGGCAGACAGTCACACATTTTGGTTTAAATTTTGGTCAGTCATTGAATCTGGTGGTTGGGTTATCTTTAATCACATGGAAATTGTATTTGTAGTAGGTTTACCAATTTCACTTGCTAAAAAAGCACCAGGTCACGCAGCATTAGCAGCTTTAATGGGTTACTTAATGTTTAATACATTTATCAATACCATTTTAACGCAATGGCCACATACGTTTGGTGCAAACTTACAAAAAGGTGTTGAAAATGTTACGGGTTTAAAAGCAATTGCAGGTATTCCAACATTAGATACTAATATTTTAGGTGGTATCATTATTTCAGCTATTGTAACTTGGATACATAATAGATATTACAGTAAGAAATTACCTGAAATGCTTGGTGTTTTCCAAGGTTTAACATTTGTAGTCACTATTTCATTCTTTGTTATGTTACCTGTAGCAGCCATTACATGTGTAGTGTGGCCAACGATTCAAAGCGGAATTGAATCATTACAACACTTCATTATTGCTTCTGGTTATATAGGCGTATGGTTATACCATTTCTTAGAACGTGTATTAATACCTACTGGACTTCACCATTTTGTTTATGCACCAATTGAAGTAGGTCCAGTTGTAGCAAAAGATGGTTTAAAAGCAGAATGGTTTAGACATTTAAATCAATTTGCCGAAAGTAGCAAACCATTAAAAGATCAATTCCATTATGGTTTCATGCTTCAAGGTAATGGTAAAGTATTTGGCGCAATTGGTATTGCTTTAGCAATGTATTCTACAACACCTAAAGAAAATCGTAAAAAAGTAGCTGCATTATTGATACCTGCTACATTAACTGCTGTTGTAGTTGGTATTACAGAACCATTAGAATTTACATTTTTATTTATTGCACCATTCTTATTTGTTATTCATGCATTATTAGCTGCAACAATGGATACAATCATGTATGGTTTTGGAGTAGTTGGTAATATGGGTGGAGGACTACTTGACTTTATTGCAACAAACTGGATTCCACTTGGACAAAATCACTGGATGACTTATGTAGCTCAAGTTATTATTGGTTTAATTTTCTCAGCAATTTACTTCTTTGTATTTAGATATCTTATTTTAAAATTTGATATTCCATTACCAGGACGTCGTGCTGAAGAAGAAGTGAAACTATTTTCTAAAAAAGATTATAAAGAGAAAAAAGGTGAAGATAGTACAGACACTTCAGGTTTTGAGCCTAGTAATGAATATGAAGAAAAAGCATATTATTATTTAGAAGGTTTAGGTGGAAAAGAAAATATTAAAGATGTGACAAATTGTACAACACGTTTACGCTTAACTGTTAATGACGAATCAAAAGTAGAAGATACTGCATATTTTACACATCAACAAATGTCACATGGACTTGTAAAAAGTGGTAAGAATGTACAAGTAGTTGTAGGGATGACCGTACCACAAGTACGAGAAGCATTTGAACACTTAGTATTTGATGAAAATGACAAAAAATAAGATACTAAAAGGGTCGAAACATTTTGTTTCGACCCTTTAACTATTCTAAGAAATACGTGCATTATGTAATGCGCGAGCTTTATATGTGGCTGATAAAATATCAATATTTCGACAAGCAATAAACTGAATGAGTTTCGAGAATATTTCTGGTTTACAACATACGCTAGCATAATTATTGTTTAATGTATAAGTTAAATCATATTGATTAGAGAAATATGTCATTATATCAATAACTTTATCTTTAATAAAAGCATCTTGTAATCCATCTATACATAAATTAAAGCGTTTAGAAGAAGAATAATATTGTCCAGAATCCAATAAGATGTGTGTATTTCTAGAAGAAAGAATTTGGTAAATAGAAATTTGGTAAAAACTTAAAAAACTAATGAAATAGGGTAATTGTTGTTTAGGCAAGCTGATTTCAAGGGCTGGAGTATTGTTATATTTAATAATGTTGTATTGAAATGATTCGCAAAATTGAACATTTCTGCAAATTTTCATTAATTGTCTTTTAGTCGATCTTGATTGCAAACCTACAATATTTAGAATGTAAGTTTCAAATTTATCTATCCACATGCAAGAACCTCCCAATTCTTAATAATATGTAGTCTTCATGTCATTATCATTCTTAAAATGAAACACGTCGTTCCCATATACAGTCTGATTGTATCACTCTTTATTATGATTATCACTACGACTTTTGAATGAATTTTAATTTAATATTTTTGTAATATATTCGTAACTCTATTTAAAAAAGAAAAAATAAAGACATACATATTTTAAATATTCTGAAAATTCATTGTTTTACTTTTTCTCCTGTGATACTCTTATTTCATTATTTAAAATAAGAGGGTGACATCATGTTAAGTAAAGTAAGTGAATTTGCAACTAAGACATTTTTATTATGGATGTTTATTGCTGCTATTATAGGTTTTATATTTCCAACTCAACTAGCGACGATGGGTCAATTCGTCCCATGGCTATTAGGAATTGTGATGTTAGGCATGGGAATGACAATTAAACCTAGTGACTTTAAATTAGTTTTTAAAGAGCCGAGGTCTGTTATTATCGGAGTGATCTTACAATTCACTATTATGCCTACCTTGGCCTATACTATTGCTAAAATATTTAATTTACCAGCTGAGTTAGCAATTGGAGTGATTTTAGTTGGATGTTGTCCTGGCGGAACATCAAGTAATGTCATGAGTTATCTAGCTAATGCTAATGTCGCGTTATCTGTAGCGATTACAAGTGTATCTACTTTATTAGCACCATTTGTAACACCGGCTTTAATTTATTTATTTGCTCATGAGTGGTTACATGTATCATTTTTAAGTATGTTATGGTCGGTCATTCAAGTTGTTTTATTACCAATAATCATAGGATTCCTTTTACAACTTGCTTCCAAAAAAGTAACTCGGGAAGCTACTAAAATTTTACCAATTATTTCTGTAGTAGCGATTTCATTGATTTTAGCGGCTGTTGTTGGAGGGAGTAAATCACAAATTCTTAAAACTGGATTCCTTATTTTTATTGTAGTCATTTTACATAATGTAGTGGGCTATTTATTAGGTTATGTTTTAGCGCATGTATTCAAACTTGATAGAAGAGACAAAAAGGCCGTTTCTATTGAAGTTGGAATGCAAAATTCAGGTTTAGCTGTGTCTTTGGCAACTGTACATTTTAGTCCACTAGCAGCAGTGCCAGGAGCTGTATTCAGTTTTGTTCATAATATTTCTGGACCTATTCTTGCCAAATATTGGTCTAAACGTTAATGTAATATGTTAAACTTACCTATAATATTAAGTTTAAAGGAGAAATATCATGTATAAAGCAATAGTATTCGATTTTGATGGTACAATTGTCGATACTGAACAACATTTATTTAATATTATTAATAAGCATTTAATTAGTCATAAAGCAACACCAATTACACTCGATTTTTACCGTGAAAATATTGGTGGAGAAGCAAAGGATTTACACGAATATTTGGAACAGACGATTGGAAAAGATAATAAAGAAATTATTTATAAAGAACATCATCAAACAAGTAATCAATTAGAAATTAATCCTACGATTAAACAATTAATGAAATACTTGAAGCAACGTCATATTCCTATGGCAATTGCGACAAGTAGTTATAAAAAGGATATTTTTCCAGTATTTAAGAGTTTAGGTTTAGATGAATATATAAATATTATTGTTGGGAGAGAAAGTGTAGAATATGTAAAACCAGAGCCAGAACTTTATTTGACTGCTGTTCAGCAACTTAATTATTCTCCAACTCATTGTTTAGCTATTGAAGACTCTGTAAATGGTGCTACAGCTGCTTTTCGCGCTGGATTAGATGTTATAGTAAATACAAATGATATGACTCAAAAACAAGATTTCTCAACTATTCCATATATTGGTAAAGATTTAAATGGCGAAGAAATTATAAATCGTTTTTTTGAAAAGGGTCATGTGTGAATGACATGTCGTGGCAATTAATCATCTTCTTTTTAGCTGGACCCATTATTATCGGAATAGGAAATCTTGTTTTAGGTCCAATATTTAATAAACGTATTCCTTTTAGAGTTCGTATACGTTCATTCATGATAGGATCAATGATATATCTTATACTTGCTTTTATAGCGTATTTCTTTTTGTTACAAGGCAAATTATAAAGTGATTGACCAATATAAGAATAAAAAAGGAACCTTTTTCTAAGGTTCCTTTTTTATTAAATAATTATTTTTAGAATAATTGTAAAGACTAATAAAACAATTAAAATCGCATCAATACCTACCATTACGGTAAATCTAGTGCTTTTAGATCCTTGAGATTTAGCTTGTTTCATTGCATTATAATTTGGTATGAGACTTAAAAATAATAAAACAATAATTAATATTATACCAATAGTGACTGACATATATATTTATTCTCCTTTTCTTTTTTCAATCCATTCCCATATAAATCCCGCAATAATACCTACACAGATTCCTGTTAAAACACCGAACTTTGGAGAAGATAATAATGTTCCTATAATTAAAAAGATTATAACAGCGATAGATAAAGTAATACTAAATTTTATTTTACGTTGATCAGAATTAAAGATTGAAAATACAATTAAGTATAGTAAGAAAAATACTAAAGTTGCTAAAAGCGTTCGTAGTATAAGCAAACTTACCATGTGTTGTTGTTCACTAAAAAAGTTCAGTAAAAAGAACACAATAGCAAAAATAATAGATACCTTCATATCCTTTTTTAATAAATGCTGCATAAGGTTAAACTCCTTTAAGTCTATATAAGCAGTATAGCATACTGCTAAAGTATCAATTAAATATATTAATTTAGTAATATGATTCTCAACTAAAAATAACCCAATAACACAAATATTAGATTATTCATTTTTGCAAAAAGTAAAAAAATTTAAGTAAATTGACGAAATCGCTTTCGACAGAATTTAAAAAATATATTTTATTTTCTGAAAATTATAGTATAATAACTTCAATAAGGTAAAGGATATGTCGACTAAGAAAACGTAATAAATATTTTCTAAAGGTTAAAAGTATCGCACCTTAGTCCAAATAGAGATGGGGTATTTTTATGGATAATAATGAATTACATAGGGGACTGAGTGCACGTCAAATTAGAATGATTGCGCTGGGTGGGACAATCGGTGTAGGTTTATTTATGGGGGCAACAAGTACAATTAAATGGACTGGACCATCAGTTATTTTTGCGTATTTAATCGCAGGGATATTCTTATTTTTAATAATGAGAGCAATGGGAGAAATGATTTATTTAAATCCAACAACAGGTTCATTTGCAACATTTGCTAGTGAATACATACATCCAGCTGCTGGCTATATGACAGCGTGGAGTAATATATTCCAATGGATTGTCGTTGGGATGAGTGAAGTCATTGCCGTAGGTGAGTATATGAATTATTGGTTCCCTCATTTACCACAATGGATACCAGGCGTGATTGCAGTAGTATTATTATTAATAGCAAACTTAGCTTCAGTTAAAGCGTTTGGAGAATTTGAGTTTTGGTTTGCAATGATAAAAGTGGTAACAATTGTATTAATGATTATTGCTGGATTAGGATTGATTTTCTTTGGAATTGGTAATGGAGGACACCCTATCGGTATTTCTAACTTATGGAAACATGGTGGATTTATGCCAAATGGATTAGTTGGTTTCTTCTTTGCACTTTCAATCGTTATTGGTTCTTATCAAGGGGTTGAGCTAATTGGTATTACTGCAGGTGAAACAAAGAATCCTCAAAAGAATATTAAAAGTGCTGTAAATGGTGTTATATGGCGTATATTAATTTTTTACATAGGTGCTATTTTTGTTATTGTTTCAATATACCCTTGGAATCAATTAGAAAGTATTGGTAGTCCTTTTGTAGCTACATTCTCTAAAATTGGTATTACATTTGCCGCAGGTTTAATCAACTTTGTTGTATTAACTGCTGCATTATCAGGATGTAACTCTGGTATTTTTAGTGCAAGTCGTATGATATATACACTTGCTCAAAAAGGGCAAATGCCTAAAATCTTTACACGTGTAATGAAAAATGGTGTGCCATTTTATCCTGTATTAACTATTGCAATTGGTATTTTAATTGGAGCATTATTAAATGTTATTTTACCTTTATTTATAAAAGGCGCTGATAGTATTTTCGTGTATGTTTATAGTGCATCTATTTTACCAGGTATGATTCCATGGTTTATGATTTTAATCAGTCATATTCGTTTCAGAAAATTACATCCAGAACAGGTTGAAAATCATCCATTTAAAATGCCAGGAGGCACAATTTCTAGTGTTATGACAATTATCTTTTTACTCATTGTTTTAATTGGTATGTTATTTAATAAAGACACAGTTATTTCAGTGGTTATAGGTATTATTGTCTTAGCAGGGGTTACAGTGTATTACTTTATTCGCGGTCATCACAAAAATGATGCTATAAAAAGAGTAAAATAACGATAAAAATATATAATAAAAAATCTGAGACGTGCATAAACGTCTCAGATTTTTTAACGTTTGGATAGTAAATCCCTAAATTAAACATAGACTAATATCAAGTTTTTTTAATTGTAGACCGAGACCCCAACATAAAGTCATTCAAAAAGAACGTCGACGCCCAACATAAGTTGGGAATGAAGTGGAACAATGAGTTTTATCCCACTCCTTTTTTATTAATGTTTAAATTCAATTTTTGATAAATACTTGTGGTAATTATCTAATGAAATCTTTGACTGTGTCATATAGTCTAAAGAAGCGTGATAATTACGTGCTATAAAGCGGTAAAATATAATATCAATCGTATATAATTGTGCAAATAATGCAGTTGTCGCACTCATACACAGTTCGTTTTTATAATCTTCATTATACGTTAAAACTAAATCAGAATCTTTTGCAATTGAATTATTGTTAGAACTTGTAATTGTAATCATTGAAAGGTTAAAATCTTTAACGACTTTTACCATTGCTTGTAGTTCGCTCTGTTCACCACTATGGGTAATAAAAACGACACAATCATTTTTATTATGTGTAGACAACATTGTAGTTAGTAAATGTGTATCTTGAACTAATTGAATATTGAGACCAATACGGGATAATTTCTGATAAAATTCAAGCGCACACACGTATGAACTCCCATAACCATATAGAAAAATGGTATGTGCCTGTTTAAATGTTTCGCAAATAGCGTCAATAGTTTGGTGATCTATAAAATGATTACTTTGTTTTAACGACGCTTTAGTTTGAAAATATAATTTTTGTTTTAAGCTTTCTACTGATTCATTTTCTACTAACTTGATATTATACGGTGTGACTTGTTTAGGAAACCATTGCTTAATTTCATCGCGTATAGCTTTAAAATTTTGATTAATTAATTTTTGACTATAACGATTCATAGTAGACACACTAATATTAAGCTCATCTGCAATCGCTTCATTAGACATTGAAACTAATTTATGTGGAGAATTTAATATGAAACGTGAAAGTTTCTGTTCACTTTTAGAAGACGAAGCGTAGACTTCATCTATCCTACTTAAAATATTTGTCATCCAATCACCTAATTTATTAAAAGTTTTTCTTTCATCATAAATAGATAGATGAAAATGAAAACATCTCTATCTAGGCATGTGAATACATCATATATTACATCTAAATTCCCACAAATATCGATAAATAACTGTAAAGTGATTAAGTTAAGTAAAGGTTTACGTAACAGGATTACCGAAATAATGTGATATTCTCCCACCAATATGACATTATTTCGTGAATTAAAAAACAGTATGCAGTTTTTACTTAATATTAATCAAGCATTATTATACATACTATAAATTACAATGACAATTTACCTACTAAACTTATCGAAAAAATAAGGTTATTGATAATTATTAATTTGATTATAAACTTTATAAATATGATTTTGACGTTCTTGCAAATCGACGATTAAATTTCCATTTTTAAAATTTTGAAGAGGGATTTGTTTTAAATGAGTCATCAATTCATTGTATTGTTCGAAGCAATACGTTTGTGAATCAGAACAATGAGATGAAATACTATTTATTTGATTATGTTTAAAATGCGCACGACAATGATTAATAAAATTATTGTAATCTTTAATTCCCAAAGATAAATGTGCTATGTCCATAAAATAATAATATTTAGCTTTTTCTAGTAAAATTAATAATTGAATTAAAATGTGTTGATCGTATATTAAGGTTTTATAATGCATGGTATACTCATCCTTTAAAAGAGGGTGTTAAGGATATTTGGTATGTAAGCATTTAGTATTTGAGAATGAAAGTGAGAATACACGAAAATTTCTTCAATACTCACTTTATTCATTGTTTTTAGGTTGTAGAAATTCCTTATAGTTATGAATAGTAATATCGTATGTTTGAATTTTTTTTTCAAATGAATAAGAAATATCAACAATATTCAATATTGATAATTCACGAGTTCTACCGAATCCAATTTCATAAACAATAGCAAACCATTGACCGTTACGGCACAGTAAGCCGATGAATATCACATTTTCTGCAGTAATTTCATTATTTTCTGAAAAGTCAACAAGCATAACATGTCTTTCGTTACTATAAATTAAAATATCTGAAAACAAATGTGGTAATGTTAGAGAATGTGTATCTTCTAATTTAATATTATTGGAGATATGTTTCAGTATTTTTAGCATTTGTGTATTAGGTGTTTTTAAACATTGGTTCATAATTGAATGAATGTCTTGAGTGTAAGGTAATGTAGAGTGAGATTGACTTTCTTGCAAAGTTAAAAATAGTGCAATAAGTTCGGATTCATTTAATTTAAGATGAAAATAATGATCAGTATTTTGAATTTCATATCCACCGCGTCTTCCTTTATGAGCGTATATATGAACTCCTTTAGATTCTAAATCATCAATATCTCTAGTAATTGTACGGGTAGAGACATTAAATTGTTTTGCTAAATCAGACGCATTGATTTTATGTCCTTGTTGAATTAATGAAATAATTTGATTTTGTCTTTCCATTTTATTCAATATACTCACCACCTATGAACATTACATATTACATTAATTATAACATAAGACTGAGATTCAAGACATTTTTAGTAATAAGTTGATTGGAAGTGTAATAATAAACTATTTTTATTTAGAAAACGCTTACAATCATTAGATAATTATGCTAATATAGTATTTGTAACAGGGTAGAACGATTTCAAACAAAGGGGTAGGGGCTGTATAACAGATAGCTCAAGGTGAATCGTTCGGGTTACATCGAAACATCTTCAATATTTATTACTTACTTTCCTTTCTATTTTGTCGGCTAGCAAATGACTAGCCGATTTTTTATTTAAAAAAAATAATATGTTATATGATAAGATGAATAAAAACGTTGAGGTGACATCATGCAAAAACAACAACTTCAATTTATAGATAAACATATTACGGATTGGTTCCAACATTTAGATGGTATTATTCCTAATTTAATTAAAAACATGGTTACAGAAACAAAAGAAAATCGATTCGATTTAGTTACAAATGTAGATAAACAAATACAAAATGATTTCGAGGCCTATCTGGAAAAGTATTTTCCTACACATCAGTTATTAGCTGAAGAAAAAAATAATGAGGGTATTGAACCTTATCAGGGACACCTTTGGATTATGGACCCTATTGATGGAACAGCCAATTTAGTGAAACAACAAGAAGATTATTGTATTATTTTAGCTTACTTTGAAAATGGACAACCTAAATTATCTTATATTTATGACTACGCTCATAAAATAATATATAAAGCAATTGAAGGTAAGGGGGCCTTCATGAATAATGTCAAACTTGAGTCTCCAGAAGTATTATCGCTTAAAGATACTATTGTTTCATTTGGTTCAGAATACGTGAATGAAAAATTAAGGAAAGCTTTGTATCAATCGTCTTTTAGTGTGAGATATATAGGAGCTTGCGGATTAGATTCAGTGCGAGTGATAAAAGGACAATTTGGAGCACATTTTAATACTAATCCTAAACCTTGGGATATCGCAGCACAGTTTTTATTCGCCAGAGAATTAGGATTAGTGATGACACAGATGGATGGACAACATCTTGATTTCGCTAAAGGTGGCCCCTTTATTATTAGTAATAAAGGGTGCTACGAGGAGATATTAGCTATTATTAATGATAAACACTAATCCTTCTCTTCTTAGTTATTTAATATATTTCCTACTAAAGTTGTATAGTAAATTAAATCATTTAATATATAATAATGGAGATATATTTTAATATAAGTAGAATAGGAGGAGGAAGATGCAACGTCCTGATAGAAAAAAACGTTCCTCTAGTAAAATAATGAAATGGATTATTAGTATACTTGTTGTGTTAGCTGTCGTTACTGTAGCCGTTATCGCGACAACGATATTGATAACAGGTAATAAAATTCATAACCCGCTTCATCGTCAACAATCTGAATTGCGTTCTCATAATGTTAATTTAAAAAATGGAGATCCATTTACAATTGCCTTATTTGGTGTTGACTCTAATGCACAACGTAAAAGCACAAATGATGGTGAACGTAGTGATACAATAATGATTTTATCAGTGAATCCAAAGAAAAAAACGACTGAGCTTGTAAGTATTCCACGTGATACTCAAGCAGAAATCGTAGGAAGAGGTACAACTGAAAAAATAAATCATGCTTACGCTTATGGGGGGCCTACCATGGCTGTTAAATCATTAGAAAAACTAATGAATGTGCCAATAGACCACTACGCTACTATTGATATGGATGGATTACACGACATGATTGATTCGGTAGGCGGTGTTAACATAGTAAGTAATGATACATTTACAGTTCAAGGTACAACATTTACTAAAGGGCAATCTACTCATGTTGATGGAGATACAGCCATGGCATTTATTAGAAGTCGTAAAGAAACAGGTGCAGGTGGTGATTTTGGACGTCAAGAACGTCAACAACTAGTTTTACAAGCTATGGCAAATAAAATGGTTAGTTCTTCAGCGATTACACATTTGCCATCATTAATTACTCAAATTCAAAAGAACGTCACAACTGATTTAACATTAGGGGATTTAAATGAAATTAGAAGTCATTATAAAGAGGCTAATGATACAGTTAATCGTCATCAGCTAGAAGGGACAGGTAGTATTCAAAATGATGGATTATGGTATTTTATTCCTAATGAAAGTTCAAAAGTGCAAATGACAGAGGTATTAAATAATAATTTGAAAAAATAAAAAAAATATATAGCAATTAAAAAATCTGAGACTAATTTATAGGTCTCAGATTTTTTATTTAAAGATATAAAAATTTAAAAGTATATTCTTTATTTAAAAGAATAAAGAAAGGTCAATAGATATGATTGAAAGCCTTAACATTATATGATTTTAGTTATACAATAATATTAATTCTGTATTGAATATGGGGAAATAATACAGAATCTTAACGAAATTGGTTGTTTATGGAATATAAATATAAGGTGGGGAAAGCAATGCAAGAACATTTAGTTTTAACCCTAGATGATGTGGATTACCTTGTAGAACCTGGAACAAATTTACTTGAATTTATTAAATCTCGTGATACTTTCGTTCCTTCAATTTGCTATAACGAATCCATGGGTCCAATTCAAACCTGTGATACTTGCATGGTTGAAATTGATGGTAAAGTTGAACGAGCGTGTAGTACAGTAGTTGACCGTCCGATGTCAGTCAATACTCAAAATAAACGAGTGAAAGCTAGCCAAAAAGAAGCATTAGATAGAATTTTAGAAAAACATATGCTGTATTGTACAGTATGTGATTATAATAACGGTGATTGTGAGATTCACAATGCAATGGATGCATGGGGATTACAAGAACAATCATATGAATATAAAACAAAGCCTTATGAGAAAGATTATGGTCCTTTCTATCGTTATGACCCAGACCAATGTATCCTATGTGGTAGATGTGTAGAAGCATGTCAAGATGTGGAAGTTAACGAAACACTTTCTATAGATTGGGATCGTGAGCACCCACGTGTGATTTGGGATAATGATGTTCCAATAAATGAATCGTCTTGTGTATCATGTGGTCAATGTGCGACAGTGTGTCCATGTAATGCAATGATGGAAGTCAATATGGAGGGCAATGCAGGATATTTAACTGATACAGAACCGGGTTCATTAGCAGCTATGATTGATTTAACTAAAAAAGCTGAACCAGGTGATGGATTGTTATTTGCTGTGTCGGATTCTGAAGCAGAGATGCGTAAAGAAAGAATTAACAAAACTAAAACAGTATGTACATATTGTGGTGTAGGATGTTCATTTGATGTATGGACAAAAGATAGAGAAATCTTAAAAGTTCAACCATCACACGACTCTCCAGCAAATAAAATCTCTACTTGTGTAAAAGGCAAATTCTCGTGGGGACACATTAATTCGGATCAACGTTTAACTAAACCTTTAGTACGTAAAAATGGTGAATTTCATGAGGTTGAATGGGAAGAAGCCCTCGATGTTATAGAAAAGAACTTTAAGCGCATTAAAAATGAATATGGTGGCGATCACCTAGCATTTATCGCCTCTTCAAAAGGTACAAATGAAGAGTCATACTTAATGCAAAAACTTTCTCGCCAAGTATTTGGTTCAAATAATATTGATAATTGTTCGAGATATTGTCAAGCACCTGCTACAAAAGGATTATTTAGAACGGTAGGACATGGCGGGGACTCAGGTTCTATTGATGACTTGGAAAAAGCAGCTATGACGGTACTTATTGGTACAAATACAGCAGAAGCACATCCAGTTATTGCTTCAAGAATTAAACGTGCACAGAAATTGTTTGGACAAAGAATGCATGTCTTTGATATTCGTAAACATGAAATGGCTGAACGTGCAGATGAATTTTATCAACCTAAACCTGGTACGGACTTAGTATGGTTGAGCGCTGTGACAAAATATATTATCGATCATCATTTACATGATATTGAATTTATTAAAGAGTGGGTTGACAATTTTGATGAGTATTATGAGTCATTAACTCCATTTTCATTAGAATATACTGAAGAGGTTACAGGAATTTCAAAAGCGCGATTAATTAGTTTTGCGGAAGAATGCGCAAAAGCAGAATCTGTAGCTATTTGTTGGGCAATGGGTGTCACACAACAAGATATTGGTAGTGATACAAGTACAGCAATTTCAAATCTTCTTCTTGTAACAGGTAACTATAGAAGACCTGGCACAGGGGCTTATCCATTACGTGGCCACAATAATGTTCAAGGTGCAAGTGATATGGGAAGTATGCCGGACCAATTTCCAGGTTATCAAATGATACACAATGATGAAATTAGATCGAAATTTGAGAAAGAGTATGGTGTTACATTGAATCCAACGCCTGGTCGAGATAATCATCAAATGATGGATGGTATTCATGAAGGACAAATTCATTCACTATATTTGTATGGTGAAGATACTGGAATTGTAGATTCAAATATTAACTATGTACAATCTGCATTAGAAAAAGTTGAATTTTTGGTAGTTCAAGATGAATTTTTAACATTTACAGCAACGTATGCAGATGTTGTGTTACCAGCTAGTCCTTCATTAGAAAAAGATGGCACATATACAAATACAGAGCGTAGAATCCAACGTATTAATCAAGCACTATCACCTTTAGGTGACTCAAAACCTGACTGGGTAATTTTCCAATTGATTGCTAAAAGAATGGGCTTTGATTGGAATTATAGTCATCCTTCAGAAATCATGGACGAAATTGCACGCTTAACACCGTCTTATTCAGGTGTTAGCTATGAAAGATTAGAAGGTTTTAACAGTTTACAATGGCCTGTAGCACCAGATGGTACAGATCAACCTACATTATATCTTGATGGCTTTAATTTCGATAATAAACGTGCAAAATTATTTGAATTAACATTTGATAATTTCTTTAAAGAAGATGAAGTATATGATTTACATGTAAATAATGGTCGCGTACTAGAACATTTCCATGAAGGAAATATGACATATCAAACAGAAATGATTAAATATAAAATGCCTCACGCATTTGTAGAAATTTCACCTGAATTAGCCAAAGATCGCGATATCCATGAGGGTGCAGAAGTAAAACTTATTTCTGATACAGGAGAAGCTACTTTAGTTGCTACAATTACTGATAGAGTTAAAGGAAAAGAAATATATATTCCTTTAAATAATGATGCTATGAGTAATGGCGATATAGGTGCTATAAATAAATTAACTAATAGTGACGTGGATTATGCTACACACACACCATCTTATAAACGTACACATTGTCGTTTAGAGGTTATAACTAGAAAAGGTAAATCTCCCTTAAATCCAACGAATTTCCGTGTAGATAAACATCGTCATCCGCAATATAGTGTCCAAGTTCAGAAAAAATGGAAACGTAAGGATTATATTTTCCCAGGAAATGTGGTGGATTAATATGGCTGAAAGAATAACTAAAATTAATCGTCTTGAAAAATCAAAAGAACAACTTAAGTTGGAAAGTTTGAATGAAGTTACAGATGCAATTGTTGAAAATAAGGATAGTATTTTAAAAGCTATTCGTATTATTAAAAATTTAGATGATGCAAAACTCTTAGATGCTATTAACGGTGGTATTAAAGGTCGTCAAGTTATTATAAATAAATTCGCTACGGAATTAAATAAAGATATGTATACTGGACTCATTACAAATTTAGCTCCAATGGTATTTATGCTTGGGAATTTAGAAGTTAAAGAACTAAGTCAATTTTTAAATAAACTTAATAGTGGCTTACACGTAGCTAATCAAGCAAGTCCAAATGCCAAAACGACAATACGAAGCTTAATGAGTGTATTAAAAGATGATGATATGAATCGTAGCTTAACGTACATGATAAATTTACTTAAAGGTATGTCTAAAGAATAAATTGAATATATACGACTCCTTAATATAAGAACGAAATGACTTATGTTGAGGAGTTTTTTTAGAAATGAATTTGTAAAATATAGTATACATCTATTATGATAAAGTAGAGTGTATAAATTAAAGTGTAAGGAGAGAGGACTTATTCATCCAAATATTATTAAAATAATGACTATTATTTCTAATATTTTTGTTGTATTAGGAATTATATTTTTAATTATGATGAAATTAATGTTAGCGATAGCAATGTTTGCCGTTTCATTGGCAATTAGTCTTGTTATTTTTAATGTTTTATTTCGAGATCGTACGGGCATGAAAATTATTATTAATATTTCGTTTGCCATCGTCATTATTGCTATTATAGTTGCATACAGTATGTTATCTAAATAAGACAATTAGAGGAATTTCAATTTATGAAATATAGAAATAGTAATCAGTTACGTTTATCTATTATACTTTTTATTATTGTTCTCATCATATTGATTGTATTACTTTGTATCAATCATAAGGATATACTACGTAATGATCGAAGATACAGTTTTCAAGAGGCCCTTCAAAAGCAAACCCAATCGAACCAATTAAATACCATTGATAAAAATAATCAGTTTGTTCTAGCGAATAATAATGAAGTGAAAAGAGCAATGAGTATTTCTAAAAAAGACAATGATTTAAAATATATGGATCTATCTAAAACGGTTCCAATGAATGAAGATGAGGTAAAACATATACTTAAAAATAAAGGTATTTTAACAGATCAGGCTCAAACATTTTTAAAAGCCCAAGATAAGTATCAAGTGAATATTATATATTTAATGAATCATGCAATCATAGAAACAGCAAATGGTCAATCCGAACTGGCTAATGGTATTAAAGAGAATAATCATAAATACTATAATTTTTTTGGAATTGGTGCATTTGATCAAGATGCCATTGCTACTGGTCATAGTTATGCTAAAGAACATAATTGGACAACACCAAGTAAAGCAATTATGGGCGGTACAGCTTTTATTCGTCATCAATATTTTGAAAACGAACAAATTACGCTTTATCAAATGAGATGGAATCCTAAAAATCCAGGGTCTCATCAATATGCGAGTGATATTGAGTGGGCAGATAAAATTGCAGATAATATGAAAAAAGATTATGAACGTTTGGGTATAAAAAAAGATAAGATACGTAGGAATTACTATATATCTAATAAATAGAGATATTGAGGTGTAATAGAATGAAAGTTGCAGTGATAGGTGCTGGTATCGGAGGTTTAACGGTTGCAGCACTTTTACAAGAACAAGGGCATGATGTCAAAGTCTTTGAGAGAAAGACTGATATTAAAGAAGTAGGTGCAGGTATTGGTATCGGTGATAACGTTTTAAAAAAACTCGGTAATCATGATTTAGCTAAAGGTATCAAAA